>DYDG01000016.1 GCA_020717845.1 Marinifilum sp. | reverse complement strand
AATCCTCTGCTCTTTCCACTAATCCTGTCCACACAGGATTTCTTTCTACATATCATCTTCACTTCTAAAAACTGTTTGTCGATAATTACCTCTTTGAGTAAGATGATATGGAATATCTGGAATTATAATTCTTGCCATAATAATTAAATTCTATCATATAATTCTTTCTTTGTCAACAGAAAAGGTGAGATCTCTGAATATTCGATAAAGCAAAATTCAAAGTACACAATCCTCATAGAATTGCCCAAAGAAGGCGTAAAAGGGGCAAGAGAGCATGTATTTTTATTTTATGTAGGTAGGGACACCCCATTTTGATGGTAATAAAAGAGAGCTTTTTTAGAAAAAGATAAAAGAGGTTTGCAACGATGGAAGTTTTAAGAACATGGGAAATTGGGGACAGCGACCATTTTTGAACGAAAAATAGGCGATGTCCCCAGTTTTCCCAGTTTCCCCTCTGCGGTAAATTCAGTTATTCTGGGACACAACCCCTTTTTTAGACACTACCTGAACGCTTACCCTAAACGGTTACAATATTCTTAACATTTATACCTTTTGGCATTAAAACAACTTCTTAAGCATTTCAAATCCATCACAAAAATAAGTTGTTCGATAAGTAGCTGGGGCATTCGGGTTACCTGGCTTTATCTTAATCAGGGTAAAGAAACCTGCGTCAGGGGGCACAGATAGTTCGGCAATACTTATTGTGGAACCCACTTTGTCTGTTTTTAACCTGAATCTATCATCGGAATAATATATGCTTATCTCGGCTATATGGCTTTTGTTTATCGCATCCATTAAAGCCGACATATTTGGGTATTTCTCTATGATAAATTCTGCTCCATTGATAATGATTTTCCCTTTCGGAGACTTGTTAAATCCAGCCTCTGTCCAGGATGCATCAATATCCAATCCTTTTCCATTCACACTCACAACACCTTGGCTTACAATCTCTTTAGTAGTTTCTTGCATAAAGGGTGCAAAGAACTGGGATAGAAGATAAAGGGCAAGAATAGTTAACAATGTCCCCACAAAAATCGGCAAAATCATTTTTGTCCTATCCATCTCCAGAGAATGGTAAAAGCAGGCAGACATGATATAGACGCCAAGTAATATGGCTATATCAATAATTATTATATGAGCCAGCCCTCCACCAACATATTTAAGTAAGGTATATAGAAATACTATAGGAGAAGTAGCTGCCAGGATGATTGAACTTGTTATAAACCCTGAGAGAATCATAATACACAGTTTTAAGTGAGAGTCTCTCCCCCCTACAAAACGAAAACTTACAATAAAAGGGGCAATGCCAATTAAATATGTCAAAAGAAATATAGCCGGAAGCTTAAAGGTGTTTTTTATGGCTACATTCCCACTTACACTAATTCCCATAGCAAAACCATACATGGAACTGAAAAGCAACATTGCTATTACCCCAACAATAAACGAAGTCATTAAACCTCTGTTCTCTTTAATCCTGGATACAAAACCCTCTTTTTGTAATATGCCGAAAATATCCCTTAAAAGACTCATTTTTGGCACCTCCTTGTATAATTACTGCTGAGTGAATTGAATCGTATTATTAGGGACGCCGTCTCCAATAATAATGCCACCACTCTGCTATTCCTATTTCCAATCTGAAAATTTTTCTGTAACTACCTTTTTTGTTTCAGCGATACGTTCTATCAGAATATTATTGAGCCTCTTTTCAGCAAAAAATCCTATTCCTATCAAAAGTAATCCCACCAATGCACCCCAGATTGACTTGGGTAGTGACCCCAGATGTAAATAGATGAATACCTGAACCAGTACATTCACCACAAAAGCTACTATCCCCATAAAGAAGAATGCTTTAATCTTACGCACCATCCCAAAAAAGATGGATGCCAGACTGAAAATAAAGAGAATCAGAGCATGATAGAGTCCACCTGTTTCAAAAGACCTGCTAAGTTGAGGCACAAAAAGCAAAATAAGACCTGCCAGATAAAAATGGTTAGTTGCTATCAGGAATTTGTCCTTCAAAAAATTATCCTTGAATCCCAGATAAATCAATAATAAGGACACCGGGATTACATTCAGGTCAAAATCACGGAGTTCAAGATGCAGTAATAAAATATAATAACTGCCAATAAACATCAATAATCCTAAGTAAAAAAGACGGGACATTCTTACTACATATCCGACAAGAAGATAGATAGTGCTGGCAAGAGTAATAATAATTATCATAAGCATCGGGAAAGGGATTAAATTCTTTATATAGGCAAAAACAAATGCTAATGTTCCAACTACGGATACGGTCATTCCTATATCAAAAAGCTTTGATTTTTTCGAAAATTGTTTGTCTTTAGATATAGCCAGTATCGGAATAAGGGTCAATATCCAGAGTCCATAGTTTAAAAAGGCGGCATTTAATCTATTTAATATAAAAAAGTAAGCTAACAAAATACTGCTATATGAAATATAGGCAAAATATTCTTTTTCAAAAAGATAACATGCCCATGTATAGATGATTGTTGACACAACCAATGGTAAAATAGGTAGTTCTACTCGGGTTGATACCGAAATAATTAGAGAAGCAATGGGGATAATCAAACCGATTATAAGAAGTGGCGTTACCTCTCCTCCCAATCTCTTAAGCAGGTATCCAAGACCTATCATAATTGGGGCAAGGTAGATAAAATAAATCCCGAGCAGGGTAGGTTCTACCTTGAAGAATAGAAACATGGCATAAGTAAACATCATACTCACTCCGGCCAGGCATGTATAATCAACCCTGCTTAATCCAAATATCTCCCGGTTTGACCAGGCAAGGAATGAATAGATAAATATCGAAATGGCACAAACCGATAAGAGTATCCACTCCTGATGAATGGGCTGATAAAGTCCGTTCATAAAACCGAACCATAAAGTAAATAGCAAGATAAGTGAACATCCTACAAGGCTAATCTCATAAAGTGGTTTGGATAAGAGTTCTGATTTAATCCTTTCGGCAAAATAGGCTATTGCCATGAGAAAAACCACACCTAATATTACTAATGGCATGGCTTTATCCCACCCAATATCAAAGAGATATAAGAAGAAAAAGGTACAGAGAAGGGATAGACACCCTGCAAGATAAACAAATATCATTTTTCGATGAAATGCTGTTGAGAGACAATAATAAATAGTAGCCATAAGCGTGATAACGGCAGCAGTCCATATCTCTTGCGTAAATCGCAAGAATAGCTGGTAAAATAAATACAACAGAGAGAAAGAACATCCAAGCTGACTCACTACATTCAGGGGATTGGCAAAAATGCTCTTTTTCAGGAGATACCCAATAATAAGCAGTAGCATGAAAAAGCTAATGGTCCATATCCCTAAGAGATGAGAGGAGACATTCAAGATAAGCAAAGTTAGGAGATAAGCAAGTGAACATAATATAATCGAGACATAGATACAATACTTGCTACTGGTAAAATACCCACTGATTCCCAAGAGGATGGAAACAATCAGAATAGCAATAATATCATGCCATATAATAGTTCCTGTTATCAAGATCAGAGAGGCTACACCTATAAGAGCAAGAAGATTGACAGATGCTCCAATCCTGTAAAGAGGTGCAGCATCCCCCTCATCCTTAACTACAGAACCGACAAGACACATCAGTGTCCCCAATATCATCATAAATGGTGACCATTCCCGGATAGGGAACATGTAATATCTGAGAATAAGAGCAGTAAGGATAACTGAAAGAACCAGGGCAGGATATATATACATCCTTTTCTTGAAAAAATAGGTTGCACAAGAATAATAAAAAATAGAAGTCAGCATAATAAGAATCCCGACTGTAAGCTCCTCTCCGAAATAAATGGACAATCGCAAGAAAAATGTGAACATCACAATTCCCATCAGTATATGGCTTATCCAATATAATGGACTTATCTCATCATCATGTTCAAGATAATATGCCATGATACCATAGATGAAAGAGGCTATGAAAAGAACACAGAGAAAGATATTGATATCCCATATTGATGTGCATAAAGAAACAAAGGTTACAATGGTTCCTGTGATTAAGAGTGGATTTGCATATCGACTCTTTTCAGTTTTCTTTAGCCAAGAAGAAAATCCTATCATAAGTGGAGATAAACAAAGGTAATAAAGCCCGAGGTGATTAATGTCTATATTTAACTTCAGCAGAATAACAAAATAGGTGATAGCCGTGGATATACCGGCTAACCAGACAAAGAATACCCCCTTAAATATGGTCTCTTTAAGGTCATTTAAGGCGAAAATAGAATAAATTAATGTGAGTATGCCGAAAACCAGGATAGTTGTATCCAAAGATTTTGTTAAGAGACAGCCTATTAAAGTGGTTAAAAAGATAATCAAACTGCCGCAGATTCCTACCTCATATAAAGGTGTAGGGAATAGTTTGGAACCCAATTTATCGGAGATAAATCCGATTCCCATCAAAGAAATTATAACAGGAAGCATCATTGAAGAATAATAATCCCACCCAGCATCAGGATTATATAGGAAGCAGGTGACAGAGATAAGGGACAAACCACCGAAAAGATAGACAAATATCTTCTTTCGATAGAATACTGCTGATAAACAATAATAAATGGTTGCCAGAAGTATGCTGAGAGCAATCTGCAATCTCTCTTCCGGAAACCAGAAAAATAACCGGCAGCCTATGCAAAGAAAAGATAAGGTGCATCCAATCTGACTTATCACTTTAAGGGGAACAGCAAAGAGGGTTTTTTTTAGGAGATAGCCCAATATAAGCATTAGTATGGAAAAGCCTATGGTCCATATCCCTAAGAGATAAAGTGGGATATTCAATATAAGCAAAGTTAGTAAATAAGCAATAGAGCATAGTATGAGCGAGCTATAGATAAGGTATTTGTTTCTGATGAAATACCCGCTGATTCCTGTGAGAAGTGCACCAATTAAGATGGCAATGATATCCTGCCACAAGATATTCCCTGTTGTTAGGATTAGCCAGACTACACCTATAAAGGCAAGAAGACTCACACATGCCCCAACCCGATAAAGGGGCATACTAATCTCTTCATCCTTGACTACGAAACCGGCAAGCACCATCAGTGAACCCAGTATCATTATAAATAATGACCATTCCCGAATAGGAATCATGTAATACCTGAGCACAAATGCAGTGAGCATGGAGAATAGTATGAGCGAGCTATAGATAAGGTATTTGTTTCTGGTAAAATACCCACTGATTCCTGTGAGAAGTGCACCAATCAAGATGGCAATGATATCATGCCACAAGATATTCCCTGTTGTTAGGATTAGCCAGACTACACCTATAAAGGCAAGAAGACTCACACATGCCCCAACCCGATAAAGGGGCATACTAATCTCTTCATCCTTGACTACGAAACCGGCAAGCACCATCAGTGAACCCAGTATCATTATAAATAATGACCATTCCCGAATAGGAATCATGTAATATCTGAGCACAAATGCAGTGAGCATGGTTAAGAGAATCATTGCTGGGTATATAAACCGCCTTTCATTATACACAAAAGTTGAGAGTAAGAAAAAGATGACCCCTGCGGTAGTAATAGCCATACCAATATTTACATAAACTCCGAAATATCTGTCTAAAAAGTAAAAAGAGCTTAATTGAACCAGCCCCATTAGTATCATAGAACTAATATAAAATGGGTAATCAAACAAATCTGCCTTTAATTGCCTGGCAATTTGATGTATCCCAAGGTATACGAATCCTAAAATCGCAAAGGATAGACCATAGCTGTGATAGGGGATATTAAACTTATAAAGACTAAGCCCTAAAATAACTGCCCCGCATAAACCTGAAAGGTATATAAATATCCGTGAGTTAAGTAAGATAGCGGTTATAGTATAAAGGATAAGGCAGGTAATCAGGGCATTTATGTTGGCCATAAATATATCCTTTATTGGAAGCATACCAAATTTAAAGGCAGCATGAAAATCTAAGGGGATTAAAAGAGATGCAAGGACAATAAGGCTTATCCCTGTACGAATAATATTCAGCCTGGTAAAGATAAGATACCCTGAAAGATAACACCCAAAGGTAAGGAAGATGACCACAGTAAGTTTAAGGATATTCGGCATAACCTCCCATCTTGTATTTAAGAAAACCACTATTGAACTTACCAGAAGGAATACGCCTATGTAGAGCACTCTTTTGATGTTTTGTTCACTTGTCAATGCGGCGAATATATTTGCGGCGCGAGCAGAGATGGGTATTTTAGGCAGAACAGGAGTTGGTACCTCAACCTTTTTCGGAATAGGAATCGATATCTTTTCATGGCTGGATGGTGAGGTTACTGATGCCGCTATAGACGCAGGCTTTGGCATTGGTGGAATTTTTACAGGGGGTGGCAGTTCAGGAGCAGGTGGTATCTTAACTTGCACTTTTTCTGCATCAGGCATCTCAAGATGTTTGGCAGATTCCTTTTCCTCAACAACAGTCGGCACAGGTTCTTCAATCCTGTTTTTTTCTTCCATAACTTGTACTGACTGTGATTGCTGTATAAGTTTATCTTCTATCGTTAAGTAACTCTCTGAAAGATCCGCATATAATTGGTTATCAATTAATCCCTGATTATACCAGGTTTTAAGCTCATTTAACAAATATTCGATATGGCCTATTTCTACCTGTGCTGATTGTAGAGATATCGATTTAGCCTGACATTTTTTACATATAGTTGCATTCCGGCTATAGCCATTGCATTGTGGACATCGCATGGATTCAGGCGGTTTGTCCGGAGATGTTTTTTGTGCCAATTCCGAAGGTAAGAAAAATGATGATAAGGGCTTAATTATTATAACTATAATTCCAATACCCAGTCCTATCAGTAGCCCTACAATTCCACCGCATAGAATTCCGACTGCCATATCAGGCGCATCCAGACCCATAGAATGTAGAAAACCTAATCCGGCACCTATAATTGTTGCCCATTTGCAGATATTGCTAAATAACTGCATATTAATACTCCTTATATTCTTACTATTCTTATATATACCACATTTTCTGCGAAAAATCAACTAAAATTTGCGAGACAGCGTAATGGGTCAGTGAACGGTAGGGAAACGGGGAAACAGTACGAAGATAGAGGAGTGGTGTGCGAAACTGGAGAATGGAGCAAGGACAGAAGAGTGGTGTGCAAATTGAAGAGTGGTATGGGGTGTAGGGTGCGGAGTCAGCATCTTTGACAGAGGTGATGTCTCCGCACCTCGCACCGCTCTCCTATACTCGCACAGTTCTCCCATTTTCGTATCACTCTTCTGTCCTCGCACCACTTTCCCAATTCCAATCCTACCCTCAAATTCGCACACCGCTCTCCTGTCCTTGCTCCGTTCCCCTATTCTCACACTGCTCTCCGTGCCCAATTCGCTATAGGGGGAAAAATCTGTTTCTACGGTTCGACCAATCAGGGCGGGGAAACCCCATATGTGTTAAGCTAAGACATAAAACCCCATGTGTTACAGAGGGTTTCAAGTAATTTTTGACAAAATAATCTTGTAACAATTACAATAGTTAGGACGAATATCCTACAGTAATTCTCCTAAAAGTTCGATATATAGAGTATAGAAACTCTAAACTTTTGGGAGGGGACGATGGAAAAACTTGATTTTTCTAAAATTATTACGCCTAATGAAGTGTATAAAGTTGCCAGGGAAACAAAATTCGTGCAAAGAGCTGGTGGTAAAATTAATGCATTTGATTTTCTTATGACATTAGTCTTTCGTTTAGCCACGTCAAACCCACCGGCTCTGGAGTTAATAACTTCATTCCTGAATACTTATGTTAGTCATTCAGGCGTTCATCAAAAATTCACAGAGAAAGCTACTGTGTTTTTTAGGCGTTGTTTGCAAATGATTTTGTTGAAACGGATGTTGGAATCTGAACTAATTTCGATTGAGCTGATAAAGCCGTTCAATCGTATTTTAATTTTTGATAGTTCAAGTTGGGATATTTCACCACAACTAAAAAATATATTTCCTGGAGCTGGAGGTAGTGCTTCAGATGCAAATTGTAAGATTCAATTCTGTTATGACTACAAATCAGGTTCTGTGATATTACTTGATGATATGGAAGGAACTATTCCAGATCAGTGAAGGTGAATGGGGTCAAACCTTGAATGTAGCATTAAGTTAAGCGGTGTCCCCATCTACTTAACAAAATTACATTAACTGCTGTTTCATCATCCAGTTTTCTGTGCATTCTTTCATCAGCTGTTATTAGAGCTCTATCTGATTGAACTGCTATTGCTAAAAACACCATATCATATACTGGCACTTCAAATTTAGCAGAAAATTGCAATGCCTTGTGGATTATTTGATCGTTGAGTAAAATGACAGAGAGATTTTGTCGAACACCAATTACTATCTTAGCAATCTCATCTGGCTCATAGCATCTACTGTAGTGCAACACATTTGCTAACTCTACAAGCAATAAATCTGGAGCAAACAATTTTATCTCTTTCGCTTCATGTCGATTAAGAAGATCTTTTGCTTTATCAGAATCTTCTTCTTCCAAAGACCACTTTACAGCTACTGAGGTGTCTAATGTGTATTCCGTTCTCGGCATTTACGTAACTCCTTAAGGCTATTCCACCTGGCATCAGGTTTGCGAGGGCCGCCTAATTGAGTCATGATATTACTTAATGATAAAGTAGCATCTGATATTTGGGGGATTAGTATAAGCTGGACATTATCAAACAGCCAACTATACACTTCGCCTACCCGTACTTGTGTTATTAAATTGGCAGGAATAACCAAATCCCCTTGTTTATCAAAAGTTAATGCAGGATTGTCTGCTATTAAATGATAAGCGGTTTCTGTCATGTACTGTTCCCCCCCCCTTTATTTCTAAGTCTAAAGTGAGTGATCGTGAGAAAGTGATAAGAATTTTCTTTTCGAGCCTGTTAAGACTATTTGGGACTGTTGTATATATTCTCGATATCCCCCTGCTGATTTTGAATTATAGCATGTAAAGATAATTAAGTCAAGTTAAAAAGTTGAAGAAAGGCTCTCGGTCAGTGTGAGCGTTGCATAGCCTCTCCCGCTATATCTACACTCTTAAGCACTGTTTAACCCCATTTCCTGCCATGTGTTGATATTGCTTGACATTTTGGAGCTCCAGAAGGCATCCAAACGGGTCATTTACCAGTTGGTAGAATGGCATATTATGCACCTGAGGCATAATTATTTCAAGAGGAGCTTTCCTCGTACTTGGCTGTCGAACAAATAAATACATCACCAGAAAGCAGATGAGTTCTCTCTTTGCACTCATACATGAGAAAAGGCAGGGACAAGCCCTGCAGCTACATTAATAAACCATTCGACACTTGAGACTTGACACGACATTAGGGTGATTGCAAATTTTTTAAAATCGACAACTTTTACACACTCTGAGGCAGGTTGCATTAATGAATTTACACCCTTTGCGTCTCTCCTCTGTCCAACGAGTGGTATTTTGTAATTGCATAGACTTTTAGAAATAATTGAACATAATGATTTGACTGTAGCACATCTACCCATTCAAAACATTATAGAACCAATATTGTCAAGTTGACAAATCATGCCTTTTTGAACTATTTGGCAAGTTTGGCAAGTTTTGTCTTGCTGAAATTCCCAAAACCCATGTCAAATCTGGAAACTGCTTGCAACGCTCTCAATTTGTTGCTATTTACGCCTCAATTAGCAGCTTAAAATAAAATAATGTCTATTACTTGTTTTTCCTTTGACTTATTTTGATTTTCATGCTATAATTATTTTAGCATAAATATGCTGAAGATTATTAGATAGAAAAATCTAACAGCCTTCAACCTGAATAACCTAAAAAAGGAAAAGGAATCTGATGTTTAATATTAATGATAAAGTAGTTTATCCCCTTCATGGAGCAGGGACAATAGATTCTATTGAAGAGCACGAAGTCCTTGGAGCAATACAAGAGTATTATATCGTCCGATTGCTGGTAGGCGGCATGAAGGTAATGGTGCCTATTATTCCCATGAAAGAGCAGATAAGTCTCCGTAACGTAATAGAAAAGAATGAAATAGATAAGGTAATGGATGTGTTGGAAAATTCAGCAATTAATAACATTCAGAATTGGAAGATCAGGTATCAGACTAATTTAGAAAAAATGAAGACCGGATGTATTTATAAGATGGCTGAGGTTGCAAAGAGTCTTTCCTGCCGAAATAAAGAAAAAGGGCTTTCTTCCGCTGAAAAACGCATGTTTGAAACCGCTTATACGGCAATTACCAGTGAAATCGCTTTCTCTCAGGATATTGGGCTGGATGAGGCAACAACAATGATTAAGGCTGCATTAACACAAAATTAGACCATTTCTATATCACATATCTTACACAAAAAAGGAGGTGAAAAAGGTGAAAGAAATGATTTCTTTGATTATCAGAATACTTTTTGTAATTATTTCTTTAATTATTGGATGCCTTGTAGGGTCTTCTCATGGGGTATTGATTCCTGCAATGATTATTACCACGGTATTAATCAGTATGTTTATATTGGCAGAGATCTTTATCCAAAAGCTCTCAATCAAGGGTATTATATCCGGCGTAATTGGTCTCATTATTGGACTTGCTCTGGCTAATCTGTTGAGCCTATGCTTATTGGGTATTCCTCAACTAAAAGGGATAAGCGGCTGGCAGTTGAGTTTGAATTTAGGACTTGGATATATAGGTTTAATGATGGGTATTATCAAAAAGCATGAGATGCTTGATATCCTTGCACATTCGCCCACAACCCATGGAAATGTATCTGCTGTAAATAATGACGATAAAAAGATACTTGATACCAGTGTAATTATTGATGGACGAATAGAGGATATATGTGAAACAGGATTTCTTTCAGGAACATTGATTGCTCCCAGATTTGTCTTGCTGGAATTGCAGCGAATTGCAGACTCTTCAGATTCCTTGAAAAGGACTCGTGGCAGACGCGGGATGGATATTTTGCACAAGATACAAAAGAGACCTAATATCAATGTTTTGATCTCAGAGATAGATTATCCTGATGTAAAAGAGGTTGATAGCAAGCTCCTCTGCCTGGCAAAAGAATTAAAGGCAAAGATCATGACCAATGATTTTAATCTGAATAAGTTAGCCCAGCTGGAAGATGTGGGTATCTTGAATATAAATGAATTGGCTGAGGCATTAAAGCCTGTGGTTCTTCCAGGGGAAGAAATGCAGGTGCACATTATTAAGGAAGGAAAGGAATATAGCCAAGGTGTGGGCTATCTGGATGATGGAACAATGGTAGTTGTCGATAATGGGTATGATTATATCGGCCGCAGGGTTAAAACCATTGTTACCTCGGTGCTTCAAACCACAGCAGGCCGAATGATATTTACCAGATTGGAAGGGGCTGTGAGCTGAAAAAGATAATGCGGAATGCGGAAGTAGGAATTAAAGGTTTCCATCTACTTTTCCGTATTCCGCATTCATACTTCCACATTTCTTCTACCAAGGAGCAGATAAAAAACATGAGGGTTTATGCTATTATTGTCGCTGCTGGTGATGGTAAAAGGATGGGCAGCAAGGTAAAGAAGCCGTATCTTGAGTTGGCAGGTCGTCCCTTACTTTTTTATGCCTTAAAGAATATTACAGGCTCTCCTCTGGTTACAGGAACAATCTTAGTTGCAGGAAATGGACTGGTTGATTATTGCCAGCATGAAGTGGTTGAAGCCTATGGATTTGATCGTGTCCTATCTGTGGTTGAGGGTGGTGCACAGCGTCAGGATTCGGTTTATCATGGCTTAAAGGCATTGCCCATTGATGCGGAGATGGTCGTGATTCATGATGGGGTAAGGCCATTTGTCTCCCCTAATGTAATCGAAGAAACAATCGCTGCTGCTGTTGAATACGGGGCAGCAATTACCGGGGTCAGGGTAAAGGATACCATAAAGATGGTCGATGACTCACATAGAGTCATGCAAACCGTAAACCGTAATGGACTGTGGGCAGTTCAAACCCCTCAGGTGTTTAAAGCTAAACTATTGCGAGATTGTTACGACAAAGCCATGAACAAAGGTTTCTATGGCACAGATGATGCCTCAATTGTAGAATGGGCAGGAGGATTCGAGGTCAGGATTGTCGAAGGTGAATATGAGAATATAAAGATTACTACGCCGTTTGATATGGTGATGGCTGAGGCAATGATGGATAAAGGGCATGAAAAACTAAAAGGAGCTAACTACAATTGAAGGTTACAAGTAAAAATGTAGCTCAAAAATTAACAGACTATCTTTATCATCGAATTACACTGGAAGAATTAGTAGATTGGGCAGAATTGATGATGATGGAGGCTGAATTTGATGAAAAGAATTTTGATATCATTCGGGATATTATCAGTTATATAGGATTAGCTGATGTGAAAGCATTTGGAATCACCTTGTATGACTGTGAAAAATTTCTAAATCGATTGGGTTATCATATAAAAATAAGTGTTCAAGAAAATTTAGTTGCTGCATAGAGGGTTAACTACATAAGTGGCAAAATATCTTTCTGTGTTTTCTGTGGTTGTCTGAATGAATGATTCGTGAGGTGAACCATGCGTGTAGGGATTGGATACGATATTCATGAATTGGTTGGAAATCGTGACCTTATTCTGGGTGGGGTAAAGATACCACATCATCTTGGACTTCTCGGAGATTCTGATGCAGATATTATTGTCCATGCCTTAATCGATGCCTTGCTTGGTGCAATCGCTGCCGGGGATATTGGTGCTCAATTTGGGGTTGGTGAACCAGAATTGATGAATATCTCCAGCATAATTTTATTGAACAGAACCGTAGAATTTTTGCATTCCAAAGGGTTTGTCGTTAATAATGCAGATGTTACTGTTGTAGCAGAATCACCAAAATTGAGCAAACATATCCAGCAGATGAGACAAAATATTGCTGATGCCCTGATGGTGGAAACAGAGATGGTCGGCATCAAGGCAACTACAGCCAAAGGGCTGGGAACTATTGGCACCAATCAGGCCATGGCAGCTTATGCAGTGGTTAGCGTGAAGGCATTGTAGCTGCTGTAAAAAT
Source organism: Marinifilum sp. (assembly GCA_020717845.1). Classification (GTDB taxonomy): domain Bacteria; phylum UBA9089; class CG2-30-40-21; order CG2-30-40-21; family CG2-30-40-21; genus CG2-30-40-21. The sequence continues at coordinate 21,939 of DYDG01000016.1, read as the reverse complement.
AACTGGTGTAAATAATGAATAACATCCAAAATATTCAAAAAACAAATTATCAATTAATAACCTTAATATTACTTTTTGTATTATCATTATCAACCTCATGGGCTAAAACTGAGGTTTTGTCTTCTGGAGGGGTTAATAAATTAACCAAGGAAGAGAAAAAACTTTTGGAAGAAACTGCCATATTTGAGGAAGAAATAAACAGAAAGGGTTTAATATATCATGACCCGATACTTGAAAAGTATGTGAATGAAATTGGTAAGAAATTAATCTCTAATGTAAATACCTCAACGATTAAATTTCGTTTTCAGATAATTAAAGACCCTGCCTTGAATGCCTTTGCTCTGCCTAATGGTAGTATTTATATCCATAGCGGGCTATTATCCCAACTGGAAAATGAAGCTCAATTAGCCCATATTTTAGGCCATGAAATAACACATGTCATTAAACAACATGCAGTAAATGCTTATAAAGATTTTAAGAATAAACTTATGCTGGCTAATGTTGTAGATGTTTTAGGAAGTACTGCCATAGCAGGGGCAAGTATTGAATACTTAAGTTTTTTTAGTCTGGGATTGGGACTAACTATGTCCGCAGCAATAAATGGTTATGGCAGAGAAAATGAAAAAGAGGCTGATGATACTGGCATGGAATTAATGATAAATGCAGGTTATCAGCTTCAAGAAGTGCCCAAAGTATATGAATTGCTACTTAAAGAATATGGTGATGCCACAAACTTAGAGGTATTTTTTATGGGTAGTCATCCTGCAAATAAAGAACGAATCCAAAGAACTACCGAACTCCTTAAAACTAAATATGCAGATAAAACCAAGCAGACTGCCTTGATTACAAATATAGAAGAATTTCAGCAGCAAACAAAAAATTTAATCAAAGAAAATGCTATTTTAAATATTAGAGCAGATCGGTATCACCATGCCATATCTGGGTTGGAAAAAGTAATTAAATCTGATCCCAAAGACCAAATCGCTCATTATTATCTGGGAGAATCATATCGCTTAATCGTTAAATATCCCGAAAAAACAAAACAAGAGGAAGAGGAAAAAAGAACGTCTCAAAAACAGAAAAAGAAAGAAAAGAAAGAGATGACTCCTGAAGAGAAAGAAGAAAAACTATCTGTCGCTCTAAAGGAATATGATTTAGCGTTAGCCTATAATCCTCAGTATCCTGACCCTCATCGAGGATTAGGACTTGTTTATTGGGAGCAGGGAAAGGAGGAGCAGTCTATAGATGAATTTGAAAAATATTTAACACTTTGTCCTATGGCAAAGGACAGAAGACAGGTAACTAAATATCTGGAAGAATTGAAGAATAAAAAGGAGGAAAACAAAAATGAGGTTAAATAAAAAAGTATTAGCATCAATGGGGCTGATAGGTTTGTTATTTTGTGTGGGTTGTGCGACAACGATTAAATATCATCCTGCATATTTGGAAAAAAAAGAAACAATTAAGAAGATTGCTATTATGCCGCCAGAAGCTACAGTGTATCTGATTACTGCGACTGAAGGGAATAAGGTGCTGCACGATGTAAGTCTGAAAGTAGAGGAAGCTTTACTTTCAGAGATAGAAAACCTTGTAAAAGTAAAAAAGGTTGTTTATCAAAATGTGAGATTAACTAAAGAAGACTTAGAAAAAGAACCTGATTTGAAATTTGAGCTGACAAAGGTACAGGAGAAATTTACTCAGATAAATCAGGAAATTCTTAACAAAGCCAGAAAGAAAGAAATTAATTACTCCATTGGTTCAGATATAAATCAATTTGCAGATAGAGCTGATGCAGATGTATTGATATTTATTCGAGGAACAGGGTTTAAAAAATCAGCAGGTCAGGTAACAAAAGATATTTTTAAGGCGATTGCTATTACTGTAGCTACTGCTGGTGCTGTTCAGCCAAGCGGTAACTATGCTTATTGTGCACAAGATCTTCAAATAGCTGTTGTTGACGGTGATACAGGCGATATCCTCTGGTATAATAAAGGATTTCAGGAAATTAATCCTAAGAATGAAGCAGGAATCAAAAATCTATTAAATTCTGTCTTTAGTAAATTTCCAGAGGTAAAATAAGTAGTGTCAGCTCAACCTTAAACTGACAGCTACAGGGACAGAGACAGGTAAAAATCTCTGTCCCTGTAGACTAATTATCCGTCAAATTAGCCTTGACAAAGCACTAATAAAAGGGGTTGCATAGTATATGACTGTTTGTATTAAAAAAGTATGCGAATACAATATCTCCAAAATTCAAGATAGCCTTTCTCAATCGTTAGAATTAATCAATTTCAAGCTAAGCCACAGGAAAACAGCTGTCCTTAAACCAAATATCGTTATGCCAGCCAAACCAAAGACATCAGTAGTTACACACCCAGCCGTGGTTGAAGCCACGATTAACCTGTTAAGGAATGCTGGGATTGAAGATATCTCTATTGTCGAAGAGCCGGCAATTGGGCTTGATGTTCAGGAAAGTTTTCGTGTTTCAGGGTATACAGAGCTTGCTAATCGAATGGGTGTTAACCTCTATGGATTTGATGACATAGAAAAAGCAGAAATACAATGGAAATATGGAAAATTAAAGATACCCAAAATATTTCTGGATACTGACCTGTATATTAACCTACCCAAGATAAAGACACATGGCTATACAACAGTCACACTTTCTATCAAAAATCAAAAGGGGCTGGTGTCCAGTCAGATAAAGAAATATATCCATACCATTGGATTGCATGTTCCCTTGATAGAGCTGGCAAAGGTGATTAGTCCGCACTTGATTATTATGGACGGTATTTATGCTATGGAAGGGGAAGGACCAACCCAGGGGAAAAGCAGAAGACTCAATACCATAGTTGTTGGCACAAATCAGCTTGAGTGTGATATTACTGCCAGCAGGCTGATGGGGATAGACCCTTGTAAGGTAGATCATCTTGCCTATGGGATAAATGAGGGATTGGGTGAGGCAGAGCCAGTGATAACAGGTGACAGTATCCAATCGCTGATGAGACAATTCTTGCCTGCAAACCTTGAATATGGCAGAAAATTAAATGTTTATGCCTGGCGTAACCCTGCTGCCTGCTCTATGTGCATGGATTCATTTCATAAGGCAATAAAAGAGGCTGTTCTTGATCCTAAATGGTGGCTGCCATTTGTATCGAAATTTGCATGGTATGCACTATTTGGCCGGATAAATATCCTCCAGGGCAAAAATGCCAGCCTTCCACCACTCCCTGGATGGAATGTATGTTTTGGGACATGCACAAAAGAACTGGCAAAGGAAAAGGGTTTTGCCTATATTCCAGGATGCCCGCCAGTTTCGAATGATGTCTTGAAAAGCTTTTTTTCTGCCTGAAATCATCTAATAAGCCCAATCTTGCCGGTTTGTTTCCCACTGGCATTCTTGATAAGGTAAAAATATATGCCGCTGGCAACAGGGTTACCTTTATCATTATTCCCATCCCATGTATTTTCTTTCCGCAACATTCTAACCTGTTCACCAGCAGAGTTGTAGATGGAAATAGTATAATGGCCAGATGGCTCTGGAGAGAATATGCATACCTGTTCCATGTTAGGATAGAATGGGTTGGGTGAAGCCTTTACATCTGCAAGGCTGTTTGCCTGTTCATACGGAATAATCGCATAGATCCCAAACTCATAGATATTTGCCCAAACCTCACCTTTTACTGCCACAGGATAGGAGTCTGCAAGCATATTCCAGCGATTTACTGCCTCATTCAGCTTGAATATCCTTAAGGTTTCAACACGAATAGCTGTTTCATCCACAATTCCATCATGATTATCATCCTCATACGGGATACAGAGTTTCATGGCTTGCTTGGTAGAAGAGACAGGCTTGCCGTCTGCCTGATGAGTGCAGGCAATGTTTATACAACTATCCTGAAGTGGTGTCATATTTTTCTCACGCTTTACATTGAAGTTGGCTATGGATAATTTTCCTGCGGTTTTGGCAATCTCTGTAATCGTTATCTGACTGTCTCTATCCAGGACATCAGGCGGTATCTTGAGTGTGATCAGTCCTTGTTTGCCAGAGATGGTGATGGTTCCGCCATCATTTGATAGAATATTGGCCGTGGTGGTTATTGAGGCAGGATATGCAGGTGCTGCAAGCCGCCCATGAGGTTCCAAAGAAATAGTTTCAGATAATGCTCGATTGCCTGCCTTATCCATGCCCACTGCCCAGACAGTGGTTGTGCCTATTAATTGCTGGCGTGCTTTTATGGTAAATGTGCCGTATTTACTGGATGGTGTGGCTGTGCCAACCAGCCTCTTATTATCCCACAACTCGACCATTACTGCCTCTGTTGCCGTGCCATACACCACCCACCAGCCATCTCTGGCTGTGTATATAGCTACAATAGTTGGTGCAGCTGGCGGTGCGGTGTCAATCGTCAGCGTGCCAACAAATGCTGCCTGCTGGCTATAGATGTCTGTGGCAAAAATGCTTACCGTGCCCACGTCCTCAACACCAGATCGAATGCTTGCCGTCCCAACCCAGCCCATGCCGTTGGTGCCTACGGCCATGCTTAGTGGCACACTGCCAGTAGCATACACCAGATTGCCCGAGATTGTGCCAATTGCCTGATTTGCCACGCCGTGAATCTCAAACATGGCTGCTGTCAATGGCGGCAGTTTGGCAAAGAGCTTTAAGGATGGATAAATATTGATAGGCTCGGATGACATTCGATTACCAGCCTTGTCCACACTTACTACACGAAGAGTAGTTGTACCTACTGGTATTGCCTTAAAAGCATATCTTGAATTTTGAGGGGTTGTTGTGCCATACAGCCTTTGTTCACCCAACTGCTCACCCCGTAACTCAACCACATCAGCCCCTGTTGAAGTGCCATAGATACTCCAATCACCCGCTGATGTTCTGGCAACAGTAATGGTTGGTGTCCCTGGCGAGATGGTATCAATCATCAGCCTGCCGATAAACAACGTCTTCTGGTTAGAAGAATCTGTGCCAAAAATGGTCAATGTGCCCATACCCTCAATACCAGTCGGGATACTTGCCGTTCCTATCCAGCCCAGATTGTTTTCGCCAATAGCCATGTTCAATAGCACAGAGATATGGTCGGACAATAGATTGCCTGAAACTGTGCCAATCGTCTGGTTTGTTATCCCGCGAACCTTTATCGTAGTACTTACTAATCTTGGAAAATCAACCAACAGGGCAGGTGTGACATTAATCTCTGAGACCCCGCTTGCAATCCTGGCTTTATCAATAGCTACAATAGCTGCTGTTGTTATCGTCGCTGTAATCGGGACATTTTTGAATGTAAAATTGCCGAAATCATCTGCCCTGACCGTCCGAAATATCTTCCCATCAACCATAAGATTTACAAATGTCTGAGGGGTAGCTGTTCCTGTAATCGTGGTAACAGAGCCACTGGTAGATGTTGCTATTCCTGTTATTTGAGGGGCAATGGGAACGATTACTCCTAAATCATCCCTTCTGACAACCTTAACACAATTTGCCTTCTCATCAGACTTTCGGCCATGAACATCCTCGAAACTTCCAACCGTAATAGTACCTATACCCATAGCATTAATTGGCACTATGACTGTCCCTCTCCATTTCTTTCGATCCGTTGTTGTCCATGACCCAAAGGCAGTATATGTCCCTGCCTCTGTTCCGTTTTTCATAACATTAAGAGCTGGTAAGGATACTTTATCTCCAGTGACATCAGTAAAGCGTAAATTTTCGGCACAAGACAAAGATACCGTAGGTGTCCCCTTTAGTTCTCCGCTGGCATCGATAGTCACAGACAGCTCCCCACCTGGTTTAACATAAGCCTGTTGGACAAGCAGCTTATAGGAAAATTCAGGCAGGGCAATGCTGAATGTATTCTTTTGGGCAGTAATATTTCCGCAATTATCGGTCACCTGAATCTCTACATTATGATCACCCTCTGTGAGCGTAGATGTTGCCTTATAATAGATATCCTGTGATGTGGCTGTTCCAAAAACCTGCACACCATCCACCCAGAGCAAAACAGCAAATGGATCAATCCCGCTGCCACCGATATTATCCTCATATTTAGCTGTAACTTCAAGATATGTTGTCGAAAAAACTGCGTCCATAACCGGATTCAGCTCAGTAATTGTCGGATCAACAACCTCCATGAGTTCTGATTGAGAAATATCAATCAGACCTGTATTCATCCCTATCCATGGATTACCATCAGCCTCAAGGTATATAGCCTGCACATCATCAAGCGAGCGGATAATATCTCCAATCTTCGTATGGGTAAATGACATCCAGATATCGGTTGACTTATCAAGCTCAGACATTCCGCCTGAATGCCCTACAAGGACATGACCTGTATCTGCTTTCAGACTCAGGACGGAATTATTATAAAGACCATTAGATATGGTATAGATTCTGGTGCCATTATTAATGGTATCATACTGAATAATACCACTATCTGGTGTTCCAATCCAGAGGTCATTTTGGTTCATAAAAAGGCAGGCAATATTTCTGCTGCATATTGCTGTTTGATTTTGCCAGACATCAGACAAGGGGTCATAGCTCATCAAACCCTTATCCGTCCCTACCCAGAGATGTGGGTAGAGCCAGGCCAGCTTTGTAATCTTTTCACTAATCAGTTGATTATAGGTTGTTTGAAGTGTATAAAAAATCCATTCTTTTGACAATGTATCATACTTAGCCAGACCGCGATCCGTGGCTATCCAGACAATGTCATTAACAATCAAGAGGTCATTAATATTTGGGTCAAGCAAATCATCAGCTGTAGGTGAGGCAAGCCATTTCCCCGCAGAGTTCTGATACCTGAACAAACCATTCCCATGACTGCCAAACCAGACAATATCATCATCTATTGCCAGACAAGAGATGGAATTACTTATGCCGCCTTTTTTGTTAAAAAAACCTTTCCAGCTTTGAGTTAGTCTATTATATTGTCCAATTCCATCATTTGTCCCAAACCAAACATTTTCATCATCTCCAGCAATACAGTTGATATTATTACTTACCTTTTTCTCTCCTTTTTGAGTGGTCAACATAGGTGCTTGTGCCCCGCCAGTCTCCCCATATTCTCCCCGAATATCATGCCACATAACCTCTTCATATTCAGCTTCTTCCTCTTCTTCCACCATTTCTTCCTCTGACATTATTACCTCAAAACTTGCGGTTCCATAGCCCTTATTCCCATCTTCATCAACGGCATTAAAAACCTCAATCAAGGCATTGCCTTCATATCCAGATTTAACCGTATATGTGCCCTGCCAGGTAAGTTGATCTTCAGTTTCCATGCTCGGGGTAATATCTGTCCCCTTTCTCTCATAATGCTGGGCAATAATTACTGTAGGAGGATTCACCAGAAGTTTATCTGAGGTAATGGTTACAATAATCATCTCTAATGCAGGGGCAGGGTCAGGTGAGGCTGTTATTGTTAGCTGCGGGGCATCAGTAGAGACATCTTCTGCCTCATCAGTGATAATAAACTCACCAGGGATACAGCCTGCAAGACAGAACAATAATACCAGCCACCATTTTTTTTGTATCATTATTACCTCCGATACAAGTGCTTTCTCTCTGCACATCATATTCGTATCCGTGGCTGTAGGGAACGGTCGCAACCGTTCCCTACGATTACAAGCGTAATAAGTCAGTGAACGGTAAGTAAAAATACAGAGGTGTCCAAAAGGGGAAAAGGAGAAAAAGAGAGAAATGTGGAACTATCTGTTATTACAATACCTTAAAAAAGCTTTTTCTCCCTTTCTCCTTCTTCCTACACATCTTCCTACAAACGACTGACGCATAACACAACATAAAAGAAAATGCGGAATTCGAAATTCAAGAGCTTTATTTTTTTCTACACTCTCCTACTTCCGCATTCCGCATTCTTATGTCCGCATTTTCTTCAGAATTTCATTCTTTATCGTTATCAACTGCCAGAGGGACTATCATCTCATCCTCATCATCGATATCATCAATGATCTCCTCGTCTTCTGGCTGAGGAGGCTGAATAGGCTCTATCGCATTAGCAACCTCATCTCGTTTGCATTCAAACTTCACATTTTGATGGACTTTCAATCCTGTGCCAGCAGGAACAAGCCGTCCAATAACCACATTTTCCTTGAGTCCGCTCAAGTCATCAGACTTGCCACAAATAGCTGCCTCAGTCAGTATCCTTGTTGTTTCCTGGAATGATGCAGCAGAGATAAAGCTGTCTGTCCCAAGAGAGGCCTTGGTTACACCAAGGAATATTGGTCTTGACTTAGCAGGCTTTCCGCCAGCAGCTATTGTCTTCTCATTCTCATCTGCAAAAACAAATTTATCTATATGTTCACCAACAAGCAGGGTTGTATCACCATGTTCAATCACCTCTACCTTACGCAGCATCTGTCTAATGATAACCTCAATGTGCTTATCATTTATATCCACACCCTGGAGCCTGTATACCTCCTGGATCTCATTCACCAGATACTCCTGAAGGCTTCTGTCCCCCTTAATTCGCAAGATATCATGCGGCTCTATATCACCATCTGTTAATTGATCGCCAGCCCTGATAATATCACCATCATGCACCTTCATGTGTTTACCTAAGGAGATATCATAATCTCTCACATCACCTGTGCTGTCATTAACAACACTAATGGTTCTCTTTCCTTCCCCTATCTCCTTAAATCTGACTACCCCGTCAATCTCTGCCACAATAGCTGAATTCTTTGGCCTTCTTGCCTCAAAGAGTTCTGCCACCCTTGGAAGACCCCCGGTAATATCCTTTGTTTTTATCAACTCTTGAGGGAACTTAGCCAGAACATCACCAGCTGAGATAGCAGCTCCATCATTTACCACCAATCGTGCCCCAGTAGGGATAATATAGGTGGCAACCGTTACCCCATCAACCAATATAGTCAGTGTAGGCTGAAGTTGTGCCTCACGGTCCTCAACGATTACCTTTCGATAGAGACCTGTATTAGAATCAAACTCTTCGCAGAGTGTTCTGTCCTGGACAATATCCTTATACCGTATGATCCCTGCTGTATCAGACAGGATCAACTCATTATAGGGGTCAAACTCAGCAATCATTGTATTTTTAGGAACAACAGCACCCCTTGCATGGAATATATGTGTTCCTGTTTTTACTGGAATCACCCTTTCACGTGCAACGATGCAAATCTTTCCATCATCTGTTACCCTGACAATCCCTGATGTTGACGAGAGGACAGGCGTTATCTCACCATCTTCACCTGATACAGTAGCCAGTCTGTCTCCAGCATTTACCCATAATCCATCAAATACAACCGGAACAAAACCCGGCTCAGGGCTATATTCGGCAATTATCTTTCTTATGGTTAATCCTCCCTGCCTGTGAGCAATTGAAGAACCATCATCAAGCTGAATCAGCCGTTTTGGCAAATCAACTATCTCTACTGCATAGGGAAGGTTAATCTCCCTTTCCTCAACCTGACGATAAGCAGTACCACCGATATGGAACGTTCTCATCGTAAGCTGTGTCCCAGGCTCTCCAATACTCTGGGCAGCAATAATCCCTACTGCCTCTCCAAGATCAACCAATTTACCAGAAGCAAGGTTTCGGCCATAACACATAGCACACACGCCCTTTCTTGCCTCACAGGTAAGAACCGTTCTTATCCTTATCTTTTCGACATCTGCATCCTCTATGGCTATAACTGCAGCCTCATCTATTTCACTATTTGCCTTAACCAGAACCTCTCCGGTCATAGGATTAATTACATCCTCCAGCGTTACTCGTCCCAGGACTCGTTCACCCAGGGTTTCAATCACATCATCACCTTCCATTAATGCCTCAATGATCACCCCATTCAATGTATGACAATCTATTTGGGTAACAATCACATCCTGAGACACATCAACCAATCGTCTGGTAAGATAACCAGCATCAGCTGTTTTTAAGGCAGTATCAGCCAACCCTTTTCTTGCCCCATGGGTTGAGATAAAGTACTCCAATATGGTCAGCCCTTCCCTGAAATTAGAGGTAATGGGAAGCTCGATGATCTCTCCTGAAGGCTTTGCCATCAACCCTCTCATCCCAGCCAGCTGTCTCACCTGCTGTTTACTTCCACGAGCACCGGAATCAATCATCAGATAGATGGGATTAAACCCATTTGCATCCCGACTCAACTTCTCAAACATGATATTGGAAATCTCTTCACCAGCGGTTGTCCAGAGGTCAATTGTTTTATTATACCTTTCTTCTTCTGTGATCACACCCATCTGGTGCTGACCAATGATTTCTTTCACAAATTCTCTATTCTTTGAAACAATCACTTCTTTTTCATCAGGCACAATAATATCCTTCATGCCGATAGACACCCCATACTTGGTTGCATACTTAAAACCAAGATTTTTAATTGCATCCAGGACAGTACCTGTCCCAATGATACCATCTTTTCGATAGACATCAGCTATTATCTTGCTCAACAGCTTTTTATCTATCTTTTCATTCACGAATTCCATACCCTCAGGCAGAATCTCGTTAAAGATGGTTCTTCCAACTGTAGTTTCTAATTTTTGTCCATTGATCCTGATAATAACCAGTGTATTTAGCTTGATATATCCATGGTCATAGGCCATAAGAGCCTCATCAGGGGATGCAAAAAACTTAGTCTCATCCTTTGCCCCGGCTTTTGTCAGGCAATAGATACCAAGAACAATATCCTGTGTTGGTGACACAATAGGCTTGCCATTAGCAGGAGAAAGCAAATTGTATGCAGCCAACATCAAAAGCCTGCATTCAACCTGTGACTCTATAGAAAGCGGCACATGGACAGCCATCTGGTCACCATCAAAGTCAGCATTAAAGGCAGTACAGACCAATGGATGTATTTTTAAGGCATCACCTTCAACCAGAATGGGTTCAAACGATTGAATACCTGCCCGATGAAGCGTAGGGGCACGATTTAGCATTACTGGATGACCAATAATAACCTTTTCTAAAACATCCCATACCTCAGGCCTTTCCTTTTCAACCATTCTTTTAGCATTCTTGATATTATGAGCAAGGCCATTTACTACTAATTGCCTCATAATAAACGGCTTAAACAACTCTAATGCCATTTTTTTCGGCAAGCCGCACTGATGAAGCTTCAGGGTAGGATCAACCACAATTACAGAACGTCCTGAATAATCTACACGTTTACCAAGAAGGTTCTGTCTAAACCTGCCCTGTTTACCCTTAAGAATATCAGACAAAGACTTCAGGGGTCTATTTCCTGACCCTCTTACCGGCCTTCCACGACGACCATTATCAAGCAGGGCATCCACTGCCTCTTGAAGCATCCTTTTTTCATTACGAATAATGATATCTGGAGCCCTTAATTCCATCAACCGCTCCAACCTATTATTTCTATTGATCACACGGCGATAAAGGTCATTCAGATCTGAGGTAGCAAAACGCCCCCCATCCAATTGAACCATTGGCCGCAGTTCTGGCGGGATAACCGGGATAACATCCATAATCATATACTCTGGCTTATTATCTGAATGACAGAACGATTCTATCAGTTCTAATCGTTTAATAATTCGTTTGCGTTTCTGGGTAGAGGTTTCATCCTTCATACCCTTGCGTAATTCTTTAGCTAATTCCTCGGTATTAATCCCCTTTAGTATTTCCTTGACAGCCTCAGCACCCATGCCTACCTTAAACTTATCCCCATATTTCTCTCGATACCCACGATATTCATCCTCAGTAAGCACATCCCTCTCTGCCAGTGGTGTATCACCAGGAGACATAACAATATAACCCTCAAAATAAAGAACCAGCTCTAAATTCTTTACTGTAATATCCAACAGCAGCGCCATTTGAGACGGAACCCTCTTAAAATACCAGATATGAGAAACAGGACAGACCAGCTCAATATGTCCCATCCGATGCCGTCTTACCTCAGAGCGGGTAACCTCTACCCCGCATCGATCGCAAAGGACACCTTTGTAGCGAATACTTTTATATTTTCCGCAAAAACATTCCCAATCCTTGGTCGGACCAAATATCTTTTCACAAAAAAGCCCATCCCTTTCTGGTCTGAAGGTTCTGTAATTAATGGTTTCAGGCTTTTTCACCTTGCCAAATGACCATGACCTAATCTTCTCTGGGGAGGCTATCCCAATAGATAAAGAAGAAAAATTCATCAATCCTTCGGTTTTTGGTTCAAACAAAGAATCAAAAGCAATTTTTTGTTTTTGATCTGGCATGTTAAACAAATCAACTGGTTCCAATCTCATTTCCTCCTATCTGCATAAGCTATCAGCATTTCTCTATAAACTCATCAGGTGTAACCCTATCTTGTTTCAGAATGCCGATTAGTGTTCCAATCGCTATTTCACTCATGTAATGGCACACACATCCTGCATCACCATCTCCTGCTCAACTTACCGCATCTCCACCGTATCACGCATCTCCCTCTCCCACGGCATCTTACTTGTATTCTGCGACCGTCTTTCCTCTATCATGCTGGTTATTTCTATCTCTCTATTATTATCATCCAATATCTTTATATCCAGACCCAACCCCTGCAGCTCATGAACGAGCACATTGAATGATTCAGGAACCCCGGGGTTAGCCGCATTTTCACCCTTGACAATTGCCTCATAGACCTTTGCCCGACCGATAATATCGTCTGATTTAATCGTCAGGAACTCTTGCAGGATATGGGAGGCACCATAAGCCTCAAGTGCCCATACCTCCATCTCACCAAGCCGCTGTCCGCCGAACTGAGCCTTTCCACCAAGTGGTTGCTGGGTAACCAATGAATATGGACCAATAGAACGAGCATGGATTTTATCCTCTACCAAGTGGGCTAATTTAAGGATGTAGATATATCCGACCGTTACCTTTTGTTCAAACTTTTCGCCTGTTTTTCCATCATAAAGGGTCATCTTTCCATCTGCAGGGAGTCCAGCCTCAAGTAATTTCTGTTCAATCTCTGCTTCAGTCGCTCCATCAAAAACAGGACAGGCATATTTTACCCCCAGATGTTTGGCTGCCCAGCCAAGGTGTGTTTCCAGTACCTGTCCAATATTCATTCGAGACGGCACAGAAAGGGAATTCAAGATCATATCCACTGGTGTTCCATCTTCCATATACGGCAAATCTGCCTCTGGAACAATCCTTGCTATTACACCTTTATTTCCATGTCTTCCAGCTATCTTATCACCCACAGTAATCTTTCGTTTATTTGCCACATACACCTTTACCAATTCCTCTACACCAGCCGGCAAATCATCACCAGCCTTTGACGAGAAATATTTAACATCAATTACAATCCCTTCATTTCCATAAGGCATACGAAGCGATGTATCGCGAACCTCTCTTATCTTTTCACCAAAGATAGAATGAAGCAATTTATACTCAGGTGTAAGTTCTGTTTCTCCCTTTGGGGTAATCTTTCCTACCAGAATATCACCTGATTTAACAAAGGCACCAATCCTGATGATGCCATTCTTATCCAGGTCTCGCATCGCTTCATCCCCAAGGTTAGGAATATCACGGGTAATCACCTCAGCCCCAAGCTGGGTATCCCTTGCCTCAATCTCAAACTTTTCAATATGGATAGAGGTAAAGACATCATCACGGACAAGCCTTTCAGAGATAATGACCGCATCCTCAAAGTTATAGCCATTCCACGGCATAAATGCTACAAGAACATCCTTGCCCAGGGCAAGCTCTCCACCTTGTATGCCTGTTCCCTCGCTAAGCGGCTGACTTTTTTTAACCCTATCACCCTTCTTGACAATGGCTCTTTGATGAAGACATGTAGCCTGATTGGACCGTTTGAACTTTATCAGCTTATATGTATACTCCTGACCATCATCACCAGCAAGGATAATTAAATCAGCTGTTGCCCGTCTGATTATTCCACTAACATCAGCAAAGGCAACTATCCCTGAATCCCTGGCCACATAATGCTCCATTCCTGTTCCTACCAGGGGTGACTGGGGATAAAGAAGCGGAACAGCCTGCCGCTGCATGTTTGAGCCCATTAGTGCCCTATTGGCATCGTCATGCTCAAGAAATGGGATCATGGAAGTTGAAACACTGATGATTTGTTTTAATGATGTGCCTGCATAATTAACCTGACTGGGCAGAACCAACGGAAAATCATCCTTGCATCGAGATGGGACTACCTCACCCAGTAGCTTTCCATTCTCATCCACAGGAATATCTGCCTGAACAATGATACATTTTGTTTCTTTGTCTGCTGAAATATATTCCATCTCATTAGTTACTACGGAATCAACCACCTTACGATAAGGGGTTTCAATAAATCCATACTTATTTATCTTGCCATAAACCGACATGGACACAATCAGTCCAATGTTTGGACCTTCTGGTGTTTCAATCGGGCATATCCTTCCAAAGTGAGAATAATGCACATCACGCACCTCAAACCCGGCCCGTTCTTTGGATAAACCGCCCTGACCAAGTGCAGAAAGCCTGCGTTTATGGGTTAATTCAGCCAATGGATTGGTTTGGTCCATGAATTGTGAAAGCTGATTTGAGCCAAAAAACTCGTTTATGGATGCAGTTACTGGCTTAATGTTTACCACTGATTGAGGGGTCATGCCAGCAACATCCTGGATGGTCATTCTTTCCTTAATACTTTTCTCAAGCCTGGCAAAACCAATACGAATCTGGTCCTGCAACAATTCGCCTACAGGACGAACACGTCTGTTCCCCAGATGATCAATATCATCAATCTCTCCCTCTTTCATCACAATCTTTATAAGATATTTAAGGGATTCGAGAATATCTTCATGGGTCAATATCCATTGACTTAAGGGAGTATTCAGGTTTAACTTTTGATTTATTTTATATCTTCCTACCTCAGATAGGTCATATCGTTCTGGATCAAACAGCAGTCTTTCAAAAGCCTGTCTGGCATTCTCATGGGTTGGCGGCTCACCTGGTCTCAATACTGCATACAACTTGAGCAAGGCATCATCTGTGGAGACACTGATATCCTTTTCCAGTGTATTCAAGATAATGGCTGCATCCGCTGACAGAGCCTTTATCTCAAGCATTCCTGCCTCCTGGAATTGTTCTATAAGGGCTCTGGTTATCCTTGTTCCAATAGGGATAACCATTGATCCAAATTTCACAGACTCTGCCAGGCGCATCTCAAGTAATTTTTCATCTACAGGCAAGGCTTTCATATCAGGATGGAATAGTTTAATGATTTCATCTGTTGACGAATATCCCATGGCTCTTAACAGAATAGTAGCCGACATTTTCCTTTTACGACCCAATCTGACATTAATAACATTATTTATATCAAGCTCAAACTCTACCCATGCCCCACGATAAGGGATAAGCCGACATGAATATATCTTTTCCTGAGAGTCATAGGAAAACAGTATGCCAGGCGATCTATGCAGCTGACTAACAATAACCCTTTCTGCCCCATTGATAACAAAGGTACCCCTTTTTGTCATCAAAGGCATATCCCGCATAAAAACATCCTGATCAGTCATCACACCAGTCTGACAATTTCTCAGACGCAATTTCACCTTTAATGGGATACCATAGGTCACATCCCTATCTCGGCACTCTTCCTCCGTGTGTTTTATCTCTCCAAGTGTATACCCCAAAAACTCTAATACGACTCTGTTATTAAAATCAGCAATAGGAAATGTTTCTAAAAACACCTGCTGCAGTCCCTGCATCCTGCGTTGATCAGGCTCAACATCTTTCTGCAAAAACCACCCATACGAATCCTCTTGAATAGCAATAAGCGGGGGGATATCAACCACCTCTTTACATTTAGCAAAAGATAGACGAGGTATCTTAAACAATTCCTCCATAAACATTAGCCTCCATTAATTATTAGCTCATATCATCAAACATATTCTGTATTGTTTTCTTTAATCCTGGCACATCTTCTTGAACAATTCCCCATATTCTTTCAATGTCAATACCAAGATAGTCATGAACAAGGACATTTCGGAAAGCTGCAATGCTTCGCCATTCTACTTCAGGATATACTGCTTTAATATCTTCTGACAACCGTTGTGTTGATTCAGCTATTGTCTGTAAGTTCCTCAACACTGCATCCTGACAAGTATGTGACTCCATAAATCTATCGTATTCACAAGCAACATCTTCCTCAATACGTCTAATGCACTCCAGAATGTATTGAAGATAAACGGCGTCATCTTTCATAACGAAACGGCCTCCATTATAACCTGGCTTCGAATAAGAGAATTCAATCCCTTCTCTGTTACAATCTCAATTGGCCGTCCTAACATCTTCTCGAGTTCCAGTATCAGCCCACCAGGAAACCATGGGCTGATTTTTTGTCCAGTACTAACCAAAAAATCAATATCGCTGTCTTCAGTTTCCTCTCCTCGAACAACAGAGCCAAAAACCCGTAAGTTGAAAGCACCATGTTTTGCTGCAATTTCCTGAATATCCATTCGCTTTTCGTGTAACAGCTGCTTCATGGTCATAAATCAATCCCTCTTGACAGTTTTAGGGCATAAGAAACCTTATGCCCTAAAATCTTTTTCTCAAGCTCTTATTTTATTGTAAGCAGTGGATACAAAATCTGCTTTTCATGCAAGAAACGGTTACAACCGTTCTTTGCTTACACAACAAACATGTGGTCTACTCTGTTTGGACAACTTGATATCCTTGATTTCATCAAGAATAGTCTGAACAGTTGCAAGATTCACAAGTCATAACTGCCTGGGGTATGAGTTACTTAATCTCTACAGTAGCTCCAACCTCTTCCAGCTTTTTCTTAATCTCTCCAGCCTCTTCCTTTGTTATCCCCTTCTTAATCTCTGAGGGAGCACCATCCACCAGATCCTTAGCCTCTTTCAAGCCAAGACTGGTAATAACACGAACCTCTTTGATTACCTGGATCTTATTTGAACCAATTGATGCAAGAATAACATCAAATTCTGTCTTCTCTTCTTCTTCCTGAGCAGGAGCTGCTGCAGCACCCATCATTGGCATCATACCCATGCCCATAGACATAGCAGCTGAAACACCAAACTTTTCCTCTAAGGATTTTACCAGTTCAGACAATTCCAAGACATTCAAACCAGAGATAGCTTCTATTATCTCTTCCTTTGTTGCGATAGCCATCTTTTTTACACCTCCATTCGCTTACTATTTTATTGGCTCTTTGTATCGAAATATCCGCAGATTACGCAGATTTCACAGATTAAAGACAAAACAATTATATTTCAGACGTTCTGCTCCAGAGACGTAAAATTTGCGTCTCTATAAACAAATAGCATGGTGCACAATCCTCCTGCCTTCCATATTTGCCATTTTCATCTTTTTCTAATAATCTGCGTAATCTGCGAAATCTGCGGATTAAATCTTGATTACACAGATTAAAACTACCCTTTCTTCTCACCAATAGCCTTCAACACACAAGCCAAATCTCTCATTGGTGCAGAAAGCACCCTTACCAATCCAGTGAGCGGAGACTGGATTGCACCAATCATCTGAGCAAGAAGAACCTCTTTGCCTGGCAGCTTGGCAATCTCTTTTATATCATTGCCTGTCAATGCCTTGCCGTCTCCAAGCATCCCTGCATTGATCTCAAGTTTTTTCGCCTCTTTCATAAAGGCTAACAAGATATTAATAGGAGCTACAATATCCTTATGACCAATAATTACAGCTGTCGTTCCTGTCAGAAAATTCTTAAGAGGAGAAACACCATCTACTTCTGTAGCCCTTAATATCTGATTATTCTTAAAAATCCGATACTCTGCCCCACACTCTCTTAACTTTTTCCGCAGCTCAGTGATCTCAAAAACCGTTATTCCTCGATAATCAGTGAGAATAATACCCTTGCTTTCCTGTATTTTTCTACGTAACAATTCAACCTTTTCTGCCTTTTGTTGGTGTGCTAACCGCATTCTATTTACTCCTGCAATGTATCACAAGCATCCTGCTTGTGATTGTATATACTCAAGCTGGACTCTTAAGTTACTATTCCTCTCCTATCTTCTTGGCTATCTTTGAATCAATCTTTATCCCTGGACCCATAGTAGTTGAGACATCTACGCCACGGACATACTGTCCCTTAACTGCCTGTGGTTTTGCCTTAAGGACAGCCAGAAAGAATGCCTTGAAATTATCATGCAACTTATCTATAGCAAAGGAAACCTTTCCAATAGATGAATGAACTATTCCAAAGCTGTCACACCTAAACTCTATTTTACCGCACCGAACCTCATTAATAGCCCGTTCTATATCCATGGTTACAGTACCTGATTTAGGATTAGGCATCAATCCACGAGGTCCAAGGATCTTTCCCAATTGCCCAACATCCTTCATCATATCAGGGGTAGCAATGGAAACATCAAAATCCAGAAATCCTGCCTTTATCTTATCAAGCAAGTCTTTATCGCCAACAATATCGGCCCCTGCTTTTTCTGCTTCCATAGCCTTTTCACCCTTAGCAAAGACAGCGATTCTTACCTTTTTCCCGGTACCATGAGGAAGCACAACCGTGCTTCGCACTTGTTGGTCTGCATGCTTTGGATTCACTCCAAGCTTTATGGAGACATCCATACTTTCATCAAACTTTACAAACGACGCTTTTTTTGCCAATTCAAGGGCTTCATTAACCTCATACAGTTTAGCCTTATCAACCATACCCTTTGCCTGACCTAAATTCTTACTTATCTTAGACATTATCTTCAACCTCTCTTATCTATCAGTGAAATGCAGAATGCGAAACAGAGAATACGGAATTGCAAGATTCATCCTGCTGCCACCATTTATTACCTCCGCATTCATACTTCCGCACTTCAATATACCACATCAATTCCCATGCTTCTGGCAGTCCCAACAATCTGTTTTGTAGCTGCCTCAATATCATTTGCATTCAAATCCGGCATCTTTGTCTTTGCTATCTCCCGAACCTTTTCAATAGATATCTTAGCCACTTTCTGTTTGTTTGGCACTGCAGACCCTTTTGCTGCACCAGTTGCCTTAACCAGCAGAACCGCAGCAGGCGGGGTCTTAAGAATAAAGGTATATGACCGATCATCATAGACCGTAATTACTACTGGAAGGATCAACCCCTCCTGGCTTGCTGTCTTAGCATTAAAAGCCTTGCAAAACTCCATAATATTGACCCCTGCCTGTCCCAGAGCAGGACCAACAGGTGGAGCAGGATTTGCCCTGGCTCCAGGAATCTGCAACTTTATTATCTTCTTAATATTCTTCTTCTTTGCTGCCATATCATACCATCCTTACTTGTCGCTTTGCTCCATTTGCAATTCGACATTTACATCTTTTCTACCTGACAGTATTCAACCTCAACAGGTGTAATTCTGCCAAGGATATTCATCATTACCCGTAATTTTCCATGTTTAGCATCCATTTCGCCTACAGTCCCAATAAAGTCCTTAAATGGTCCTTCAATCACCCTGACTGCCTCATCTTTCTGATATTGTACACGAGGCTTGAATCTTGGAGCACCAGCGGAAATCTGTTTGAGGATAGCATCAACCTCTATCTGACTCAAGGCTATTGGCTTGTTCTTATCACCAACAAATCCAAAAATTCCGGGCGTATGCTTGACCACATACCATGTATCGTCTGACATCTCCATCTCTATCAAGATATAGCCAGGGAAAAATTTCTTAGCAACAGGTATCTTTTTCCCACCCTTTACCTCTGTAACCTCTACAGTAGGAATAACTATTTGAGAAACCCTGTCCGACAAATTCATGGCTTCAAGCCTGCTTTCCAGATTAAGTTTCACCTTATTTTCATATCCTGAATACGTATGAATCACATACCATGCCATATTTTATCTTCCAATCACAAAGTTTAATAAAGTAATAGAAATAGTATCTACAATCCAGATATAGGTAGCAATTATTAGCACACAAACAATTACTACTCCAGTTGCTCCCATAACAACCTTTCTTGTAGGCCATGACACCTTACCATTTTTAGGAGAAACTTCAACCCAGACTTCTCTCAAGAATTTCTTAGATTTATCAATAATTTCTATTATTCGCTTTTTCATCTTTTTCACTCAGGTTGTTCAGACTGAAGGCTATTAGAATTCCTTCCTTCTTTTCCTACAGTCTCTCTACCCAAATTCCCTTCCTAACAATCTTCAGCCCATTTATCTAAAACAATACTGGCAGGCCCGACAGGACTCGAACCTGCAACCCTCGGTTTTGGAGACCGATGCTCTACCAATTGAGCCACAGGCCTATTTTTTCCTAATAATTCATTTTCAGCATTATCTACAAAAGAAGCCTTACTTTGTCTCTTTATGGAGAACATGTGTCCGGCAAAAAGGGCAATATTTTTTCAACTCCATCTTTGCAGGATGCTTCTTTTTATTCTTTGTTGTGTTGTAATTCCGTCTCTTGCAATCTGCACATGCAAGAATAATTATATCCCTTGCCAATTTCATCCCTCACTCTTTTTATTAAGAAAATATAGTATACCACAAACTCTGCACTATGTCAAGATATTTTTTTCAACCATTTTAACTTTTAGACAAAATTACAGAATAAACAGGATATCTAAAAGTAACAGTTCAGCTAACCGCAGAGACGCAGAGAAAAAATCAGAGAACAGAGCACAGATGAGAAACTACAGATTCTTTCTTTTTGCCTTTCTGTGTTCTGGATTCTAATTTTTGTTAATTTCTCAGCGTCTCTGCGTCTCTGCGGTAAATCATTACGAACACTCTATCAATTCAATCCTTCCCCACACACCAATCTTATCATCCTTAATGATCACTGCACCCAGAACACCATCAATTCCCTGGACACATCTTAATCCTTCAGGGATATCCTTATATGTCTGGATGATATTACCTATCCCTGTTGCCACAGCATCAGATAAGGGTGCAGATTCAGATACAACCACACAGGCATCAGCCTTTCCAAAACTAATAGAATGACCCATTGTCCCAGATGATGTGCAAACCCCCCATCTGCCAGGCTCAATCAAAAGAGCTATTTTTTCAGAAAGCACAGATGAGCCAGCCAATATCCCAATCTTTTTCGGCATAGTTATATTCAAGAAAATATCCCCGCCATTCTCAACAATAACATCTTGAGAATATGCCAACAATTCCATCCCCACAGCCTCAGCCACAGCTCCGGCCACAGCAGCCATTGGGCCAACCCCAGCTAAGCTTGAGGCATCACTCATCTGACGAATAATCTCAGGTGCTGATTCTGAAACCAGATATGGAGCAAAGGTGCGACCAAACTCAGAGTCAGATTGAATATATTTTTTAATGGTTAAATAATGTCTTACAAGAGAATCATATGCCTGTTTCTCAAGCATGGTTTCAGCCAGAATAAAAAGGTCACTCTCAAAGTAAAACACCCTGAAACCAATCAATGATGAGTCACTCTTTAAGAAATCCTGCCGATACTTTCTCTCTTCATACACTCAAATTCACCAGAGGCAAAATTGACGAAAAAAATAACTTCTCTTCGACAAGAAAAGAAGTTAATATTAAGAATACCATACTATTTCACTTCTGTCAAGTATTTTTTTTAAGGCTCTGAATATTCGATATAACAATCGAGATGTTTTGTTGCTATTATAGACAAACCAAATCAAGCTGTCCTTGCGGGTGTGAACATGCCAGCGTTCCAGACAGCGATTTGTCCGTTCAGTTGTGGTCATTGAGCACTGTCGAAATGTGGTCATTGAGCACTGTCGACAGGCTGTTACGGAATAAGAATTGGCCACAAGAGGCACACGATATGTTGGGTCAAACTTACTATTGTCCACCGTATATAGTATGCCGTTGTCGCTGATTTTGTATTCCGTAACAGTCTGATGACGGATAGTGGTAGGATTTGTATTACATTACAATACAAAACGTTTGCATAGTGCTATAGCTATACCGCTCACTTAAATTGAGCCGGGTATGCTCAGATAAATTGAGCCA
>DYDG01000090.1 GCA_020717845.1 Marinifilum sp. | reverse complement strand
CTACATCAGAAAGCACGCTATCAACATAGTAGGATGGGTGAAACCCATCTATGCTAACCCTGCTCAACAATCACATTTTATGCCGGCGATAAGTATAGCATCTCTGGCAGGTTGCAGCTACAAGGATATCGGCTGGTATTTTACTACTTTGGACTGGTGGTTTTTATGAGCCATGAAAACCTTGAACATTGAGTTATAGACATTGAATCGACTCTGCAACGCTCTCGCAAACATGAGTGTTTATTATTACCTCCGTTGATTGTCTAAATCATCGTAACAGATGGATAGCTTCTTTTACCTTTAGCTCTCCTAATAATATCAATATGCTTAGATACCCAATAGCCAGCAGCACATACCATCCTATTATCCAGAAACCATGCACCTGGATACATAGACTTAGCAGGTAAATAGGCAGGGTGGCTATGATTATCCTTGCTGCTGATAGCGGTTGCAGTAATGCTTTGAACTTGATAAACACATATATGGCAGAGATAACTGTGCCAATAATCATGGATATGCTTGTGCCTATGGATGCCCCAATGATACCGTATCTTGGGATAAGGTAAAGGTTTAGAATGATATCTATAATCAGCATGATAATATTTAGCCACATGGCTATCTTAGGATTATCCCCGGCAGTAATGATGGTGGTCAGAATAAGGTAGATGGTAAAAAATCCAAGCCCAATGATGAGAATGCTTAAAGGCATAGCAGCAGGAAGATAGTGAAGAGAATAGATAAGTAAAATAATCTCCCTGGAGCTGGCAGAGATAATTGCTACTATCGGTATCATCCAGATAAGAAGCAATTTCAGGCTATCCTGGATATATTGTCTGGTCAGGGAATGGTTGTTGTCTGCAACAGACCTGGCAATAGATGGGAATATGCTTCTGGAGAGGGCAATGGAGATAAAGAATGGGGTTACGGCTAAACTTCTGGCTGAGGCATAAAAGCCTGCTTGAATATTCTCCTTAAGAATGCCCTTAACCATCAAAAGGTCAATATTAAGCAGGGCACTGGTAAAGATGCCATAAATGACGATTGGAATGGCAAAGTTGATCATCTTTGATGTCAAAGAAGTAACAAACAGAGAGTGCCCTTCTAATAATTGATGGTCAGGTTCAAATCGGCAAAAACAGTGTCCGACCACACACCCAATGATTGAGGCTAAGATTAATCCCATAATCGCACCATGTAAAGCAAAACCAGCCAGTATTGCGATAAGAATGATTAAAGGAAGAAGGGTGTCATGGATAACACCTACGATTGCTTGTTTGCCAAACCATCTTTTCCCATTAAGGCTGTAGATGTATACCATGTATAGCCCAAAAAAGAGGACATTGATAGCTGATAACCGAATATATGGAGCAAGTGATGAGTCATGCAAGATCTGACTTAGTATCTTGGCACAATTAAAATATACCAGGGCAATAATAATGGAAAATACTACCTGAACAAGTAATCCCTTGTTCTTTATTGTATTTGCATACCCTTCATTTTCAGCAATGTATTTTGAGACAGACTGAGGTATGCCCCGGTTGACCATACTCCGAGCCATGATAGTGAGATAAAGGATTACCCCAAACATTCCATATTGCTCTGGGCCAAGGTATCTTGCCAGACCAATGTGCAGGGTGTAGGAGCTGATAACAAAAATTACCTGTCCTATGGTGAGATATAGCGTGCCTTTAATGAGTGTGCGTTTTGTGTCCATATTATAAGTTTAAGTGTTTTGTTTGTGTAATTGTTCAGCGTATATTAAAATTTGAAAGTCAAAATAGTATCACTCAATGTTCAAGTTTTTTCAATCTTTTTCAACCTGTGATAGTCAGAATAGAACGGCTTAGCATATTTGTAGCTGCGGGAGGTAGCACCTCTGGCAGAGGTAGCACCTCTGCCAGGTCGCAGCTACAAGGATATCGGCTGGCATTTTACTGCTCTGGACTGGTGGTTCTCATGAGCTACAAAAAAACTTGAACATCGAGTATCAAGTGATATTTAATACTTGATAATTGTAGCATGTGCTTTGATTGGATGTCAAGCAAAAATTACATAAAAATTGTAATTGGTCAGGTGAGCGTTGCATAGCAACATTTCGACTCTGCTCAATGACCACCAAAGCCATATGGACACTCTCAAGCACTGCTTGACTCCATTCCCTGCCATGGTTTAAGTATTCTTGACATTTGAACCATACATAAGTTTGGTTCCTTAACGAATCATGTAGGTAAGTCAAATTTTAAGTTTACCCACATGATTCGTTAAAGAACCACAAAAAATACTGGCTATTATACCTATGCGGCAAATCACCATAATTGCTCGGGGGTTAAGTTTTTACACACTCTGACGTTCTCGATGTCAGATGGATAGTATTTCTTCCAAAAAACAGCATTTTTATCTCATTGCAATCCAATAACTTAGAAAAAACTATTTATTATTAGTGATTTTTTGTTTGACATATGCCATTATAACTGGTATAATATTTCACTTAGCTAATATAATGTAAGCTATCAACTGTCAGCGGTCTGATGGAGGATGGTAAATGCTGGTAGTTGAATGCTTATAAAAATTCAAGGGGGCTTTAATAATGCGAAGAAATATACGATGGAATATATCCTTAATCTTGATCGCATCAGGGTTATCTATTTACTATCTTTTACCGACATTTCAATGGTGTAATATGTCTCAATCTGAAAGGGATATTGTCTCTGCATGGAATACACTGTCAACATCTGCAAAGGACAGGCTGTCTGAGCTTTGTGTCCTCTCAAAGGAAAAGAAGAAAAAGATGCTCGCTTTAAGCCAGTTTACCGATGAGGCAAGAAAGACTTCCAGCCTGTGGTTGTCTATGCCTAAGACAGAGCAAAAGGATATTGATCCCTGGTGTAAGTTGCCTATAGAGGATAGGGATGTGTTGAAAAAATGGTCAACAGTCTCTACGGAAGAAAGGGACAAATTAACAAAAAAGACAAAGATTGCAAATAAGGTGATAAAGCTTGGATTGGATCTAAGGGGTGGTATGCATCTTGTCCTGGAGGTTGAAATACCAAAGCTGACTGAAAAGGATAAAGAGGATCAAGGAAAAGAAAGTAAGAAAAATGTTGTTGATCAAGCACTTGAGATTATTCGTAATCGGGTGGATAAGTTTGGTGTTTCTGAGCCAGTGATTCAGCGGCAGGGTGAAAACAGGATTGTCGTCCAACTGCCAGGGTTGAAAGATCCACAAAGAGCCTTTGAGCTTATTGGCAAGACAGCCTTGCTTGAGTTCAGACTGGTAGATGATGTCAGGCTGGAAGCAGCTAAGGATGGGGATGTCCCTGATGGATATGAAATACTCTATGATGATGAGAATAATTCATTCCTGGTGAAAAAAGAGCCTGAGGTGACTGGAGAGTATCTAACCAATGCCTATGTTGACAGTAATCAGGGCAGCAGCGGCATGACTCGCCGGATGGTTGTTGCCTTGCAGTTTAATAAGACTGGTGCCAGAAAATTTGCCAGAGCAACCGGTGGACATGTTGGTGAGAAGCTGGCTATTGTGCTGGATGGGAAGGTAAGATCTGCTCCGGTAATAAGGACAAAGATAGATGGCGGGAGTGCTATTGTTGAAGGCAATTTTAGCTTGCAGGAGGCAAAGGATCTGGCAATTGTCCTGCGTGCTGGTGCTTTGCCTGCCCCAATCAAGATTATTGAGAATAGAATGGTTGGTCCATCGCTTGGAAGGGATTCTATTAATAAGGGTGTGGTTGCCTCTATCCTGGGGCTTATTCTGGTTGTCCTCTTTATGGCTACTTACTACAAGCTTTCAGGTGTTATTGCTGATATTGGACTGCTGGGTAATATCTTGATGATGATGGGTGCCATGATAGCTGTTTCAGGGACACTTACTATCCCGGGTATTGCGGGTATCATCCTGACCATTGGTATGTCGGTTGATTCAAATGTGCTTATCTTTGAACGAATAAGAGAGGAATTGCGGAGCGGAAAAACTATTAAGGCATCAATCGATGCTGGATATAAAAAGGCATTCTGGACAGTGGTTGACTCACATGTGACAACACTGATTACTGCATGGATATTGTTTGTCTTTGGGACAGGTCCAATCAAAGGGTTTGCCGTAACACTTTCCATCGGTATTATTATCAGTTTGTTTACGGCTATGGTTATTACCAAGGTAATCTTTGATTTGCGGAAGGAATATACAACATTAAGTATTTAGAAGGTGTAAGTAATAGAAAAGCAGGTATGTAGCTTATACAATGAAGGAGATAAAAGAAAATGATGGAATTAATCAAAAATTCAAAGATAGATTTTGTGGGTAAACGATATATAGCGTTTATTGTTTCAGGGGTTTTAAGCCTGCTGGGGATAATTGCTATTATCCAGATAGGGCTTGGTAATGCCAATCTGGGGGTTGATTTTGCTGGCGGGACACTGGTAGAGATAAAATTTGACAAGCCTGTTGAGCTGTCTGAGATTCGAGGGATATTGGCGACTAAGGGTATGCATGATGTTGAACTTCAGGAGATTGGAGATTCAAGACGTATCCTTATCCGAACAAGAAAGTCAGATATAGGGAATTTAACCACAAAGATAGGTGATGTGTTCAAGGAAAGCTTTGGCATGAAAAATCTCTTTAAGATAGAACGTACCGAAGAGGTGGGGCCAAAGATTGGGGCAGAGTTAAAGGGCAAGGCATTATGGGCGGTTTTTTGGGCAATTATTGCTCTCATGCTTTATATTACTGTTCGTTTCAAACAGCCAAGGTTTGGAGTAGGTGCAGCTGTGGCTACAGCTCATGATGTTTTGGCTGCAACCGGTATATACTGGGTATGCAATCGAGAGGTTAATCTCTTGCTTATTACTGCTCTCCTAACCCTTGCTGGTTATTCTCTGACAGATACTGTGGTTGTCTTTGACCGTATCAGGGAAAATCTGAGGCTTCGCCGCAAGGAAGCCTATGATGTAATCATTAATTCAAGCATAAATGAGGTCTTAAGCAGAACCATTGTTACATCATTAACCGTTCTTATTGTTCTGGCTGCCCTGCTTGTTAAGGGTTCACAGGTTACCTTTGATTTTTGTTGGATACTGATCCTTGGGGTAATTATTGGCACATATTCCTCTATATTTGTTGCCAGCCCTATCTTGATTGAATGGGATAAGTTGATGGCAAAAAAAGTGGTAAAAGCTCTGGCTAAGAAGTAGAAGGGTGGGAGTGTGCGAACGCAGGTAAGTGGTAAACGGTAAAAGAGGTATTTGTTGCTACTTACCATTTACCACTTACCTGTTTGTAAAAGGGTGTGATGGATAAGTATGCCAGCGTTGGATATAGACAAAATAATAGATCAATTACTTTCTTATACCCCATCTGCCGATATAGAGTTAATAAAAAAGGCGTATCATGTAGCAAGCCTTGCCCATCAAGGTCAGAATAGGCTTTCCGGCGAACCATTCATTATTCATCCCCTTGAGACAGCAAACATTCTGACAGAATTTAAGATGGATGTGGTGACCATAGCAGCGGCTATCCTTCACGATGTTGTGGAAGATACCACGGTTACCATCTCAAATATAAAAGAACAATTTGGTGATGAGGTTGCTCTTCTTGTAGAGGGTGTTTCTAAGATTGCCTGGGTTCATCAGCATAGTAAACACGAGAGTAAGGCTGAAAACCTTCGTAAGATGTTGATTGCTACGGCTAAGGATATCAGGGTAATCCTTATAAAATTAGCTGACCGTCTGCACAATATGCGGACACTAAGCTATCTTTCCCCTGATGCCCAAAAACAGACCGCACTTGAAACATTGGAGATATATGCCCCTTTAGCCCATAGGCTTGGGATGGGACGAATCAAATGGGAGCTGGAAGATCTGTCCTTTAGCTATTTGTATCCTGATCTGTACCATGAGATAGCCAAGATGGTAGCATCGAAACGTAAAGAAAGGGAGATGTATTCGGAAAAGGTAAGGGAGATATTAACCGAAGAATTTGATAAGGAAGGGATTGCTGCCAGTGTTATAAGCAGACCAAAACACCTTTATAGTATTTATCAAAAGATGAACCTGAGACATAAGTCTTTTAATGAGATATATGACCTGACCGGGATCAGGATCGTTGCTGATAAACAGGTGGATTGTTATAATGCCATGGGTATTGTCCATAATAAATGGCAGTCTATCCCTGGACGGGTTAAGGATTATATCAGCACCCCGAAGTCAAATATGTATCAATCTATTCATACCGCAGTTATTGGACCCGATGGCAACCCCATGGAGGTCCAGATAAGAACTAAGGATATGGATATTATTGCTACAGAAGGGATTGCAGCTCATTGGCGTTATAAGGAGAAAACAAAGGCTGATGAAAAATATGACTCAAAGCTTGCCTGGCTGAAAAGATTGATTGAATGGCAGCGGGAATTAACCGATCCTAAAGAATTTATGGAAGGGTTAAAACAGGATTTGTTCTCAGATGAGGTATTTATCTTTACCCCTAAGGGACAGATAAAGATACTTCCCAAGGGGGCTATTCCGATTGATTATGCCTATAGTATCCATTCAAATATTGGGGAGCATTGTTTTGGAGCCAGAATCGGCGGTAGGATGGTGCCGCTTGATTACAAATTAGAGAATGGTGATATTGTTGAGATAATTACCTCCATCAAGGCACATCCTACTCAGTCATGGATAAGGATTGTCAGAACACCTAAGGCGAGAAGCAAGATACGAAGCTGGTTAAAAGCCCATGAGGAGGAGCAGCAAAAAGTATCGCCACAAAAGGAGATTAAGCCAAAACATCAGGAGCATCCAGCCCAAAAGGTGAAAAAATCGTCTACTGGCAAGATACTGATCTCTGGGATTAGTGATATTGCCTTTAATCTGGCTAAGTGCTGTGGACCTATACCAGGGGATGAAATAGCCGGATATGTGGCCAAGGGTGGAATAAGTATTCATCGGAAGAATTGCCGTAATCTGGCATCTGTTTCCAGTGGACAGTCGCAGGTAGTAGATGCTGCCTGGGGTGATGATAAAACAGGCACCTATGAGGCAGGTATCATTGTCAGGGCATTTGATCGAAATAATCTGTTGAAAGACATGCTTTCAACCCTTGCCGCAACCAAGATCACAATCAATGAGGCATGGGCAAGGGTAATAGATAAAGGGATTGCTAAGTGTGGGTTTGTTGTTCTTATCAAAAACAAGGAACATCTGGCAGAGATTATGCATATATTGGAACAGGTTAAAGGGTCTATTGATGTGTATCGGGGAAGGATGTAGGACCGTATGAGAATTGCTGTAGTGAGTACCTTTAGGTGCGTCCTATCCTGCTGGAGCTTAATACAGCCAGACATCCTAATGGCAACAGAAAGGAGCTGACTCATGGTTGATGATTGGACAATTAATGTACGAGTAGAGACTGAATTGGTTAAGAATTGGGTAGACACGAGACAAATAGATTTCAGCACCATCAGTGGCGTGGTTTATATCAAGGGCAAACTCAATTTTCAGCTGGATATTTTTGTCAATCCGGATGAATCGGATTACTTTGAAAAAAGGGCAATAGTTGAGGTTGAAAAGGTAAAGAGGATAGAACGAAATATAAAGAAAATAGCCGGGGTTCGGGCTATCAAGTTTGAATTGGATAATTGGTTCAAGATGGGTGCCCGATGGATGAAGGTGAAGTCTCAGGTTCAGACAAATACAGGGAAGTAAGTAAGGGATGGTTGTGACCGTTCATTACAGCTTATCTCATGCCAAAAGGTTGCTGAAATGGAAAAGAAGACGATTCATTACTTAACCTTGAATATGATTCCAGATATTGGTCCAGTGCGATTTCAAGTGTTATTAAGCCATTTTGGGAATGTAGAGGATATCCTTACTGCCTCTGCAGCAGAGATTACTCGTGTCCATGGTATTGGAGAAAAGATAGCTCAAGCAATTGTTGAAAAAAGAAACCAGGTTTGTATAGATGAGGAGCTGAAAAAGATTGAGGCAGCTAATGCAAGGGTTATTATTCTTGAGGATGAAGAGTATCCATTGAATCTAAAATCTATCTGGGCTGCTCCGCCGGTATTATATGTTAAGGGATCTCTTAAGGAGGATGACCGGCTTTCTATATCCTTAGTTGGCACAAGGTCAGCCAGCTCTTATGGAAGAAAGATGGCCGACAAGTTTGCTCAAGATTTAGTAAGATATGGGCTTACGGTTGTAAGCGGTCTGGCCAGAGGGATTGATACAGCCAGTCATCTTGGTGCTATTTCGGCAAAGGGCAGAACTATAGCTGTCCTTGGCTGTGGGGTGGATGTTATATATCCGCCTGAGAATAAAGGACTCTTTGAACAAATTGTCCAGCATGGGGCAGTAGTAAGTGAATTCCCTATGGGGACTACACCAGAAAGCTTTAATTTCCCCAGGCGAAATCGAATCATCAGTGGGTTAAGCCTTGGAACAGTGGTTATCGAGGCATCTATTCGAAGCGGGGCACTCATTACCACTAACTATGCTGTTGAACAGGGAAGAGAGGTTTTTGCTGTTCCTGGCGGTATTGACAGCAGATTGAGTGCTGGCAACCATCATCTGATTAAAGAAGGGGCAAAATTGATAACCTGCGTTGAGGATATCATCGAAGAGATTGGTTTACTGGTGCAGACATTGAAGCAGCCGCCTGTTCCAGAGGTGAAAAAGGATATAGAGCTTATTGATGATGCGGAGAAAAAAGTATATTCATTGGTACAGGATGAGCCCCAGTATATTGATTATTTTATATACAACTCTGGCATGAGTGCCGGACAAATAGCCTCAACATTACTTCAGCTTGAGCTAAAAGGGTTTGTGCGGCAGCTGCCGGGTAAGATGTTTGTCAGATAGGCTTGTTTTTCTATTTTTTCTATTACTTGATGTTCAAGTTTTTTATGGCTCATAAGAACCACCAGTCCAAAGTAGTAAAATACCAGCCAATATTCTTGTAGCTGCGACCTGCCAGAGGCAGA
>DYDG01000089.1 GCA_020717845.1 Marinifilum sp. | reverse complement strand
AAGAATATCAGCGGGCATTTTACCGCTCTGGTATAGTAGTTCCTATGAGCCACAAAAAACCTTGAACATCGAGTATAAGAGTGGCACAGGCTTTCATCCTGTGTGTCCTATGTGCTCTGTGTGTGATGTGTGTGATGTGTTGGGAATTACCTCGCTTCCAACCATTAAGTTTACATAAGATATATTATCGGAAGTTAGTAAAATGCGGTCATTGAGCAGAGTCGCCCTTCGACAGGCTCAGGGAACAATCTGTGGCACAGACATTCTTGTCTGTGATTCTTCTGTGATTCTTCCGTGACTCTGTAAGACAGGTATCAGGTAGCCAGAAGCAGAATCGTAGTATTTGTGGTCTAAACCTGTTATGCCAGTCATGTATGTTTCACAAATATATATGTAGCACAGACAGGAATGTCTGTGCTACTTTTTGGGTAATTGCAAATTTAGTGAACATTTTTGGTTAATAACGCATTATTTTTCTTGCAAAAAATTATCAATCATGCTATACTGGTCTTGTATTGTAAGCAGTTAACTCAAGTTGTAAGGCAGCACAGACAAGAATGTCTGTGCTACCTTACAGCTTGAGCAAACAAGATCACAAGCAGGATGCCTGTGATCGGGAGTATCTCTATGGATGTCTATAGCTTCCTATATGCCCTACCCTCTTTGATAGCAACAATAGCTAATCTTTTTCTGGCAATATTTGTCTATCATAGAAACAAAAAGGCACAGGTCAATCAGGCATTTGCTATCTTGAGCCTTTGTCTGGCAAGCTGGAACCTGGGTGTTTTTAGCTGGTATCTCCCTTTACCAGAACATGCTATTGAGCTCTGGAGTAAGATTTTCAGGACAGGGCTTCTCTTTGTACCGCCAACATCCTTGCACTTTAGCCTTATCCTGAGCGGTAATCTTGAGAAAAAAAGGAATCAACAGGGGCTTTTAATATCCTATGTCCTTGCTGTCTGGTTTTCATTTTTTAACTGGACACCCTACTTTGTCACTGGGCTTAAACAAACCCCATGGGGATGTTCACCTGTAGCAGGCTGGGGATACTATCTCTTTATAATTAATTTTATCTTTTTTATAGTATGGGGCTTATTGATACTCTATAAGAAATATCAGACCACAACATCACCATTGTTGGCAAACCGAATCAGGTATCTTTTTGCCGGGTCACTTATGGCTGTCCTTCTTGGCTCCATTAATTTTCTGGCAATACTGGGCATAAAAATTTACCCTATTGGGAACATGGCTAATGTCTTTTACACCGCCATAGTTGCCTATGCCATTTGCAAATATCATCTTCTGGATATAGAGATAATTATTGAAAAAGGTATTGTTTATGCTACTCTTACCCTTTTTATCTCAGGAATTTATGGAATAATTGTTGGGCTTACTCAATGGTTATGTTCAGCTACCTTTGCCTTTACCTCACTTCTTGGAAATGTTCTGGCAGCCATGATTATTGCCATAAGCTTTCATCCATTAAGGGTATTAGCAGATAAATTAGTAGACAGGCTCTTTTTTAGGAAGGATTACGATCCGGCAAAGGTATTAAAGGATTTTAGTATTGCCTTAAATTCTATTATTGGATTGGATAATATACTTAAAATAACACTTGATACTATCTTAGATAAGTTGTCTATTGACAGTGGATTGATAATGCTTCATGATAAGGACGGAATATTCAGGGTCAGGGTTTCAAGGGGAATGAAAAGAGAGGCTCTGGATAAAATAAGCTTTACCCCTGATGATTATCTGATAAGGCAATCATCCCGATTGTCAGGGATATATCTTAGGGAAGAGGCAAATTCAGTAATTCGAGATGCACAGATAAATGGAGAAAAGATTCGAATAAGCGACAAAAAACTGGAAGAATTAGGGGGTAATAAAGCTATTCCGCTTCTTCGTAATGATGAACTCATAGGCATTATTATCCTGGGTAACAAGCTTTCAGGCGATATATTTACCTATCAGGATATAGAAACCTTAGAGACACTGGCCAGCGAGGCAGATATTGCTATTGAAAATGCTATGCTTTATGAAAAAATCATGGATATGCAACACGATATCTATCAGGCAGATAAGCTATCTACCCTGGGAACCATGGCATCTGAATTGGTACATGAGATAAAGAATCCCTTAACCTCCATAAGCACCTTTGTTCAATTGATTGCTTATGACTTTGAAAATAAAGAATTCCAGGAAAAATTCTCTAAGATTGTACCAAAGGAAATTGACCGATTAAGCAATATCCTGCAAAGGTTTTCTGAATCAGCAAGGATGTCTGAGCCTGTTTTTTCTATAGTAGATATTGATGAGATCATCGAAGATGTGCTTTTGTTAAAGAGCGGAGATTTCTCCAGAATTGGAGTTAACATAGATAGGGAGAAAAAGTGTAATGGCCATGTCCCTGAAATCCATGGGGATGAAGGGCAATTAAAGCAGGTTTTTATGAACCTTATTATTAATGCCCTTGAATCTATGCCCAATGGCGGAAATTTAAGTGTGTCCATCCATGTTGACGACAAATGGCTAAAGATAGCACTTAAGGATACTGGATATGGTATCCCTGAGGAAAAGCTGCCGAATATCTTTAAGTCATTTTTTACCACAAAAGCAACTGGAACAGGACTTGGATTGGCAATTAGTGCCAGAATTATAAAGGCACATTATGGGGAGATAACGGTTGAAAGTATATATGCACAAGAAGATGCATGTCCAGAACAGGGAACAACCTTTATTATTAAACTTCCCCTTAAAATAGACACTCAAGGTGTCTCAGGCAGGATGATAGGTACACTGCAGTATAGCGAATCCTATTAAAATAGAGGTAATAATTCACCGCAGAGACACAGAGACACAGAGAAATTAACAAAAATTAGAATCCAGAACACAGAAAGGCAAAAAGAAAGAATCTGTAGTCTCTCATCTGTACTCTGTCCTCTGATTTATTCTCTGCGTCTCTGCGGTTAGCTGAACTGTTACAAATGGAGGAAAAGTAATGATGCAAAATCAAACAAGCATTCTGATTATTGATGATGAAAAAAGTATTATTGATGGTTTTCGTCTGTTTTTGGCTAAAGACTATAATGTCTTAGTAGCTGCAAATGGCGAGGATGGTCTTAAAGAGGTAAATGAAAAAAGACCAAAAGTGGTTCTTCTTGATGTCATGCTGCCGGATATCAATGGAATAGAGATTTTATACAAAATAAAGAAGATAGATGAGAACATAGAGGTTATCATGTTCACCGGGGTAAATGATATGCGGACAGCAGTAGATGCCCTGCAGTTGGGAGCATTTGACTATTGTCTTAAGCCGTTTAATATCAATGAACTGTCTATTGTAATCAAAAAAGCCCTTGAAAGTCAGAGTATGAAAAAAGAGATTAAGTATCGTCGATTGCTTGAAACTGAACAGTCGGCTGCTTTTGATACCATTATTGGTGAATCTATCCAGATGCGGCAGGTTTATGAGGTTATGGATGTCATGTCTAAGAGTGATACACCCATTCTGATTACAGGAGAAAGCGGTACTGGTAAAAAGCTTATTGCTCGAGCCATTCATTTTAAGGGCACAAGAGCCAATATGCCGTTTATTGCCGTTAATTGCAGCTCTATCCCAGGATCAATGATAGAAAATGAGTTGTTTGGATATGAAAAGGGTGCTTTTTCTGGAGCTGATACACAAAAAATAGGCAAGATTGAATTGGCTCATCATGGGACCATCTTTTTGGATGAAATAGGCAGTTTGAAGCCAAATATACAGGCAAGGATATTAAAGGTGCTTCAGGAAAAGGAGATAGAAAGGATAGCCGGAGGACACCCAATTAAAATTGATGTCAGGATCATTGCTGCAACCAGTTTTGACCTTCAGGAAGCAGTAAAAAAGAGAACCTTTAGGGAAGAACTTTATTATCGACTTAATGTTGTCCCTATTTCCATGCCTTCACTAAGGGAAAGGACAGAGGATATCCCTGCCCTGATTAATCATTTTCTTAATTTTTATAAACAGAATTTCAATAAGGAGATTAAGGGTATTTCTATCCATGCCATGAAGATGCTGGAAGAATATTACTGGCCTGGCAATGTTCAGGAATTAAAAAATATCATTGAAAGGATAGTTACTCTGGCTAAAGAGGGAGAAATGATTACCCATCAAAACCTGCCCATTGACATTCTCATTGCTAAAGGCAGGATTGAAACAGAGGGAATAACCTTGAAAGAGGCAAGAAATCAGTTTGAAAAGCAGTTTATTACCCATGTCTTAGAAAGGGTTAAGTGGAATCAGATAAAGGCATCAACACTGCTGGATATTCACCGTAATACCTTGCTGCTAAAGATTCAACAGCTTGGGATTAAACTTAAACAACCGCTTGAGGAAGAGACAGGGGAGTTGGTAGTCGAGTAAGCAACGGTTGCAACCGTTCCCTATATGGTTCACACAGAGACGCTGAGAACGCAGATGGGGATAAATCTCTCTGCGACTCTGCGCGAAATAAAACTAAGATTGCTAAAATTACTGTTGACATATCGCTGAATAAATGGTAAAATATCGGCATGGTTTAATTATCCAAGGTGTCAAGGTAACACTTTTGAGGCTCTATAACATTTTGAGTTGAGTAAACATGTTAAGGGTGTAACAGGTTGCATTAATGAATTTACACCCTTTGCGTCTCTCCTCTGTTCAACGAGCGGAGTCGAAACGAGACACGCACCTAAAGGTGCTCACTACATTATAGAATGTTGGTCTATGATAAGGGAGGGATATCAGAATTTTGCTTGAAAATATTAGAAACTTTTCTATTGTAGCACACATAGACCATGGGAAATCAACCTTGGCTGACAGGTTATTAGAAATTACCCATACCCTTGAAAAAAGTCAAATGAGGGCTCAGGTTCTGGATGATATGGACATTGAACGGGAAAGAGGGATTACTATCAAGGCACATCCGATACGTATGAAATACCATGCTAAGGATGGCAAAGATTATATACTAAATCTTATTGATACCCCTGGACATGTGGATTTTATGTATGAGGTTTCAAGAAGTCTGGCTGCAACTGAAGGGATTATCCTTCTTGTTGACGCATCCCAGGGTGTTGAGGCTCAAACCGTTGCCCATTCTTATGTAGCTGTGAATATGGGCAAGGTAATCATTCCAGTGATTAATAAGATCGATTTAGCCAGCATTGACCTTGAAATGACCAGGAGGCAGATACGGGAGATTATTGGCATAGATCTGGACGATGTTATTCTGGCAAGCGGCAAAGAGGGTATTGGGGTTGAGGAGATCCTTGAAGCAATTGTGAAAAGGATTCCGTCGCCAACAGGCGATTATGACAAGCCGTTACGGGCATTGATATTTGATTCATGGTTTGATTCCTATCGAGGGGTTGTTGTTTATATCCGTGTGGTTGATGGGCAGATAAAACCAGGGATGGAAATAAAATTGATGTCCAATAATAAGGTCTATCAGGTAAAAGAGGTTGGTACCCTTTGCCTTGGGCTGCAATCCAAGGATTGCCTGAAAACTGGCGAGGTTGGGTACCTGACCGCCAGTATCAAGGAATTGGCAGACACAAAAATAGGTGATACTATAACATCAGCCGATTATCCGGCAAAAACATCCCTGCCAGGGTATAAAGAGCCTCAGCCAATGGTTTTTTGCGGTTTGTATCCAGGGATAACTTCTTCTTATCATGAGTTGGGGATAGCTATTCAAAAGTTGTCATTAAATGATGCTTCTTTTGTCTATGAGACAGAGACATCTTCAGCTTTAGGATTTGGATTCAGGTGCGGATTCCTGGGTCTGTTGCATATGGACATTATTAATGAGAGGCTGAAAAGAGAATATGGATTGGATTTAATCTCTACAGCACCAAGCGTTCCGTATCTTATTACCAAAAAAAATGGTGAGGTGCTTCAGGTAGACAATCCTGTCCATTATCCTGATCCAGGTGAGATAGCTGGTGCAGAAGAGCCATATATTAAGGCAATGATTTATGTGCCTTCTGATTATGTTGGCGGTGTAATGACTCTGGTCCAGAGTCGAAGGGCTATTCAGAAGGATGCCAATTATCTTGAGGGAGGCAGGGTAATGCTTACCTATGAGATACCCCTATCTGAGGTGTTGACTGACTTTTATGATAAGCTAAAGTCTGTTAGCCGAGGGTATGCATCCTTTGATTATGAGCATATCGGGTATAAACCAACAAAGATAACTAAGGTAGATATCTTGGTTGCCGCAGATGTGGTTGATGCCCTTTCATTTCTTACATATTATGAGCGGGCTTATTCCCGAGGTAGAGAGCTTACTGTTAAACTAAAAGAGGTTATTCCAAAACAGCAGTTTGCCATAGCCATTCAAGCGGCTATCGGAGGAAAGATAATTGCTCGTGAAACAATCTCTGCCTTTAAGAAGGATGTTACGGCTAAATGCTATGGTGGAGACATCACCAGAAAAAGAAAGTTGTGGGAAAAACAAAGATTAGGTAAGAAAAAAATGAAGCAGATGGGAAGCGTTGAAATTCCTAATGAGGCGTTTAAGGCTATCCTTTCGGTAGAATAATCGTGTTTGTTAATCGTGAAAGTGAAAATAAGTCATATAAGTCTTATATGACTTATTCTGTTGTAAACAGACACAAAGTAATATAAGGAGGGAGGAAAAGATGTCGTTTATTAAAAAATTGTCTCAAAAGAATCAAGGGTGGACACTGGTAGAGTTGTTAGTGGTTTGTGTTATTGTCGGTATCCTTGCTCTGGTAATTATGGCAAAAATGTCTATGTGGGTAGATAAGTCAAAGGAAGCAAAGACAAAGGATGCCTTGAGGGATCTTAGGGTGCAGATAAAAAGATATTATGCAGAGAATGATGGGTTGTATCCCGAAGGATTAGATACTGTCCAGAGGAAATCTCCAACTAATCCAAATACTGATGTGCCTGCATTTATCCCTCATTTTATGAATAAAATGCCAAAGGTGTGTTTGCGGGCTGATGCACAGCATAAGGATACAGCATATGTGACTATGCTAAGTACTACTGATCCTGATAGAATGATGACTGCAGAGGATGCAAATGATCAGAGTGGCTGGCTATATTCATCAACAACAGGTGAAATAAGAATAAATTGCACCCATGAGGATAGGGATAGAAAGGCACAATACTCTAACTATGGATATGAAGCAATGGAGTAAGGATATGGAATAGGCTGAAGGCTGAAGACTGTTAGGTAGTATAATTTCTTCCTGCCTAACAGTCTAATTGCCTACAGCCTAAATATTTTTTTATCCAGTAATCCTGTCTGAAAAAGAGGAGATAGTTTAATGGCAAAAAAGGTGAAAAAAGTATTAGTTGCAGAGGATGATTTTCATATCAGGCAAATTATTGCTAACAAGATTAGTAATGTGGGATATATCATATTTTTAGCTGAAAATGGGCGTGAAGCCGTAGATATAGCCAGAAAAGAAAAGCCGGATATAATTATTATGGATATCATGATGCCAGTGCTTAACGGGATAGATGCTATTAAAATATTAAAACAGGATCAAGATTTAGCAAATATCCCTATCCTTGTCCTGACTGCAATGGCATTTGGAGACGACGGAGAAGATTTGGTTGCCATTGTTGGAGTAGATAATATTATAACCAAGCCATTTTCACCGAAAGAACTGCTTGAAGCAATAAAGATGAGAATTGGTGAAACAGAGGAAAATCTGTAACTTGCGCCTTATTCGTTCCCTGAGCATGTCGAAGGGCGACATTGCTCAACAACCACGTTTCGACAGGCTCAACGACCGCATTTCGACTTTGACAAGGTTGGTGTAAAAAAATGGATGAAATAACTAAACTAAATCAGCATCTCGAAAGCATGACCAAGGAAATTTCTTATGCCTATGAAGAGTTATCCTTGATCTATGATGTATCGATCCGTATGGGATCTGTGCTTGATGCAGATAGACTGCCGATAGAGGTTATTAATAAGGCAATAAACATTCTTGATGTTAGGTGTGGGTTTTTGCTACTTTTTGATGAACAACGGTCAGAGATAGTTGTTAAGGGTGCCAGGGGATTTTCCCTGGAGATATTGGATAAGTTCAAGGGTGAGTATCTGCCTAATAATGGGTTGGCTGGTGAATGTGTAAGAAAAAAACAGCCTATTGTCCGTCAGATTAAAGAAAAAAATGAAAAAAATGATATAGCCGAGACAATACTTGGCATAGAAAACATTATGTGTATTCCTATGATATATAAGGATGAACCCATTGGTGTTATTGTTCTTGGGGATAAGGTTTCAGGAGAGCCATTTTATACACCTGATACAAAATTAGTTTTTGCCTTAGCTACTATGACATCAACCATGGTCCAGAATGCAAGACTTTATTCTCAATTACAGAACATGTTCCTCTCAGCTATAAGCTCTCTTTCCTCAGCTATTGACGAAAAGGATAGCTATACACTTGGTCATTCTAACAGGGTTACTACCTATGCTGTAGAGCTTGGAAAAAGGATGAATTTGAGCGAAGAAAAATTGGGTATTCTGCAATTGGCTGCTATCTTGCATGATGTGGGTAAGATTGGGGTGCCTGAAGAGATATTAAAAAAGCCTGGCAAGTTGACAAATGAAGAGTGGGCAGACATAAAACAGCATCCAGACAAAGGGGTGCATATTGTTGAACCAATGGTTGAAACAAAAGGAACAATGGCAGCATTTGGTATCAACCTTGTTAATCCAAAGGAACACATTAAAGACATAATTGTTGGTATAAAATATCACCATGAGCGGTTTGATGGTCATGGATATCCTGCGGGGCTTACTAATACAAATATCCCCTTGATCTCTCGAATAATTGCTGTTGCAGATGCCTATGATGCCATGACCTCAAAAAGATCATATCGTGATGCCCTGTCAGAAGAGATGGCTATTGAAGAGTTAAAAAAGAATGCCGGACAACAGCATGACCCGGAGATAGTTGAGTTATTTATTAAGATACGGCAGGAAGAACAGAAAGAACAGGATTAACCACGAAGGCACGAAGGCACGAAGAGAGAAAAATCTTAACATCTTCTTCGTGTCTTCGTGCCTTCGTGGTGAAAAAATCTTAAATATGACCCATAA
>DYDG01000088.1 GCA_020717845.1 Marinifilum sp. | reverse complement strand
AAACCAAACAAAAAGGAGAAAAAATGAAACTTACAAGATATGTCATTACAAGTATTTTCTTAGCTAATCTCTGTTACGCCGGAGTTACCCCGCCATCAGAGATACGGATTACACCAACTGGCAGCAAGGAGGAAGCCTGCTTTAATGTATCATGGAAATCTCAAGGGACTGATACTGCCGGGTATTATTACAAGCTTGACAATCAGGCAAACTTTAACTGGGCAAAACAGTCACCCATTAAGATTCGTGTCTCTTATCCAGGTAATCACAAATTCTATCTGGCAGCAATGGATAAGGACAAGAATATTTCCCCATTTGTCATCAGCCAATTCTCTCATAAATCCGTTCCCCCATCTGCAGGGATAGCCTCTTTTTCTTTAAGTGAACCAGTAACATATGACACTGGCGGTTCACCAGGGATTATCGCTGCTGGTGATGTTAATGGTGATGGGTTGAATGATGTTGTTGCTGCCAACTATTATGATAACAATATCAGCGTATTTCTCCAGCAGGACAGTGGCACATTAGCTTCGCATGCTACCTATTCTGTGGGACAGGGGCCGTTTGGTGTAGGGATAGGCGATTTGAACAGCGATGGAAAAAATGAGGTAGTGGTTGGTTGTGCAGCATCAGACCAGATTTTTGTCTTTTCTCAAAATGAGGGTGGAACGCTTACCCAGACAGAGGTCTATGGGACAGGACGTGGTCCCTATGGTCTGGTGGTTGGGGATGTTAATTCAGATGGACGCAACGATATTGTTGTCACAAACTCAGGCGGACAGAGTATCAGTATCCTTACCTGGCTTAAGGAATGCCCGGAAACCTATTACTATCTTTTTGGCTCGCTCCAGAAGGCAAATACATTGACCATGCAAAAATTGAATAATGGGGAGGTATTTGCCCATCTTCTTTATTCTGCTGGTGCCACGCCTTACTGGCTTTGTGTGGGTGATATTAATGGGGATGAGATGCATGATATTGCCTGTGTCAATTACAGCGAAAGCACAATTTCGCTCTATATTCAACAGCCAGATAGAAGTATGGTTATGGCTGGCAAATTATCTGTGCCGTCAGCCAATCCGCCAAATGTTTGCCTTGGCGATATAAATGGGGATGGCTTGAATGAATTGGCTGTTTCTGGTGGCGGCGAGATAGGGGTGTTTGGCCGTAAGGATAACTCTATAGGATTGATTGGCACCTACACCGCTACTGAAGGATCCAACGGCGGAATAAGGATTGGTGATGTTAATAATGACGGCAGAGCTGACATGGTCTCAACACATTCAAAAAACATCTCAGTATTCCTTCAGGATAAGGATGGTAAATTATCTAAACCTACTTCATGGTATGCAGGGGATGCCCCAGGCGGATTGGCTATTGCAGATGTTGATAATGATGGGGCAAATGAGATAATTACTGGCAACATCAGGGGGAATTCTATTAGTGTGATCCATCTAAAGTAGGATGTCTATGCTGAAAGCTGTCAGGACACTTCAGCCTTCAGTCTTCAGCCTATTCCAACATGGTGATTAATGAAACGAATTGTCCTCTCATGTATCCACAAGCTCAGGCCACAAGATTGCTGCTGATGCAGTCAAGGATGTATTGCAGAAATTGCAGGAAAAGTCTCCTGAGCTTTCATTCCTTGAAATAGATGCTTTGGGTTACTTTTCACCTGTAGTGAAGGGGATAATCCTGACATCTTATCTTGAACTGATAAAATCAGACCCTTATGTCTGGGAATACCTCTATGATAATCCCAAAATAGTCAATCTGACAACAAAATTGAAAGAAATATTGAATACATTAAAGTCGCAAAGGCTGAAGAAAAAGATACTCAACGGCTTTCAGCCAGATGTTGTTGTCTGCACCCATGCCTTTCCATGCGGGGTATTCTCTGCCCTAAAGAAAACCAGTATGAATAGTCTTCCATTGATAGCCATTACCACAGACTTTGATATTCATGCCTACTGGTTATATGAAAATGTCTCCTGTTACCTGGTAGCTAATTCAGAGATAGCTGACAAATTGATTCATTACGGTATCCCTGCCAAAAACATTGAGGTTACTGGCATACCGATTTTTGGCAATTTTTTTAATATCGAGGATAAGCAGGTTGTCCGAGGCAGGCTGGGCTTAGAGAATTTGCCAACCATCCTTATTATGGGCGGGAATTATGGGATGGGCTATATGGAGAGAATCGTCACCTATCTTAACCTATTACCACAACTTTTTCAGATAATCGTGGTTACTGGGAGGAATAAGAGTCTCAAGCAAAGATTAGAAAGATTGACCAAACAAATAGAAAGACCAATGAAGGTCTATGGATTTGTCCACAATGTTCATGAACTGATGCAGGCATCAGATATTCTTATCAGTAAACCAGGCGGACTGACCTCTGCCGAAAGCCTTTGCTGCGGTTTGCCCATGATTATTGTTAATCCTATCCCTGGACAGGAGGATCGTAATAGCAAATATTTAGTAAAACATGGTGCTGCCATAAGGGTATCTCATGCAAATAAGATAGATGATGCGGTTAATGACCTGCTGCGAAAGCCTGAAATATTGAGAAAAATGCAAAAAAATGCCCTTTGTCTGGCAAAACCAGATGCTGCTGCAAGGGCTGGAGAGATCATTATGTCGTTTTAGCCTTGCAGGGAACAGTTGCGATTGCTTACTGCCTCCTGCCA
Organism: Marinifilum sp.; assembly: GCA_020717845.1. Lineage (GTDB taxonomy): Bacteria > UBA9089 > CG2-30-40-21 > CG2-30-40-21 > CG2-30-40-21 > CG2-30-40-21. Next base: position 6,540 of record DYDG01000088.1, on the reverse strand, counting down.
TTTCCTCTCCATATCCCATTTCGACAAGCTCAATGACCGCACATTGATTGGCAATCAATACAAATATATTGAAAAAAGGATTGACGCAAAGGGCAGAATATGCTAAACTATTATAGTACCACAAGCATCCTGCTTGCGGTCGTTGAGCAGGGTCGCCCTTCGACTGCTGCTCAGGGAACACCCTTCGACAGGCTCAGGGAACGATAATACTCAAGCTGAACGCTTGAATGACCATGCAATGGAGGATAAGATAAGATATTGTTATGAAAAAGGATACATTTGGTCTTGTTATAGCTACGATTTTTGCAGTGTGTTTTTCAATAGTCATATTTAGTGTTGCCTTAAAGTATCTCCAGCAAAGAATAGAACAGGGATCTGTATCAACTGTATGTGGGCAAAAAACGACATCGTTGGCAAAAGCTGTGTCTGTGCCAGAGGTGCTGCAATTACCACCCTTTATTTTAATCCCCAAAAAAGAAATGCCGAAAAAGATTGAGGAGATACAAAAAATACAGAAAATACAGGAAACACAGAAGTTAGCCTTGCCTATTCCTTCATCCTGTACCTCGATTATTCCACTAATACCTGAACGGCCGGAAAAGCCGGCAACTGTTACCAGGACTATTGCCAGGATAGCTATCATCTTAGATGATGCAGGTTACAGCACTGGTGGGTTTGTCAGTAAACTATGGAAGATAAAAGAGCCGCTAACCATGAGTGTTATCCCTGGGATAATATGTTCAAAGGAATCAGCTGAGATATCGCATCGATGCGGGTTTGAGGTCATGCTGCATATGCCTATGGAATATTGCGGAAACTCAAAGATGACAGACGAGGATATCCTTTGTCTGGCAGACAGAAAAAACAACTCACCGTATAAATGGGCACTGCTGTCTGGCATGTCTGAAAAAGAGGTGCAAAGGCAATTAGAAGGGGCAATCAAGGATATCCCCTACCTTAAGGGGATAAATAATCATATGGGTTCCAGAGCAACCGCAGACTCAAGGCTTATGGCTTTGTGCATGGATAAGCTTAAAGGGAAAGGATTGTACTTTATTGACAGTGTGACTACTCCCAAAACTGTGGCATATAAGCTGGCTAAAGGATGTGCTATTAATGCTGCCAGAAGAGATGTGTTTTTAGATAATATAAATAGTATTGAACATGTCCGGCAGCAGATGCATATTTTGATTGCTACTGCAAAAAAGAATGGAACGGCTATTGGGATTGGTCATGTTACAAAGGCATCAACCGTAGCTGTTCTTAGTGAGATGGTGCCTATGCTAAGGGCTCAAGGGATAGAGGTGGTGCCAGCCTCAGAATTGGTGCATTGATTGTAAGTATTTCATATAATTGTAGCAGGAGCAGGAATCAGGACTTTGTCCCCTAATCCCTAATCCCTAACCCCTATTCAGGTAGGTACTCATGTCCACTCAAGATAAGCATGAAACGCATCACAAAAAAACAAATGGTTGTCTCGGGTGTTTTGTCACCAGCCTGCTTATTTTATTCCTTAGCCCAATTCTTGCTATCCTTGGCATAGCCTTTTGCTGTTATTATGTGGTTTATATTGAACCAAACTGGGTCAGGGTGCAGAGGGTGGTAATTGATCAGCCGGAATTGGCTGAAGCATTGTCAGGGATAAAGATTGTTCAGCTTTCTGATATCCATACCATTAATCGGGTGAGAGAGCTTGAAAACAGGATGGTAGAGGTTACCAATGCCTTAGAGCCTGATATTATCCTTATTACCGGTGATTTTATCACTAAAAGGGAAGGGTTTGAGCCATGCATGGAAGCCATCTCAAGATTAAAGGCAAATATTGGCATTTTTAGTATTCTGGGGAATTGCGATACATCTATAGGTAAGTACCAATGGAAACAGGGTGGCAAACAAGCAGGAATGTCCATGCTTATTGATGAAAGAATAAGCGTAGATCTGCCTGATGATAGGCGTTTGTGGCTGCTTGGTCTTAACAATCATAGCCGTAATGAACCATATCTTAAAAGGCTTATGAGAGGAATCAAGAAGAACGATGCCGTTATCCTGATGGATCATGACCCTGAAAATATTGAGACAAATAGCATGTTTGATATTGATCTTGTTCTCTCAGGGGATACACATGGTGGACAATGTGGTGTCCGATGGATACGGCAGTTTTATGGATGGAAGAGTAAATACCTGGATGGATTATATAAGCTTAGAGAGACATACCTTTATGTCAATCACGGGATTGGCTGGCATCATAAACCGGCCAGGTTTTTGTGCTGGCCAGAGGTAACACTGATGACCTTTGTGTCTAACGGCCATGGGACAAGGGTAAAAGAGCCAGAGAAAGCAGAGGGAGAGTATGAATTATCAGAATTACAGATGTTCCTGAAAGATATCTGGAAAAAAATAGATACATCAAAAATAAGTCAGATTATTCGGAAAGAGGATATGGAGGAATAATGGAGATTGCTATCAAGGGATTTGTTGAGATGTCCATGCTTGATTGGGCAGGCAAAATAGCCTCTACCCTGTATCTGCCATATTGTAACCTCAGGTGTCCATATTGCCACAACTCAGGGTTGGTGCTCAATCCAGAGCAGTATTCTTCCATCCCAGTTGAAATAGTCATGGATTATTTTATAAGGCGTAAGGACTGGATTGACGGTGTTTGTCTGTCTGGCGGTGAGCCGTGCATGTATGAGGATTTACCTGATTTTATCAAAAGACTTCGTAATACTGGTATCAAGGTAAAGCTGGATACCAATGGCAGCTTTCCTGATATGTTGCAAAGACTGATAGACAAGAAGCTGATTGATTACATTGCCATGGATATCAAGTCGCTATTGGATAATAATTTGTATGCTCAGGCAACAGGGGTAAAGGATGAGGGGATAATAGAAAGAATACGGAAAAGCATTGAGATTGTTATGAATTCAGGGGTTGATTATGAATTTCGGACAACAGTTGTGCCAACACTGCATACTAAGGAGACACTTGCAGCTATGGCAGAATCAATAAAGGGTGCCAAAAAATATGTTTTGCAATCCTTTGTGCCTAACAACACCCTTGATCCCGAGTATCTGAAGATAACGCCATATACAGATGAGCAGATTCAAGAGATGCAGCAGGCTGTTTCACCCTATGTTCAGAAATGTGTGCTGCGAGGGGTTTGATAATTTGATAAATATAATAGAAAGACTGCTTATCAACATCAGGCTCTGGTGCTTAACCAGTTCGAGGGTATGGGTTATCCCTATTGGGCTGACATTTTTTGCCATAACATCATGGCTGCTATTCATGTTCCTGCCTGTTAAATATGCTTTGATAGGATCAGTAGGAATAATTCTAACAACCCTGGCTATATTTAAGATCCCCTACACTGGAATTATCCTTTTTATATGTTTTGCTTTTGGTCTCCCTGACGAGCTGGAAGGTGTCCCTTTTTCTGCAGCTATTCTGGGTATAACCGTGTTAGCCTGGATACTAAGGGAGTTAAACCCCAGAGAGATGGTCAAATCCATCCAAAACCGTCTTATTCTTGCCCTCTGGATAATCATGATTATCTCAAGCCTTTTTGCTTATAGAAAAGAATTTTGTTTATATACCCTCTTTGACTTTACCCAATTATTCGTCCTTTACTTAGCTATGATTAACCTTATAAACTCTGAGAAAAGATTCCATCATATAGTCTGGGCTGTAATCATTATCTTTGCCCTGCTTTCTCTCAGAAATGCAGCATTTTGTGCTATCCATGGGCTATCCAGAATGGGTGGTGCTGGTGGTGATGACAACCATTTTGGTGTTGCTTTGAATATGGCTCTTCCATTTAGCCTTTACATCCTTTTTATAGAAAGGAATGGTTTTAAGCAGCTAACAGCCATGCTCTCATTTCTTTTAATTATTGTTGGCATTATTCTGACCATATCCAGGGGTGGATTTATTGGTCTTTGTGTGGTGCTTTTCCTTTTCCTTCTTAAGGCAAAAAAGCCTGCCCTTCTGGTTATATACCTATTTCTCTTTGTATTGCTGGCTCTTGCTGCTCCCTTATTAATACCCAAAGAATATGTCGAGAGAATGGAAACTATCTCTGGCTATCAAAAAGACGGAGCAGCTATGGCCAGAATTTATTGCTGGTATGCTGGTGGCAAGATGATGATGGAGAGGCCTATTACCGGAGTAGGGATAGGAAACTTTAAGGAGATTGCTCATCTCTATCATCCTGAGATTGAGGGTTTTGTGGCTCACAATACATTCATTCAGATAGCCTCTGAATGTGGATTCCCAGGGCTTATAGCCTTTGTCGCAATTATTATGGTCTCAATGATAAAAAGTTTCAGACTCAGGAAAAGATTGAAGACTATTCATGGAGGACATAGATTGATTCCCTTTACTCATATGATAGAAGTGAGCCTGTCTGCCTATGTAATCTGTGGAAGTTTTTTGAGTGAGGTTGACTTTGAGCTTTTTTATATCCTGATTGCCCTGGGTGTTTGTCTGGAAAATATTGCTGAACAAATGATAAAGAAAGGTCAATCTCAAGAGGTAGTTTAATGAAATACATTTATGGACCCGTATCCTCATGGAGACTTGGTGTTTCCTTAGGCATAGACCTGCTTTCACAGGCAGAGAAGATATGCAACTTTGATTGCAGTTATTGTCAGGTTGGCAGGGCACAGGCAGTATCTATCGACAGAAGGGTGTATGTTCCTACCCAGGAAATCATCAAAGAGCTAAAGGAGTTGCCTGATGTTGAAATAGATTATCTCACCTTTTCCGGCAGGGGTGAGCCAGGCATGGCAAAAAATCTTGGGGAAACGATTGAGGCGGTTAGAACACTTATGCTAAAACCTGTGGCTGTCCTGACCAATGCTACACTTTTAGATAGGGATGATGTGGCAGAGGAACTGGCTCTGGCAGATGTCGTGGTAGCCAAATTGGATGCCTGGTCGCAACAATCCCTTCTTATGATAAATAATCCAGCCGCAGGGATCAGCTTTGATGGGATTTATCAGGGAATAAAGCGATTCAGACAAAAGTATCATGGACAACTATCCATTCAGATGATGTTTGTGCCAGAGAATAAAGAATTCGCAGAGGAAATGGCAGAGCTGGTGTTTGAGATAAATCCTGATGAGGTGCAAATTAATACACCATTGCGGACATGCGGAGTTTCTCCTCTGTCACAGGAAGAAATTTTCAGGATAAAGGGGTATTTTCAGGGATTAAAAACAATATCGACTTATGATGTGAAACAAGGCAAGGATGAGCCAATAAATGTGGAGGACACAGCGAAGAGAAGAGGAAAGACAGATACATGAAAAAGATTGTTCTGCTGCATATCTGTTGCGGGATATGTGCAAGTTCGGTTATTGAGAGATTACGGGCTGATGGGTTTGAGGTGGTTGGTTTTTTCTATAATCCCAATATCTACCCATCTGAAGAATACCAGAGACGGCTGCAGGTGGTTAGAAACGTTTCGCAATACCTTAACCTTCAACTGCTTGAGGGTGAGTATGACCATAACCGCTGGCTTTTGCTGACCAATGGGATGGACAGGGAGCCTGAAGGCGGAATAAGGTGTGAGGTTTGTTTTCAGATGAGGCTGAAGGAGACATGGAAGACAGCTTGCGAGCTGCCGCATATGCCATATTTTACTACAACCCTTAGTGTCAGTCCGCACAAGAATGCCCTGGTTATAAATAGGATAGGCCGTGAAATAGATGACAAGTCATTTTTGGTGTATGATTTCAAGAAACAGGATGGGTTTAAGAAAGCAATGGAATTTTCCAGACAGCATTCACTTTATCGGCAAGGGTATTGTGGATGTGAGTATAGTAAGCAAGTATGAGTTAATGACACAAAAGAGTTCAAGAAAGTTCAAGGAGGTGCAATCATGGCAAGGGTTTTAGTAACCTATTTTTCGCAGGGTGGAAACACTGAAAAACTGGCTGAGGCTGTGGCAAAGGGTGTAAAGGATGAAGGATGTGCGGTTAGCTTAAAGGCAGTGACAGAAGTAAGCAATAATGACCTGCTTGAGGCAGATGGCATAATTGTCGGCAGTCCGGTTTATTTTGGCAGCATGTCAGCTGAGGTCAAGAAAATGTTTGATGTAAGTGTGAGCATAAGGAGGCAGTTAAAGAATAAGGTAGGGGCAGCCTTTACCACTGCCGGACACCACACAGGTGGCAAGGAAACAACTATTCTTTCTATCCTGCAGGCAATGCTTATCCATCAAATGATCATTGTGGGTGATCCGATCACTGTTGGCGGTCATTACGGTGCAGCGTGTATTGGGAAACCAAATGATAAGGCATTGCAAGAGGCAGAAGCCCTTGGCAAGAGGGTGGCAGAGGTAGTGAAGATGATTAAGGGGTAGGGAACTGTTGAGATGCACGCTGAAGTATGTGTTTTAGCCTGCTATGTCGAAAAAACTTGAACATCGAGTAATAGAAACACCATTTTTAGATTGAATTATTTCAACCTGAGCAATTAGGAAAACTATCTGCGAGAGTAACAACCCCCTAACCCCCTTTTTTAAGGGGGAATAGG
>DYDG01000087.1 GCA_020717845.1 Marinifilum sp. | reverse complement strand
TCTGGATTCTAATTTTTGTTAATTTCTCTGTGCCTCTGCGGTGAACTATTACAATTTTTTTAGTAGAGTTGGTTGCCATGCAATGTTCACCTATATGCGGTTGCCATAGCCTCATAAATAGCTTGACTACTATCTGTAATTATAGTATAATTACTGTTGGAGAGAAATGGAAAGAAATAGCATGTATGAACAAGTTATAACATTAGCCAACGCAGGGGAGGCTTTGGGTCTGTTTGGACAACAGGATGTTAACCTGAGGCTGATTCGAGAGGAGTTCAGGGATATAACATTAATCCCTCGTGGCACACAGCTTATCATCCATGGTGAACATCAGCGGGTAGATATGGTGAAGAAGCTGGTGGATGATCTTATATCTATCCTACATTCTGGGCATGTTGTCCGTATTCCGGAGATAAAGTATGCCCTGAAGATGATTTCTCAAAATCAGGAGGTAAATTTACCTGGTCTGTTTAAAGAGGTAATTTGTGTCTCTGAACGAGGACGGATAATCAAGCCAAAAACCATGGGGCAAAAAAGATACATAGAATCTATAAAAACTAATGATATTGTCTTTGGAATTGGACCGGCTGGCACAGGAAAGACATATCTGGCTGTGGCCATGGCTGTATCTGAATTGATAAGAAAAGAGGTGGTCAGGATAATCCTGACTCGTCCGGCTATAGAAGCTGGGGAAAGACTTGGATTCTTGCCTGGTAACCTGCAGGAAAAGATTGATCCCTACCTTCGTCCATTGTATGATGCCCTTTATGATATGATGGGCATTGAAAGGGTGCAGCATTTGCTTGATGAGGGTATCATTGAGGTAGCCCCCTTAGCCTTTATGCGAGGACGAACACTGAATGATGCCTTTATCATCCTGGATGAGGCTCAAAATACTACCTCAGAACAGATGAAGATGTTCTTGACACGCCTTGGCTTTGATTCAAAGACCATCATTACCGGTGATGTTACCCAGATAGACCTGCCAAAGAATATAACCTCTGGATTGGTTGAGGTGCAGTCTGTGATAAAAGATATTCGGGGGATAGAATTTGTTTATTTTACAGAGTGTGATGTTGTCAGGCATGAGCTGGTGTCAGAGGTGATAAAGGCGTATGAGGCTTATAAAAGGCGTGAGGTAGGGAGAGGGTGATCGGTAACCGGTGATCGGTGCTTAGGAACAGAGTGCGGAAATGGAAGAACGGTGCGAGGACAGAAGTGTGGTTCAGTATACTACATGATTACCTCCTACCTCCTACCGATCACTGATCACCGATCACCGATCACCGATTTAATCCTGTCAAAAAGTCATTGGAGTAATTTATGCCAAGGAAACTTCTCAAGGGATTTCCAATAATAGAAAAGACGCGGTATAATTTCAAGATAAGTAGATTTTTCTTGCTGCTGGGCTTTCTTCTTGGGCTAACATTGTTGCTTTCTCCAACATCAATCCTGCCTCAATATCCCAGGGAAGGTGAGTTTAGTCAGGAGAATATTAAGTCACCCTATGCCTTTTATTATGAGGACAGGGATGCAACTATTCTGAAACAAAAAGAGGTAGCATCTTGTGCAATGCCTGTCTATTCCCTTGACATTACTGTGGTGTCTGCAGTGCTTAAGGAAACTGCTGAATTCTTTGCTATTGTAGAAAAAATAAAGCAGGATGAGTCAATCAATCTGTCACAGGCAGTCTTGACGGTGAATGAAAAGATTGAAAATCTGAACATATCAGACAAATCATTGCAGGCAATTATTCGATACCCAAGACTCTTTGAGATAGAATCAGATGTTTGCGGGATATTGCGTGCTGCTCTGGAACAAGGAGTTACAGCTGTTTCTGATGGAAGGATAACAGGGCTTGTGTCTGAAAATATCCTGCTTCAGGTTATCTCATCCTCTGGTGTGTCTGAAAAAACGATACCAAAGGAGGAGTTTTTTGCTTTTTTACTTATGGATAAGATTGACGGTGTTGATTATTTTTCTGCGTTATATCCAAAGATGCTATCCTCGCCGGGTGTCCATCAATATGTGTTTGAGATACTGATGTATTATCTGAAGCCTAATCTTGCCTTTAATCAGAAGGCTACAGAGAAGAATATAAAAGAAACAGTAAAAAATGTTCCGACAGTAATGATCCATGTAGAAAAAGGGGAAAAGATAGTCGGAGATGGGGAAAGGGTGGACAGGGTAGCTGCCATAAAATTTAAGGAATTGAGCAAGCAGTATACTACAACCAATACCAATACCCTGCTTGGATTTTTGGTGCTGCTTTATAGCCTGATTATTCTGGGGACAGGCTATATTTATAAATATCAAGCTGAGCTGGTTTCAACTAAAAATTTATTGATGCTTGGGGTAATCATCCTTATGGCAGGGGCATTGGGCAAAATAATACTTCATTTTGATCTGCCGATATATGCTATACCCATGGCAGCTGTTTCTATTGTCCTCTCTATCTTATTTAACGAAGAGCTTGCTGTATTCATTACCCTGTTCTTGAGTATTTTAATGGGATTCTTGATTGGCGCAAAGTTTGAGTTTGTTCTTTTCTTCTTAGCCGGTGGATTGAGTGCCATATATACCATTTCCTCATCATCAAGGATGCTCAGGGATATCTTACGGCTGGGGATGATTATTGCCATGTCCAATGCTATTATTATTATTGGCTATGGCATTGTTCAACAGCATGTTATAGGTATTGAACACGACATTTTCTGGGGTTGTCTGGTTAATCCAGGCATATCTACTATGCTGGCTATCATAGGGCTTTTATACTTAGAGAAATTGTTTAATGTTACCACCAACTTTCAATTGTTTGAGCTTTCAGATGTGAATACCCCTCTTATGAAAAAGCTCTTGCTTGAGGCACCAGGGACATATCACCATTGTCTGTTGGTTGGGAATCTGGCTGAATCAGCAGCTATAGAGGTAAAGGCTAACCCTATTCTTTGTCGGGTTGGAGGATATTATCATGATATTGGTAAGATAATTCGACCTACATATTTTGTAGAAAACCAGATAGGCGAGAATAAACATGATGATATAAATCCAAGCCTGAGTGCTTCTGTTATAAAATCACACATAAAGGATGGTCTGGAGATAGCCCGGGAATATCATCTGCCATCAAAGGTAATCGACATCATTCAGCAGCATCACGGCACAACGCTGTTAACCTGCTTTTATCAGGCACAGAAACAACGGCAGGAAGATGAGGATGTGAGCACAAGTGAATTCAAGTACCCTGGTCCAAAACCACAACATAAAGAGGCAGCTATTGTTATGCTGGCTGATTCTGTGGAAGCAGCCTCAAGAAGCCTGCCTAAGCCAACAGCCGCAAGGATTGAAGAAATGGTGAAAAAGATTATTGATAATTATTTTACAGATGGGGAGTTTGATGAATGCGACCTTACCCTTAAAGAGCTGACTCAAATAGGAAATGTCCTGACCAGACTCCTGACAACCATGTATCATTCAAGGATTGAGTATCCAGAGGCAGAGGGGCATGACTGATAATAGCACACGGATACTACCGATAATACTGATTTACACGGATAAAAGAATCGGTGAAAATTCGTTAAATCCGTGTTATCTGTGTGCTATTAAGGAGACAGTTGTATGAATATATTGATCGCAAATAATCAAAAAATAGTGCCAATAAAGAGAGAATCTGTCAGGAGCATTGTTCGCAGGGTGTTAAAGTCTGAAGGTGTAAAAGCCGATGAGGTAAGTATTGTCTTTTGTAATGATGCCTTTATCCATGACTTGAACAAAAGGTATCGGGGTGTGGATAATCCGACAGATGTGCTGTCTTTCAGCCTTACCGAAGATGGCAGTAATCGTTCTGGTATTGCTGCCCTTGGAGAGATTATCATCTCTATAGAGACAGCCTTGAGACAGGCAGAAGAATGCTGCCATCCAATTGAAAGGGAACTGGAAATATTACTCATTCATGGACTGTTGCATCTTATAGGATATGACCATTCTGTTGATGACTGGGAACAGGATGATATGTGCAGGAGACAGATGGCGTTGGTAGATGGCAATTAAAGGAGGAAAAAGGAGGAATTTATTATGCAACAGTTTAAGGTTATTGTGGAAAAACATTCCGATGGGTATATTGGATACCCTTTGGGACTTAAAGGTGTTGTGGTAGGACAAGGAGATACATATGAAGAAGCTTTGTGTAACACAAGATCAGCAATCCGGTTCCATATTGAGACATTTGGAGAGGATGTATTAGAACCAGATTCTTCTGTACTTGAAGCATTTGTTGCAGAAGCAGTGGTTGGTGCTTAAAGTGATAAAGTTTCCTGTTGATGCACCAAAGCAAAAGGTTGTTAAGACATTGGAAAGTTTAGGCTTTCAGGTTGTTCGGGAAGGAGAACATATCTCTATGATACGAATAAATCCAGATGGGAGCAAGACACCTTTAACTATGCCAAATCATCCTAAAATAAAGGCTCCAACACTCAGAATGATTTGTACTCAATCAGGTATCCGAAGGGATGAATTCTTAGTTGCTTATATGAAAGCATAGGAGAAAACGCAAAATGCAATTCTTTTACGGTATAACAGATAGTTTTAACTATGCTATTGCTGGTGTAATTCATGGGCTAAAGACTCAGAGAAACATGCAGATTCATGTGATTGCAGCGGTTATTGTTCTTATTGCCAGTTTGTTTCTTAATCTTACTCGTTTAGAGCTGGTAGCCCTGTTCTTTGCCATCTCATTGGTATTGATAAGCGAGATGTTTAATACAGCTGTAGAAACCATGGTGGATTTGATTACTGACTCCCATCACCCATTAGCCGGCACGGCAAAGGATATTGGTGCTGGTGCAGTTTTAATTGCAACAGTAAATGCTCTGGCTATAGGATATCTTATTTTGTATCAGCGATTTAGTATGAATAATGGCTTTTTGCCTGCTACCCCGCCAGCAATCCATATCACCTTTGCCAGCTTAGCGTTGGTTATTATCATGGTTATTGCTATCAAGGCTGGATATGGATGGCACGCATTTTTAAGGGGTGGGATGCCATCCGGACATACGGCTGTGGCTTCTTCTATCTGGGTTTCCACAACATTTATCAGCCAGGATATCATAGTCTCTTTGCTGGTATTTGTTATCGCTGTATTAATTGCCCATAGCCGTATCAGAGCAAGGATACATACCCTGATAGAGGTGCTTGTCGGAGCCTTTATTGGCAGCGGGATGACATTGATCATATTTCTTATGTGCAGGTGAGGAGGGGTTGGTTAACTGTTAGCAGTTAGCTGACAGTTAAAAAAAGATGTTAACCATAGAAATAATTAGTTTAATCCTATTACTAAGTGCTTCTGCGTTCTTTTCCTGTTCAGAGGCAGCCCTGTTTTCTCTGGACAGAATAAAGGTAAAGCAGATGCCGGAAGATGCATGTATCCCTCAATTACTAAAGGAACCGCATCGACTTCTGGCTGTTTTGCTTTCAGGGACAACCCTTGTCAATATTGCTGCCTCTGCGATTGGAACCGTGATAGCCATAGATATTTGCCAGAGGGTAGGGGTAAGTAAGGCTATCGGCACAGGCTTTGCCATTGTTATCATGACCATCCTGATTCTTTTCCTGGGTGAAATACTGCCTATTGTTATGGGTGCGACAAAGGGTGAGAAAATAGCCCCATGGATAGCCTATCCGATAAGGGGCTTTTGCCTGCTCTTTACGCCGTTTCAGGTGTTAATTGTGGGAATAACAGGCGTAGTTGTAAGACTAATAGAAAAACACCCTTATTTTAAGAAGGATGTAAAGGAAAGAGAGGTTGTTACTGAAGAGGAATTGAAGACCATGGTTGAGGTTGGGGAAAAAGAGGGTGTGCTGGATGAACAGGAAAGAAGGATTATCCATAGTATCTTTGAGTTTGGTGATATTATGGTCAAAGAGGTCATGGTTCCAAAAGATAAGGTTGCTTGTATTGCTCTAAATGACTCATGGGAAACAATAGTCAAGGCAATCATTAGCCATTCAAGGGTGCCTGTATTTAAAGCAGATAATATTTTTGCCCCTATTGGCATACTTTATGCTAAGGATGTTATTGAGGTGCTGCAAAATGAATCTAATATTAATCAGGGGACAATCTTGAAATTACTCAGGATCCCTTATTATGTTTCAGAATCTATGATGGTCAATGAATTATTGAAGGAATTTCAACATAAAAAACTCCAGATAGCCATAGTAAGGGATGCAGCAAATAAGATGACAGGTATTGTGAGTATGAAGGATCTGTTGGAAGAGATTGTGGGAGAGATTCATGATGAATCGCCATGCAGGATGGAGGCATGATGGAGATAGGGTTAGGTTTGTTGGTGGTTCTTGTGTGCATAACCATTGCCGGATTTTCTTCTGGGGCAGAGATTGGATTTCTTTCTATTAATAAGGTCAGGCTTAAAAACCTGGCTGAAAAGGGTAATACTCGTGCCCTTATGGCCACAGAGATACTCGCTGACCTTCCCAGGTTTTTAACCGGGATGCTGGTAGGGATTAATATCTCTATTATTACTGCCTCCTGTATAACAACATATTTGTTTGAAAGGTGGGCGGTTCAGGTAGAATTGGGATTGACTATTATTGTCGTTTTGATTGGAGAAATAACTCCCAAAACCATATTCCGTCATCATAGCACTAAGCTGATATTAAGCCTTACACCTCTAATAAGGGCATGGTATAATTTTCTTCGTCCCATAGTAAGCCTGATTGTTCTGCTCCTGGGACCTATAATTAAGGATAAAGAAAATGGACCGCTTTTAACCAGAAAGGATTTTCAATTCCTTATAGAAGAGTGTGAAGAACATGGGACAATAGAAGAAGCAGCAGAAAAAATGATTGGTGATGTGCTGGAGCTTTCAGAGACAAGGGTAAAAGAGGTAATGACCCCGCGCACAGATATGATCTGTGTGCCGGCTGAGGCAAGTATGAATGAAATATTAACGGCATTCAGTCAGTACCATTGTTCAAGAATCCCTGTCTATGATGAAACAATCGATAATATTATTGGTATCCTTTATATCAAGGATCTGCTTAATTTCTGGGGAAAGGCAGATGCGTGGATTTCTGCTGTAGATTTAATCAGATTTCCATACTTTATTCCGTCGACAAAAAGGGTTGATGACCTGCTTGAGGAGTTTCAAGAGAAAAGGATACAGATAGCCATTGTGGTTGATGAATATGGCGGAACAGATGGACTGGTAACACTGGAGGATGTGTTAGAGGAAATAGTTGGTGAAATTCATGACGAATATGAAACAGAAGAACACCTCATTAAACAAAAAGATACAAATATATTCCTGATTGACGGCTATGCAGGTATTGAAATGATAAACGAAACCATGGGCATAGAGCTTCCTGAAGGTGATTTTGAGACCATCTCTGGATTTATTATGGAACACCTTGGTCGAATTCCATTGCCAGATGAGTCGTTTACCTATAAAAATCTGGAGATAACCATTATCGAGGCAACGGAGAAGACGATTAGAAGGGTGAAAATAATGATTGGGTAAACGCTATAGGCTGTTCGGCAGAAAGAGATTATACTCGATGTTCTAATTGCCTGAAAATATAGGAAGTTAAGAGGATTTCAGGCAGAAACTTTTGACAGAACAATGTATAAAGGAGGTTAAAATGCCTACGATTTCAATGTTCTACGGCATCCTTATTTTGATGTATTTCTACGATGACAAGAAACACAGTTGTCCTCATATCCACGCTGAATATGGAGAATACCAAGCCTCAATTGCTATTGACGATGGATTAGTTTTGACAGGAAGTCTGCCACAGTCCAAAATGAAGATAGTACAAGCTTGGATAGAAATTCATAGGGAAGATTTGTTAGTAGACTGGAAATTAGCAGTTGCCGGTGAACCTATTTTTAAGATCGACCCACTAAAATAAAAGGAGAGTCTCTAATGGATACTATCATAAAAGCGATACCTCTTGAAGATTTTAAGATTGATGTGCTTACTAGCAGTGGCATTTCAGGTGTGTTTGATGTAAAACCATATTTAGGTGGTAACGCCTTCAAGGAACTTGCTGATAATTTGTATTTTTGCCTCGTTCGCCCTGCTCATCACGGTATTATGTGGCCAAATGAACAAGATTTTAGTTCCGATACTATCATATGGGATATACAAAATGCCCAACAAAAATAGGAGAAATAAGGGGTATTGCTGTTGGGCGTTTTGGTGAGAATGTTTGAGGCTTGGGTTATCCTATTTTAGAAATTAGGAGCGGAGGGACAAATGTTAAATTGCTGTTTTCTTGTTTCAGGCAATAAGGTTATTACTGAATACGAAAAGATAAACATAAGTGATGTCTTGAAAGATGAACATTGTTTTTTGTGGATTGATATAGAGGATACAGACGATAAGGATGTAACTGTATTAGAAAAATTTGGGTTCCATGAGCTTTCCATTGAAGACTGTATCTTTCCGCAGGATCTGCCAAAGATAGAGGATTTTGATACATATTGTTTTATCACAGTTCATGGGATTGTTAAACGGGCAAGCATTGATGAAGATATGCGGATGTTTGAGATAAATACATTTTTGGGCAAGAACTTTGTGGTTACTGTTCATGAAGAGCCATCTGTGGTAATAAATGCAGTCAGAGAAAAGATAAGGCAAAATCCTCTTAGCCTGACTAAGGGCATGGATCTTCTTTTTCATGCTATCATTGATAAGATTGTGGATGGTTATTTTCCATTAGCAGAACAAATAGACGATCAAATAGAACAACTTGAAGAGGATGTATTGGCAGATCCAACACAAAAGAATATGGAACGGCTTCTGCATCTAAAACGATGTATCCTTTCTATGCGTAAAGTCATTATCCCTCAGCGAACGATTATTTCACGGCTTTCAAGAGAAGGCAACCCTTTTATTAACTACAAACATCTTGTATATTTCAGGGATATCTATGACCATTTGCTCAGGGTAGGGGATATGCTTGATATGTATCGGGAGTTATTAACCAATACCTTAGAGGTATACCTCTCTGGAACATCTACGAGGTTGAATGCCATTATCAAAGTATTGACAATTATTTCAACATTTGTGATGCCGTTAACATTAATCACGAGTTATTACGGGATGAATATTCCTATGCCAGAGTTTGCAGCAGGTTCACAGGGGTTGCTTATTGTCTGGCCATTGATGATTGGTACAACTATTGGGCTGTTTATGTTCCTTAAGCATAAGAAGTGGATGTGAGCAGCAGCAACGTATTGTGAAAACTTGTGTTATACTCGATGTTCAAGGTTTTTCAACCTGTGATAGTCAGAATAGAACGGCTTAG
>DYDG01000086.1 GCA_020717845.1 Marinifilum sp. | reverse complement strand
GAGACGTTGCAATGCAACGTCTCTACGGATTATGACAATGTGTCAAGGGGGATAATAGAGATATAAAGAGATTAACCACAGAGGACACGGAGAAAACCACAAAGGACACAAAGAAACCTCTGTGAACTCTGTGTCTACTCTGTGTTCTATGTGGTAAAAATATTGTGGACAAGAATCCTCATATTACAATCTCTGGTAGTGTCTGAAATTGGCTGACTGGATGGGGCACACGTAGGGGCAACCCCCTGTGGT
Organism: Marinifilum sp.; assembly: GCA_020717845.1. GTDB lineage: Bacteria > UBA9089 > CG2-30-40-21 > CG2-30-40-21 > CG2-30-40-21 > CG2-30-40-21. The sequence goes on along the minus strand of DYDG01000086.1, from coordinate 9,126 downwards.
TGCCCTATTCTCTGTGGTTGCCCTATTCTCTGTGGTTGCCCTATTCTCTGTGGATTGTATGTAATCAGGGCAGGCACAGGGGCCTGCCCCTACGAGAAGGATAATCCCATGCATGTGGTTGTGCCTAATCCAGAACCCATCAACAAACCCAGGAATAATATCGTGGTCGCCAGAGTGACTACATATTCTCTTAGCCAATTTCAGACACCACCAAATGTTGCTATGTAACGCTCACTGCGTTTGCCCTGGACTCTGGAAATTTATCGCTTGACATTTATAACTGTTTTTGCTATACTGTATTGCAATAATCAATAGTTATTTATACTTGTGTAGGCTATGAGTTATGCTTTAGGACCTGAGGGGGAAAAATTGCGACGAGATGATTAGTCGTGTGGAATGTTCACTGCCAAAGGAACTACTATGCCAGAGCGGTAAAATGTCCGCCGATATCCTTGTAGCGGCAAACCTGCCAGAGGCCAAAGGTCTGCTGCCAGTGCTACCTCTGCCATGGGTGCTACCCCGTTTCGACAGGCTCAACGACCACGTTTTGTTCCCTGAGCATGTCGAAGGGCGACAGACTCAACGACCACACATGTATTGAGAGTAATCGGTCTTTAGTTTACGGTTCTACTATCAACTATTTTATTGGCCTCTATATATACGAGGAGATTAGCGATGGATAAAAGCTCGCTGGATGAAAGGGACTGGAAAAATCTGTTGCGAAGAATCAAGGATGGGAAATGCACACCCTTCCTTGGTGCTGGTATTAATCATGGCATTCTTCCTATGGGCTCTGAAATTGCTAAAAATCTGGCAGAGGAGTTTGAGTATCCGTTTGATGATGATTCCTCTGACCTTGCAAAAGTAACGCAGTTCTTATCAGTTACTCAGGATCCGATGACACCAAAGGAAGAGATACTCCATCTGCTCAAAAAACAGTTAGAACAATGGCAAAAAACAGTTACATTGCCAAATTTTTTTAAGGCTGAAGAAGAGCCGTTGGGTATCCTATCAGAGCTTCCATTCCCTATTTATATGACTACTAACTATGACAACCTGCTAATCATGGCATTAAAAGCCTGGCAAAAAGATCCAAAACGTGAATTGTGCCGATGGAATAAGTATGTCAAAGAGATTTCATCTGTTTTTGACTCAATATCTGGTTTCGATCCCACACCTGCTAATCCTGTAGTTTTTCACTTACATGGTCATGATGAAGTGCCAGAGTCTTTAGTTCTTACTGAGGATGATTACATTAACTTTTTGGTTAATATCTCCAGGGAACAGAATCTGCTGCCCCCTCGTATCCATGAAGCACTGGCTGGAACCTCGCTTATTTTCATTGGGTATCGGCTGGCTGATTGGGATTTCCGTGTACTCTTTAGAGGACTGGTTGATTCTATGGAATCAAGCTTACGGCGTATCAGTGTAGCTGTCCAATTGCCCCCTGACAATACAGAACAATCTGCCCAACAAAAGTATCTGACTGAGTACTTTGGGAATATAAAGGTGCAGGTTTATTGGGGGACAGCAAGAGACTTTACAAATGAATTGCGAGATCGTTGGAAGGAGTTTATAAAAAATGACCAATAATCTCAAAAGATATAATCCATATCCTGGACCACGTCCATTTGAAATAGGTGAACAAGAAATCTTCTTTGGACGTGAACGAGAGACAAGAGAGCTTTTATCACTCATTATTTCACATAAGGTAGTCTTACTCTATGCCCAGTCAGGAGCAGGCAAAAGCTCACTTTTAAATGCTGGAGTCATTCCATTGCTTAAAAAAGAGGGGTTTGATGTGCTGCCAATAGCCCGGGTGCGAGGCTTTGAAATGGAAGGCATAAACCTTAAAGAGATACCAGATATCTATAGCTTTAATACATTAATGGGGTGGGTAGAGGATAAAACAGATCTAACGTCACTTGCTTCCATATCTGTTACTACATTTTTGAGAGAACGTAAGAATTTGACAGATGAAGATGGTATGCCATTGCCAATGGTTGTTGTCTTTGATCAGTTTGAGGAGTTGTTTACCTCATATCCGGAACACTGGAAGGAACGAGAAGAATTCTTTCGTCAGATAGCTGATGCCCTTGAGGCAAAAGACATTATGCTGCGGATTTTGTTCATTATCCGAGAGGACTATTTAGCTAAGTTAGATTCCTATACCCATCTCCTGCCTGAACGGCTGCGTACACGCTATCATCTGGAACGATTTCGCCAGCAAGCAGCATGTATGGCTGTAGAAAAACCATTGCTAAATATAGGATGCTCGTTTACAGAAATGGTTGCCGCAAACCTGGTTCAACAACTGCTTATCATTCGGAGCGAAAGCAATACTGGAGAAACAATCGAGACAATTGGAGAGTATGTCGAACCAGTTCAACTTCAGGTCATATGCCAGAATCTGTGGCTAAATCTGCCTGAAGATGTTACAATTATCACCCCTGAACATCTTCACGCCTTTGGTGATGTAAATAAGGCTCTAACAGATTTCTATATAAGGATTATCGAGATAGTAAAAAAACAGACAAACATCAAGGAAGAGGAACTGCGTAACTGGTTTAATACCGAGTTAATTACTCCTGTTGGAACACGGGGAACAGTTTTTCGAGGTCATGAGTATACCGGAAAGATTCCCAATTCAGCAGTGGATATATTGGAAGATCATCACATTATACGAGCTGAGATGCGAGCAGGAGCACACTGGTATGAATTAACCCACGATCGGTTGATTGAACCTATTCGTAAATCTAACGAAACATGGTTCCTGCATCAGCAGGAAGAAGAACAGAAACGACAGGTTGACATAGAACGTCAGCTTGCAGAAAAACAGAAACACCGAGCAGAAGAACAAACCAGAAAAGCCAAAATCCTTCGTAAGATGGCAGCTGGACTGGTATTAATGGTTCTATTGGTAAGCGGAGCAGGTGCGTATGCCTTTTATCAACAACAACAGGCTGAGTCGGAACGGGAAAAAGCTGAAGTGGCAAGACTGGATGAGATAAAAGCACGAAAGGCTGAAGAGAGAGAACGGGAAAAAGCTGAAAAGGCAATGCTGAATGAGATGAAAGCACGAAAGGCTGAAGAGGGAGAACGGGAAAAAGCTGAAAAGGCAATGCTGAATGAGATGAAAGCACGAAAGGCTGAAGAGGGAGAACGGGAAAAAGCTGAAAAGGCAATGCTGAATGAGATGAAAGCACGAAAGGCTGAAGAGGGAGAACGGGAAAAAGCTGAAAAGGCAATGCTGAATGAGATGAAAGCACGAAAGGCTGAAGAGAGAGAACGGGAAAAAGCTGAAACAATGAAAGTGCATGAGGAAAAAGCACGAAAAATAGCTGAAAGGGAACGAAAAAAAGCAGAGGAATCAGAGAAAAAGGCAATAAACGCAGGTCAACGTGCAAAAGAACAGGCTAATATTGCCCTTGCTCAGAAGTTAATAATTCAGTCTGAATCAATAAGAAAACAACGACCCAATTTGTTGCCGCTCAGTGTGCTATTAGCTGTTGAATCCCTGGAACGTTTGCCTCTGTCATTAAAGCAAGAACTTACCCAAATCTTACGTGATGGTCTATCCTTGCTGCCATATCCCATTGCTTCTATGACAGCACACTCAGCTCCAATAAACGCTGTTGCCTTTAGCCCAAATGGAGAGTACATAGCAACAGCAAGCAAGGATAATACTGCATTGATCTGGAAAACTACCACAGGTCAGAAGGCTGCTCATATTAAGCATATGGATAATGTGTCTGCTGTTGCCTTTAGTCCAAATGGGAAGTATCTGGCAACAGCAAGCTGGGATAATACTGCATGCATATGGGATGTTGCCAGTGGCAAGAAAATTACAAGCATGAAACATCAGGGGCATGTGTATTCTGTCGCCTTTAACCATGATAGTATGTATCTGGCAACAGCAGGTGAGGATAATACCGCACGGGTATGGAAGGTGGACACGGGACAGGAAGTTACCCGTGCAAAACATACGGATAGGGTGTTTACCGCTGCTTTTAGCCCAAATGGGAAGTATCTGGTAACAGTAAGCGAGGATAATATCGCACGGATATGGAATGTGGATAATGGTAAGGAAATCACCCTGCTACGACATAAAAGCAACATATCTGTTGCTATCTTCAGCCCGGATGGAAGGTATTTAGCTACAGGAAGCTGGGACAATACTGCACGATTATGGAATGTTACTACTGCCCGCGAAATTACTCGGATAACTCATAAGAGTGATGTGTCTGCTTTAGCCTTTAGCCGGGACGGAACATACCTGGCAACAGCAAGTTGGGATAATACTGTACGAATATATGAAACTGCCTCTGGCCATGAAATCGCTCGGATGTCTCATAATGATTATGTGTCTGACGTTGCATTCAGCCCGAATGGGAAGTACATAGCAACAGCAAGCTGGGATAAAACAGCACGAATATGGGAATGGAAGACTAATACTCCCAGGGAAGTTACTCGTATAGCCTATCATAATTATGTGTCTAATGTTGCATTCAGTATGAATGGAAGGTATCTGGTAACAGTAAGTTCAAACAATGTTCAGGTGTGGGATGCTGATATAAGTGGTCGTAACGATAAACTATGGTCCGCACAACCAGATGAGCTGATAGCCGAAGCCTGTTCCAGACTTACTTCTAACCTGACCAAGGAAGAATGGAAGCAGTACCTCCATGATGAGCCATATCGTGAAACCAATAAGATTGCTCAATCACGATAGTATGGGAAATGAGCAAAGAAGCCGTTAGCAGTTAGAGCAGATTGGTGAGCAATGTCTATACTTATTGCCGGCATAAAATGTGATTGTTGAGCAGGGTTAGAATAGATGGGTTTCACCCATCCTACTATGTTGACAGCATGCTTTCTGATGTAGGATGGGTGGAGTGAAACGTAACCCATCTATGCTCTGAGTTGCAAAAATCGCAGATTATGCCAATGTTGAGTATATCATTCTAAAATCCTACCTCTGTTGATACCTGGTGCCTTGTCTCAGTTCTCGCAAAAGAGCTTACATAATCAATCCCTACATTCCCAATTTTGCATCCAAATCCAGCACAGAGTGTTTTTCCATAATTTAAATTTGCTGTACTCAACCCACTATCCCGTTTCTGGATATACCATCTATTAACCCCTGACCTCAAAGATATTCCTTTAATATTTATCTCTCCGCCAACTGATAGATACAGAGGTCTACTTTTTTCTCGAGTCAAGGAACAGGAGATCAGTCCAATCTTGCCATTATTCCAGCAGATATCACTACATAACCCAATTTCACCACTCAATGTTTTATCATTAATATACTCTGAATTATCCCATTGTTTTTCAAAATTCTTTCGTCTTACCATACCCATTCTTACCTCATCAAATATTCCAAGGATAGGTTGACCCTTTTGATGAAATATAGCAGAGATATCTGATAAGAATCCAATATCAATCCCTACACCTTTAGCAGAATAAGTGCCAATGTTATGTGTAATATATTTATAGCTTATCCCCATACAAAAAAGACCTTTTTGTATTTCAGTTCCATATGATACAACAACAGCCTTCTCTGCATTATTAAGAGTAGTATCCTTAAAAACAGGAAATCCAGTCGTTTGATCTGGTTCCCACACCTCTATATCCCCTACCGTAAGGTTAATCAGACTTATTCCCATACCCTCAGACATTGTTTTAACAAAGTCTACCGGGAAGATACCTCCCAGATAATAATATCTTCTTTCCAGCTCCTCCCTTCCACCAAAGGTCGAACCAAGATTGATTTTTTTTACCCCCCTTTCCCTCTTCATCAATGCAGCAATTCCGGCTGGATTCCAATATGCTGTTGTTCCATCGTCTGCCACCGGAACAAATGCTCCTCCCATACCAAGAGCCCTCGCTCCAATCCCAAGCTTCAAAAATGCACACGAATCCCCACCACCACTGTTAGCAAAGGCACTGGGAACAATTCCCATGATTAACACCAGTATTAAAATCAGAGATTTAATCCTTAACATAATAATGCTCCTTGTATAATTAAAAATTTCAGAGCTCATGAAATAGGGCATAAAACCATATTCTGCCAACTCTCCTCCCTTTTCGATTAAACCTATTTCATAAGTTCTGAACTACTGTCGCGTCAACCTTAATCTGTCGCATGTAGTAGAGACCGTCTCTACATTGGGAAAAGGCAGGGACAAGCCCTGCAGCTACATTAATAAACCATTCGACACTTGAGACTTGACACGACACTACTCATTTTCCTGGATAAATTGCTATTTTTCGATACATTCTATGTTCCTTTTTTGACTCTGACTCAATAGCAACCAGTTCACAGAAGTATACCCCAGATGATAACCTTTCACCAATAGAATTCAAGCCAAACCACTTCCTTTCATGTGCACCAGCATCCTGTTCTCCACATTCAATTGAATCAACCAATTCATTGGTCAGGTCATAAATATTGATAGTGACCATGGATATAACATTTAATGTGTATCCAATCTGTGTGCTTTTACCTGAGCAGAAGGGATTTGGACAGTTATAAAACTCAAGCACAGGTTTTTCCGCAGGAGCAACTGCAGAAAAATAATATGTTTGGGTAGCTGACCAATTTCCTCTATTATCTGCAATCCTCAGAGATAATCTATACTCGCCTGGCACCAGGTCATTCTTGAATTCTACCTCAAGATTATTCTCTTTGATTTCCCATGTTAGATAATCAGGGGAAATAATAGCATGTTCTCCATTTTCTTTTTTCTTTTCTACCTGGACATTGGATGCAAACGTACCAGTCCTATCACTATACACACCTGATGTCCATATCCCTGGATCATCAACCCAGAATTTTATGATAGGTCGAAGATTGACCTGTTTGAGTGAAGGAATCTTTATCTCTGGCGGGTCATTATCATCTGGTATAATATCTATCCCTGAATCATCTATGTTATTGCTGTCACTGTCTCTTGCATAATTATTAGAACCATCCATAATATATTTATTCTTCCTTGATATGTCTAATCCTGATGGATTCCCAATACCTTTATTTTTTGCAGTAAACATATCATTTATAGTCAAACCGCTTGTTTCTCCAAGTACAATTATTATGGTCTTTGACATCCCTTTATTATCAGGGTTTTTTAGCCTTACAGATATATTTTCTCCCAGGGAATCACCTTCCACAGGAAGATAGTAAAAATCCTGTTGGGTTATTGTTCCAATCAATTTCACACTCTTGGTAAATTCCACATGAAGTTCATCCCCAGCCTCTATCTTGCCCATAGTTTGTTTATCTACATATCTTATCGTTATAATTCTCGGTGGATCCACAGCCCTTATATCCTGTCCAGTATCATCCTGGCTAATATTATTTCCTGCGATGTCCTGTAGCTTGCCAGATACAGTTAGCCCAGAAGGATCCCCTTTATTCGTATTATTAGCATCAAACATACCAGAAATTGTTAACAATGGAGATTTACCCAGGACAATCTCTATTGCATCTGTTCTTGTCCCTATTAATGACACGGATGCCCCTTCACCAAGGTAATCATCTGCAACTTTTAGGATAATGTCATCTATTCTCAATCCATTATCACAAATCATTGGTTCATTGAAGGCAATGATTATTTTATCCCCTTTTTCCAGAACACCTATATTGTTAACGTCCTGATATTCAACATTCTTTATCATAGGAGGGCTTGTATCAATACATATATCAGTTGTTGATTCGCTGAAATTATCTGCCTGTTCCCATGCTTTGACCACAATGGTATAGTTTTCACCTTCAGGAAGGTTTTGTTTATTGCCACCACGCAAGCATGGTGTTATGGTAAAAGTAAAGGACACTGTTAATGATCCTGCTGTTATTTCCTTAAATTCCGTTACATCTGTCCAATTGATAGCACTCGTTCCATCATCAACCCTATATTGAATTTTCTTGATTTCAGAAAAAGTATCCGTAACACTGCCAGTATATGTAGGAGTGTCATCATTGGTTGGGTCTGGAACATGTTTAAGGATTTTGATATCAGGCAGCTGTTTATCAATTATCACCACATCGCCATCCGTACCATAATTCCCTGCTTCATCATAGACAATGACCATAATCGTATGGCTGCCATGAGCTAAATCGCTAACAGTAAAAGTAATCATGGTATCACTAAAAATTGGCACATTTTTCCATATCTGCTCATTATCTACATTATATTTAATCGTCTTAATCTCTGTAGTCTTATCCCAGACCTGACCGATATAGATTAAATCATCTTTGTTTGTGGGGTCTGGATAGGGATATAAAGTAATCTCAGGTGGTGTAGCATCCACTATTATTGTATCTGCAACAGCTGTTCCCCAGTTGCCTGCTTTATCCTGAGCCCGCACAGTGATTGTATGCATCCCATCCCCTATCGTTCTGGTAGTAAACGTAAAACATGGTGATACTGTGCCTGTAGTAAATGTCCCCACATCTGTCCAGCTGCCATTCCCATCTATTTCATACTTTATGGCAACAATATTTGTTGTAGCATCATTTATGCTACCGGTATATTGCAGGGTATTATTCTTGGTTGGGTTTGGCGTGTAGGCATTTAATATGACATTCGATGGTGTAGCATCTACCATTATTGTATCCGCAGTTGATGTTCCCCAGTTGCCTGCTGCATCCTTTGCTTGCACAATGATTGAATGTATCCCATCCCTTATCGTCCCGGTAGTAAACGTAAAACATGGTGATACTGTGCCTGTAGTAAATGTCCCCACATCTGTCCATCTGCCATTTTCGTCTATTTTATACTCTATGTCAACAATATTTGTTGTAGCATCATTTATGCTACCGGTATATTGCAGGGTATCATTATTGGTTGGGTTTGGCGAGCAGGCATTTAATATGACATTTGGTGGTGTAGTATCCACTGTTATCGTAGCTGCAGTCGATGTTCCCCAGTTGCCTGCCTCATCCTTTGCCCGCACAGTGATTGTATGCAGCCCATCCTCTATTGTCCCGGTAGTAAACGTAAAACATGGGGATACTGTGTCTGTAGTAAATGTCCCCACATCTGTCCAGCTGCCACTGTCATCTATTTCATACTCTATGTCAACAATATTTGTTGTAGCATCATTCATGCTACCGGTATATTG
>DYDG01000085.1 GCA_020717845.1 Marinifilum sp. | reverse complement strand
CCATCTATGCTCTGAGTTGCAAAAATCACAGATTATGCCAGTGTTGAGTATACCTCTGCCAGAGGTGCTACCTCTGCCAGAGGTGCTACCTCCCGCAGCTACGAATATGCTAAGCCGTTCTATTCTGACTATCACAGGTTGAAAAAACTTGAACATCGAGTATCAATATTTGTTCCTTTTGGAGGTCATATCTCTGAGGTGATTACAAACTCACCTGAAGCCAATACAGCCTTAAACGGTCTGCTCCTAATACACATTCCCCCTAAACATTTTTCGTTGTCCCTTATCCCTGTCTGTTGACCAATCCTTTGGCAACAATATTTCTTCCAGATTTCTTCCAGCTGATCAATTCGTCTTTTGCGTCTTTGCAAGAAATTATTTCTTCCTCAATGGGCTTGGCCCCAATTTTCGCACTCTTTCAGTCATCTCTCGAGCCACCTCAGCAAACTTCGGACCCATAGAAGCACTCATATTAAACATCTCCAGTCGCTCTCCGCCAATTCCGATCTCATCAAGCAGTTTTTTGGCACGGGCTACCCGACGTTTTGCCTTGATATTACCATCCATGAAATGGCAATTACCCTCAAGGCATCCGGCTACATATGCCCCATCAGCCCCATCTTCAAACGCTTTAAGTAGATAAATAATATCTACCTTGCCAGTGCATGGTAGCTTGACTATCTTCACATTTGCCGGATAATTAAGCCGCATTGAGCCGGCCAGATCGGCTGCCCCATAGGCACAATAATGACAGCAAAATGCTACTATTTCTGGTTCAAATTGTTCACTCATATTTTTCACCTCATAATAAGTCTTATAGGTCATATAAGTCTTATAGGTCATATAAAAACCTATAAGTCCTATTTAAACATTGCATCCACCTTAGCCACAACCTGTGTATCCTTATAATGCATAAGATCAATAGCCTTTGCCGGGCATTCTGAGGCACAGATGCCGCAGCCCTGACATTTAGCTGGCTCAATCTCTGCTACACCCTTGCTATTAATAAATGGCACATTATAAGGGCACATACGGATACAGGTTAAACATACTACGCATCTATTCTGGTCGATCCATGAAACAACACCGCCAACCTCTAATTGGTTTTTAGCCAGCACTGTGGCTGCTCTTCCGGCTACAGCCTTGGACTGGGTAATGGATTCTGAAATATCCTTGGGTGAATGAGCAAGACCGCATAAGAACATGCCCTCGGTAGCAAAGTCTACAGGTCTGAGCTTCATGTGTGCCTCAAGAAAAAACCTATCCTGATTCAGGGTAACCTTTAACAACGGTGCCAGCTGTTCATTCCCAGGGCAGGAAACAATTGCTGGTGCAAGGGCTACCAGACTTGCAGGCAACACTACATTTGTCCCAAGTATCGGGTCAAGCACCTCAACCTCTAACAAATCTTTGCCTTTTCTAACCTCTGGCTTCTTATCCACATCATATCTGATAAACACCACCCCTGCCTCTCGTGCCTTGTAATAATACTCCTCACGGAATCCGTAGGTGCGAATATCCCGATACAGGATATAGACCTCTGTCTCAGGGTTTATTTCCTTCAACTTAAGTGCATTCTTGACCGCCTGTGTGCAACAAATCCGACTGCAATACGGTCGTTCTTCATCACGTGAGCCAACGCATTGGATCATGACTACAGAGCTGACAGCTGACAGCTGACGACTGACAGCTATTTTCTCTTCCAGTTCCCGCTGAGTAACCACCCGATCATCCTGCCCATACAAGTATTCAACAGGCTTTGATTCTACCCCGCCAGTGGCAACAATCACTACACCGTGTTCAATCTCCCTCATACCTGACACCTGACACTCGACACCTGATACCTGTTCAATAATCCCTGACTTAAAATGCCCTACATGTCCAGAAACAGAAACAACCTCACTTGCCAGATTGATCTTGATCCGGCTGTGATTCTTTACCTTTTCGACAAGTTGTCTCAAGTGCTCCTGCGGGTTAGAGCCATCCAGAGTAGAGTGCAAAAACTTAAGATTGCCGCCCAATTGTGCCTCGCGTTCTACAAGCTCAACATCAAACCCTGCCTCAGCCAATGATAAGGCTGCAGTCATTCCAGAAAGCCCGCCGCCAATGATCAATGCCTTTTTGGTAACATTCATCGATGTTAAATACAATGGCTCAAGCAATGTAGCCCTGCCAACAGCCATACGGACCAATTCCTTTGCTTTTTCAGTGGCTGCCTCAGGTGAACCCTGATGCACCCAGCTACATTGGTCTCGCACATTTGCCATTTCAAACAGATATTTATTCAACCCTGCCTCAGCAATGGTATCCTGAAACAGCCTTTCATGCGTTCTGGGTGTGCATGAGGCAACAACCACTCGATTAAGGTTATTCTCACGAATCTTTTCCCTGATCATGCCCTGCGAATCCTGTGAGCAAACATATATTTTTTCTTCAACACAGGCTACATTTGGCAGGCTTGAGGCATACTTTGCCACCCCTGGCACATCCACCACACCGGCAATATTTATCCCGCATCGACAGACAAAGACACCAATTCGCGGCTCCTGACCGCTCACATCTGTTTCAGCTGGATATTTTTTATGAACAATCTCTGTCCCGCGAACATCACCCAGAAGCTCACCCACACATGCTGCTGCACCTGATGCTTGCATGGCTGTCTCAGGTATATCCTTTGGCTCTGATGATGCCCCACAGATAAAGATACCTGGTTTAGAGGTGGTTACTGGTGTCAGGGTATTTGTTGTGCAAAAACCATATTGATTAAGATTCACCCCAAGATTGTCTGCTAATTCCCGCATTTTGGGTGATGGCTTTAAGCCCACAGACAGGACAACCAGATCAAATTCTTCCTCAATCAGCTCACCAGATGCTGCCACATATCGAATCGTCAAATTATTAGTGTTTGGGTCTTCCTTAACTGTGGAGACCATACAGCGGACATACCTAACCCCATACTCATTCTTTGCCCGTTCGTAATAGCTGTCAAACCCCTTACCAAAGGCACGAATATCCATAAAGAATATGGTTGGCTCAAGCCCATGGGCGTGCTCTTTAGCGATGATAGCCTCTTTGGTGGCATACATGCAGCACACTGAGGAGCAATATTTCCGTTCCTCATCTCGAGAGCCAACACACTGAATCCATGCAACCTTTTTGGGCTCTTTGTTATCTGATGGCCGCAAGATATGACCGGTTGTAGGGCCAGACGCAGAAAGGTATCTCTCAAACTCTAAGCTGGTAACTACATTAGGATAATAACCATAACCATACTCATCCCTTACCTGTGGCGGAATGGTTTCAAAGCCTGGAGCAAGAATAATACTGCCTACCTGAATCTCTCTGACCTCTTCTACCTGATTATGGCTGACTGCCTTTGCCTGACACACCCGTTCGCACTCATAACACTCTGAGCATATCCCGCAGGAAAGGCAGCGGCTTGCCTCAGCCCTTGCCTCAGCCTCAGTAAAGACCATATCAACCTCATCAAAGTTGGCAAGCCTTTTGTTTACATCCAGCTCTGCCATTCTCTGTCGAGACATCTTGCTAATCCCATCAAGTGGCACCTTTTTTACTACCTCGGCCAGTTTTCTCTCTCTGCCCTGTTTGATGTCCATGCCTTGAAGGTATCTATCAATCGACTCAGCAGCCACATGACCTGATTTGATAGCATTTACCACAAACGCAGGACCAGAAACCACATCCCCAGCAGCGAATACACCATCAAGGCTGGTGGATAGTGTCTCAGAGTCAACCTCAATCGTGCCCCATTTTGTTGCCTTTGTCTGCAGCCAATTCAGGTCAGATGCCTGTCCTATGGCTGGAATGATAATATCAACATCAATAACAAACTCAGAACCTTTAATCGGCACCGGCTTTTTCCGGCCACTTGAGTCAGGCTCACCAAGCTCCATCTTGACACATTCAACACCGGTCACCTTTCCATTCTGTCCGTTAATCCTGGTGGGATTAGTCAGAAAATGTATCTTGATCCCCTCTTCCTCTGCTGCCTTTATCTCATGAGGGTCAGCAGGCATCTCATCCCTCGAACGACGGTAGATAATGCTTACAGCAGAAGCCCCAAGCCGCACAGCCATTCTCGCTGCATCAATGGCTACATTACCGCCACCGACAACAGATACTTTTTTACCATTTTGGAAGATGTTCACATTATTCCCAAGGTTTACCTCTCGCAGGAAAGAAACGCCGGATAAAACACCATCCAGATTTTCACCAGACACACCCATTTCTTTATTTGCATGAGCACCAACTGCAATCATTACAGCCTCAAAGTCCTGATCTTTCAGGCTATCAAGCGAGTCAATGGTAGTATTTAGCTTAAGCTCAACACCAGCACTGAGTATGGCATCAATCTCTCTTTGAATAATATCCTGCGGCAATCGATAGTCAGGGATACCAACCCGCATCATTCCGCCTGCTACTGGCAATTTCTCAAACACTGTTACTGAATAACCAGCTAATGCCAGATCATGAGCCGCAGTCAGCCCAGCAGGGCCAGAGCCAACAATTGCCACCTTCTTCCCATCCATAATCTGTGGACTATGGACTATGGATTGTGGACTGACTTTCATCTCCCAATCAGCTACAAATCGTTTCAAACTGGCAATAGCAATAGGTTCATCCACCTTGCCTCGCATACATTCTGTCTCACACGGATGATTGCATACCCGTCCGCAGATACCCGGAAATGGGTTTTCACGTCTGATGAGGTCAAGAGCCTCCTGATATTTTCCTTGAGCAATCAAGGCAACATAGCCTTGAACGCTGATATTCAGTGGACAGCCAGATTTACAGGGAGATGTGCCGCGTTTATCAATAGCAAATGCACCTGGTACTGCCTGAGCATACGGTTTATAGATAGCCTTTCTGGTATCAAGTCCCATATTGAACTCATTGGGCATCTCCACCGGACATTCTTTGGCACAATCCCCACAGCCGGTGCATTTAGTTACATCAATATATCGCGGTTTTCTACGCACAGAGACTTTGAAATTGCCAGCCTCTCCATCTAACCCCACAACCTCTGATGTAGTCAAAAGCTCAATATTCAGATTTGCAGCAACATCAACTAATCTGGGCGACATGATACACATCGAGCAATCATTGGTTGGAAACGTCTTATCCAATTGAGCCATCTTGCCACCAATCGCAGGTGACTCCTCAACCAGATACACCTTGAACCCGGCATCGGTTAAATCTAGTGATGCCTGCATACCGGCGATGCCACCACCAATTACTAAAACTGAACCTGTTTTTTGTTTATCATTACTCATATTCGCTTACTCCTAAAAGATAGATTATACTGTTATTGCCAACTCAATCCCTTTGGTTTTAATCTCATATATTAACGGAACCCAAGTATCTTCTTGAAGTGCCCTTGGGGTTAATGGTATAGGTTCTAATCGTGGATCTATTCGGCTGCCCAGGCCAAAGAGAGACATCTTCTCTTCCACTCTATCCTTGCCAAAGTCATTGGAGACAATAGCTACATCTATATCACTATACTTTGTATTTCTGCCTTCTGCATAAGAGCCATAAAGAATCACCTTCTCAGCTTTGATATTCTTCTTTGCCAGAGCCTCAACCAACCTCATTATTGGTTTTAGAATTGATTTTTCAACCATTTATAAACCTTCCTTATTTTTTCCATCTCCCGACCAGCAAACTCTGCTGTGCATTTTTTATAAAACTCCATCTGGATTGATATTAGTCGGTTGCCCCCATGGCCCGGACTGAGCCGGGAAAGGTTTTTTGCACACCTGAACCTTAAAACTGTCGTCTTAGCCTGCCAGGCAAATTCCCCCAGCATAACCATCACTCAAATTTCCAGACAGTTTTAGCATATTTTGCCAACTTCTTTTGTCTTGCTAAAATTTCTTCTGGACCCCATTCATCGTATATGCTATCTTGAGCAGTTATGGAATAACTGCTTGTTTTATAAATTTCTCTCTTTGTTTCATAAAGATCGTTTTGACATAGTTTATTTTTTGATTCTTCTAAAAGCGTATAATTTCCCAACTGAAACATATATTGGATTTGTTCTTCAATCTTAAAATACATTTCCCAATCTTGAGATGGGTTTTCTGGCAATATATGTTCAATAGTTACAGAACTATCACTAAAATCATATTTTTTACTACTTACCTGATTTTCCAATGAGAAAAGGATATACCTGACTAATTTCTTCCCTCTTCCCTTAGTAGTAATACTTTTTGCGACAAATGAGCTTTCAAACTCTTTGTCAGAGATATAAATAGATTTTAGATTCTTAAAAACATCGCGTGTATTTGTAAGTTTGCCGACATAAACATCCATAGCTGTTTTATTATATTCAACCTCGAGTTTATTAGGGTTCAAACCGCCAATTATACTGTAACGAAAAGCTATTACAACGCAGCATCGTAATAAACGTGAATATTCATTCGCATCAAATTTTTTATAAGCCGCTAATAACAACGGATAACATTGAGTTACTCCAAACAATTTTAACTGCCTGATATATTCATACTGTTCGGCTTGTTTCCAGATATCGTCTTCAGGTTGAGAAAAAGCAGCATAAAGCTGTGCGTTATCTTCTAACTCATCCAATAAAGTAAATGCTTGTTCGGCAGTAGTAATTGAATTTTTAACAACCTTAAATAGATGTTGTTCTCTGACAGGCGGGGTATTCCTTGAATTCCAAAAATGTCTCAGATATGTTGTGAATTCAATGTTTCCCAGGATGTTATTAATGCTCTGCCATTGCCTTTCAGCATGATCAATATCGGTTTCTCCATTTTGAGCCGCTACCATGAATAAATAATTTTTCAACAAATCAGTGGGTGATAATCTTACCCCTCTTGAGTTAAGTGTTTCAAATACCTTATAAGCATTCAGGTCATTATCAACAGTGATAAATGTAAACACTAATTGATTAGCTACTTTTTTATCAAGAAAGTCAGCTAATTTTTCACCAGAGATATCAGCACCAAACTTAGACTCTATCTTTTTATAAAAATATTCAACCGCTTTAATAAGAAGTTGTTCAGAGGGTTTAAGTTTGCTTTTAGTCATTGGTTTCCTAAAACGCATTATATAACCTTGATAAAAATCATTATTGTTGCGATTAAGTGTCAGTTTGCTTTTTGCAATTAAAGAAGTAGGATCCTTATAACCAAGATAGGACTCCATTAATAGCCTTTCCCGTTCCTTATTGTTTACAGCATCAATGCCTTTCTCAATTAATTCTTGGATATGCTGAATCACTGCTAAAGCAACAATACTTAATGTTGTCAGTCTCTGCTGTCCGTCAATAACTATATATTCATTTGTCGAGCTATTTTGCAAGACTAAATAGCCCATATAATGAAAATCTTCTTGATCTAAATTATCTAAGTCATACCAAAGATCTTCCCAATGCTCTTCTTCCCACGAATAATCTCTTTGAAATCTTGGAACCAAGAATGTTCTGCCATTCTTAATAATTTCACTCCATAAAGCAGTTTTTGTGTCTAAAAGATTTTTCTTCATAACTCAACCTTTCTCTCTAATCTATCCTTTTAGTTTATCAATTAAGCTATCCGTACCAACCAGATGCTTCTTCAACCAACCATCTACTTCTTTAATCCCCAATGCCATCCCCAGCACCTCTGTAAAATAAAGCACTGGCATATTAGATCCATTCTGTCGCATCTCAAGGTTTGCCTGACACATGGGGCAGGCGGTAATAATGCACTCAGCCCCTGCCTGCTTTGCCATATTGACCAGATTTTTTACCAGATCAACGACAATCTCAGATTTAGGCAATGACAGACCAGCACCACAGCAATCTGTTTTGTATGACCACTTCATTACCTTACACCCGCAAGCATCAAGAAGCCTGTCCATAGATTGGGGTTGCTCAACAGAATCAAAGCCATCCTTGTGAGACGGTCTGGTAATCAAACAGCCGTAATAGGGCACAACCTTTAGCCCTGAAAGTTGTTTCTTGACCATCTTCTGGACATTATCCACACCAACCTCATGATAGATTATATCCAACAGGTGTCTTGCCTGAACCTCACCTGTCCACTGTATTCCAACTGCCTGTTCTAATTCATGTTGTTTATTAGCGTCTGTCTTCAACTCCTCATCAGCCTGTTTCAGGTTATGATAACAGGCAGAGCAGGGCACAGCAATATCTAACCTTGAAGCTTGAGCAAGCAAAAGATTACGTCCACTCAACTGAACAGCCATATCATGATTCAGACTATGACCAGCACTTGCCCCACAGCAATTCCAATCAGGGACATCCACAAGCTCTATGCCCAATACCTGACACACAGCCTTTGTAGACTCACCATACTCCTTACCTGTAGAATGTAGGGAACAGCCTGGATAATATGAAAATTTCATTTAATTTACTCTCCTTTAGCTTTTTATAAGTCTCCTCACCTATTCGTATCTCTCCTGGCTCAGAGTATTTTTGCAAACTGTCTCCAACGGTTCTACATCACTAATCTTCATACCAATCGTATTCCTTTTTCAACCGCTTCCCTGACTACTCCTATCTCCTGCTTCTTTCGCTCAAATTCCTCTGGGGTATAGCACAGGGCATCAACCACCTCAGCATTTCTATCTAATAGCAACCCTAATTTATTGGTAAATTCATACATTCTTCTAATAAATTTAATTTTTGAAAACTTATTAGAAACAACAATGAGATCAATGTCGCTATATTTATTTGGGGTTCCATAAGCCCGTGAGCCCCACAACCAAACCTCATTAGCCGCATAGATATCCTTTATTTTCTCCATGTAATTATCTATCAAATATCTTACCTTTTCATCCTCCATTCTATTTCTCCCTAATCTCAATGTTAACAAGCCCAATTACTTCTTCTGCCATTTTAACTCCTCGTTTAGCATCTGCTTGATCACAATACTCATAAGGCATCTTGCGGTCAACTGTTTTATCCATTACTTTGTCCCTTTAAAAATATCCGTTTCACATCTTTTTTACCTGCTTTTTCTGGCAACATCTTCAACTTACCCTTAAGAAACATCTGTTGTCCCAGCTGTATATCGCTGAACAACTGTCTGCTTTTTAACTTATAAAGCCCAATCAACTCCAACTCATGCACCCTGCCCCATTTTTTGACACTATCAAGAAACAGTTGGTGAAACATAGTCACATTCGGTTCTCTTGATACCTTTTCTTTTACTGCGAGTTGACGCAGCGAATCCATGACATGTGGGATATCTATCTTCATTGGGCATCTGGTAACGCAGGTTTGACAGCCAACGCACGGGAGTTGGCTGAACTTGGCTAAATATAGCTGAAAGCGAGTTAAGTGTATTTACGAAAC
>DYDG01000084.1 GCA_020717845.1 Marinifilum sp. | reverse complement strand
TGTTGAGGGGCATACTTCAATAAAAATGTTGACAGACAAGACAATGAGTAGTATAATAAGCAATAGCTATTAGATTGAGGTGAAAAAAATTGGAAAAGATAGCGGTTTATCCCGGCACCTTTGATCCAGTTACCCTTGGGCATCTGGATATTGTCGAGCGAGCAATCCCTATTTTTGATAGGGTGATTATTGCTGTTGCCATGGATACTGGTGGGAAACCAACCCTGTTTTCGATAGAAGAACGTGTTCAGATGCTTAAGGATGTTACTAAAAATTATCCTAAAACAGAGGTGTATGGTTTTTCCGGGTTGTTGATAACATATGCCCAGGAGCTAAATGCCTGCACCATCCTTCGCGGTCTAAGGGCTATTTCAGACTTTGAGCATGAATTCCAGATGGCTTCCATAAATAAACGATTGAATCCATCTGTGGAAACTCTGTTTATGATGACCAATGAATCTTACTTTTTCTTAAGCTCTTCATCTGTGAAAGAGCTTGCTGCATTGGGATGCAATCTAAAGGGATTTGTCCCTGAATTGATCGCAAAGAAATTAAAAGAAAGGCTGCTTTGAGATTGTGGATGGAGGACATAGACACTTCTCATTCGGCATATTTTTTCTCCCCATATGGAGGTCAAACATGAGATTTTACATAGCAACTCTTTTTCTCCTTTCTCTCCTTTCTCTCCCATCTGTTTGTCTGGCAACTGATGCTACTTCTCAATCCAAAGGTGAGGAATTGGAGGATGTGACCATAAAGGGCACGATTAAGCAGGAGATAAAAACGCAAAAACCTTTAGTCAGGATTGAAGAGGAGATGATTGAGATTGATATGCCTGTTATGGAGACAGAGGAACAGCTCTTCTCAAAAACACCAGCTACACTGGAGATATGGCGTGAGGCTTACGGTCATATCTTATCCAGTGGACAAGCAGCCTTCCCAGGATATACAGGGCTTGTAGAAACACCTATTGCCACATTTCAACCCCAGATCAAGGGCGGAAAGGTCATCTCTAAATGGACTCTGGTTATTACTGACTCTAAAGGGTGTGACTTCAAAAAGTTTAAGGGGTCAGGTGATCAGTCTATCGTTGTTGTCTGGGAAGGCTACAACGATAAAAATGAGATCCTTAATGTAGGGGATATGTATACCTATGTTTTTAATTATACAGATATGGCTGGAAATCCCCATACATTTGTCGGCAGACCGTTTTCTGTCGATGGGCTTGTCCATCAGGAAAAAAATGGGCTGTTTATCAGTCTTGCCAATAAGGCACTATTTGTTGAGGAAAGGGAACGAATCAAGATTAAAGAGGATGTATTCCCTCTGCTTAAAGAAACAGCAGATAGATTAAAAGACTACTTTGGCTTGCCTATCTCTGTGATTGCCTATGGAGATACTACGTCCAAAGCACTTGGGCAGGCTAAGGCTATAGCTGACTACTTATCCACTAACCTGATTATCTGGGTAGACCAGATAAAGGTTGCCGGCTATCAGGCAGAGCCTGAAAAACAACGCATTGATGTGGTTGTTCAGAATAGATAAGTCAGACCTGTCTGACCTATTCTTTCTGACGATAAAGCAGTGCCAGATTTTTCCTGAAATCTGCATTGTCTGGCACAAGTCTTACCAACTGTTCACAGGCAGAGATGGTTTCATCCAGCATTTTTAGCTCATGACTTGTTCGGGCAATGGCAAGGTATGTTTCAACATCATCAGGAAAGATAGCAGCCTCTTGCTTGTATTCCTTAAGTGCATCATGGAGGTTGTTGCTCTTTTCATACAAGCCTCCGATAGACTTATGGATGCCAGGCTGCTTAGGGTTTAATGTCAGGGCATGCTTAAAGTTGTCAATTGCTTCCTTTGTTTGTCCCTTCTGAGAATAACACCGGCCAAGGTTATAATAAATCACCGGGATATTACCATCTATCTTTAATGCCCGATTAAGCTCGTAGATAGCCAGGTCATATTTGCCAATCCCAAGGTAATTATTCCCACGATTGTTGTATCCACCAGCATAATTACGGAGCATGTCTGTAGCCTTGGCATCAAGCGGACAATCCCTTCGCAGAATCAATGGAACATCCCCATCTTTTAGCTCAGCCAATGTGTCGGATCCTTCATTGACTATCTTTACAAAAAAGCTGTAGGGGATACCCATATATCCTTGGGGAACAGGCTCATCTGAATAGTGATATACTCCCCGTTGCCCCACATTTTTCTTTAAGATATCCCTGAATCGGACATAGCCAAGCTCTTCACCAGGTGATGCTGGAGGTGAAACATCTGCTTTAAGCTGAGGGAAATTATGCCTGACATGCTCAATATACCAATCCTGAAACAAAAACGGTGTGTCAACTAAAGCCACATCCTCTCGCTTATTCTCAACATACCTCTGATACCAGACAGGGAACCCGTTTACATCCCCTTTGATGAGGATAACTGAATCCTGATCAAGGGATGTAAGTAAATTTCTGGCAATGTCTGGCGGGAAATAGTAATTCCTGTATTGACAATGGTTGTAATGGGCATGGAATGGAATTATTGGCAACGCAAGAAAGATAACAGCTATAGCCGGTGGAAGGGCTTTATTAATGCCAAATTTCATTATCCCCAACAGTCCACAGCCAATAAAGATAGCAAAGACCATAAACGAGGTGAGGTAATAGTCCTGAATATTTGAGATACCATATCGCACAGCAGCAGCAATATTGGTCAGGACAACCAGACAGAGCAGCAAGGAAATGGTTCTGCGGTATTTTATCAGGGAAATAAACCCAGGGATAGAAAGCCACACTATCCACCATGTAAATTGGTTTGGGAAGAATGTGGTCATATGTGTCCAGGCATTTTTCAGCCAGACTGCAGGTGAGCTGATGATAAAATGCTTATATGCCTGAATGGTGATATAGTCTATAAATCTCGGCAATGTCTGTGGATCACCCCAGTTTAGCGGCGGGTGAGACATTGCCCGCAAAGGCAGATACAGATACAGAAGCAAGGGGATAATAAAACAGGGCAGCATAGCAAGCATCAATTGTAGTGGTGATGATTGCCTGCTTCTGTTCCACAGGATAACCATGATAAAGTATATACTTGCCGGGACAATGTATATGGTCTGAAGGTGATGGGTAAATGCCAGTCCAAGTGTTGCTGCAAATATATAGGGTAATGGAGAGTTTGTCCTGGTATCACTCTGCCATTTGATAAGGATAAAGAGCAGCAGGCTGGCAAACAAGACATTTAAGCTGTATTTTTCCGCAATAACTGCCTGTTCCCAGAATGTGGTTGCAAAGGCAAGCATACCCGCAGAGACCACACCAGAAACAATATGGCTGATACGGCTGCAGGGAACAATAGATTGTCCAATCCTGACCACAATGAAATAAACCAGCATCACTGTGGTTGAGGCAAAGAGGCTGGAAAGGAAATTCATTCGATAGGCAATATTGCCTATGGGAACAAGGCTGATGAATAGCTTACCCAGCAGGCAAAAGAATGGATAGCCTGGCGGATGGCATACCCCAAGCTGCATAGCCGCTGGCACCATATCACCGCAGTCATGAAAGCCAATATCCGGGGTAAGGGTAAGAAGATAAATGAATACTGCTGCAAGAAAAACAAAGATCCCACAGCCATACTCCTTTATCCCCAATCTGTTTTCTCCGGCATTAGCCTCTCCAATCCCAATCAGGCTTAAGCCCCCCCATGATATTCGTGAGGTTTGAGACACAGAAGACACAGAAACCTTTTGTTTTGTTGCTTGCTGCTTTTTCTTTCTGGACATGAATACTCCTTTGGATAGACTGAAGGCTGAAGACTGTTAGGTAGAAAACCAATCGTTCAGGATATGTATCCTGAACGTAATATTGGCTGTGGGGATATATATCCCCACTTCAACTTTGCATTCAGGATACATCCTGAACGATCAAAGAATCAGAATTCCTTCAGCCTTCAGCCTAAAACCCTCTCCCTCACCTTACCCCTCTCACCTTACATCGTGCCATACGCATACTTTTTACTTCCTCTGTGTATCTGGAACACACTGCTTCAGCAAAGGTGGCAATATCTGTGGCCGACATTCCATAATCCAGCAGTCCTCTGGCTGGAACAGGTGTGTTTTTAGACGAGATATTTATCCCGGCATGAATCATGGTTGAGACGGTGGTCAGGGTAGCAATAGAAACGGTAAGCTTGTTCTCTCCATCATAAAGGTCATCACCATACCTTTTAATCTGACGTTCCTTACATTGTTCCTTTTCTCTGTTAGAGAAAAGGTAGCTGTTGATGGCCTCACTCATGATGGCTATCAACAATCTCTGGTAGGCAATGGTTTTTTCCAGATCAAGTGAAAAATGTTCAACGATAAAGTGCATCATATCTTCGCTATAGATATACGCCTTTTTTTGAGAATCAACCAGATCAACCAGATACTTGCTCACATCTGCTGCCCCGCAAAACACAACAATCTCATCACCAGGCAGCTTAAAGTTTTCATAAATCCAATGAGATCGAAGCTCTTTCCCGGTATAATCAATCCTCTTTTGAATAAACTTATAGTTCATTTTCAAACCTCCCCTGTATTATTTCAAAGGCTTCAGCCAACTTAAACGCTCGAATACACCTTTGACAGCTTTCACACTTGCCGCACATCTTATCCTGTCCCAGATAACAGCTCCATAAAAGGTGAAGAGGGGCAGCTATTTGTTTTCCTAATTCCACTATCTCCCTTTTATTCATTGCTTGAGTAAAGCTCATTACCTGAACCTTACGCAGGGTAGAGAATGACAGCGAATAGTTAACAGCCTGAACAAATTCCAGACTATTATCCGGAAAGGTTTCTGCCTCCTCCTGATTGAATCCCACGACAATCATATCTGCGTCCATCTCCTCTGCAAACGAGGCTGCAATATTGATAAAAACACCGTTACGATTGGCTACCCAGACAGCCTTAGCCGTCTGGATCGGGTCGCTTTTTTCAAAACTAAACACAGGAATTTTTTCATCCTCTTTTTCCCCTTTTTCCCCTGTTTGCTTGTCCTGTGAAAGCAGGGCACTACTCGTCTGTCCCAGCCAATCCAAAGTAATCACCCGATGAGGAATCCTTAAGTATTCACACACCCTGCCAGCTGACTCTATCTCCTGCTTTCTTGCCCTCTGTCCATAATCAAAGGTAATACCCAGCAACACAGTTGTTTCCTGAGCAGCCACAGCAGTCGCTACCAAAGAATCAAGCCCGCCAGAAACTAAGCATATAGATGATTTTTTAAGCATTTTGTTCCTTTTGAATTGGTTAAAAATATAAATCTACGTGATTAAAGGTTTGCCACAAAGGCACGGAACTACAAGGAATTTTTAACTTTTTCAAGTTTTTTTCAAGTTTTTTTTCAAGTTTTTCAAGTTTTTTTTCAAGTTTTTCAAGTTTTTGAATTGATAGAATTATCATCACTAAGCACCCAAATTTTCTTTGTACCGATACTTTTAATCAGGTTTAATTTCCCTGCCATTATTTTTGATAGCAATCGATTAATCTTATCAACCTTTTGTTTATCAGTTAATATATCCGGCAATTTATTCATTAATAATTCATTAATATCCTTTCTGGTAGCTGAACCATACTTTTTAATAAATGCCAGCACTAATTCCTGATAATGGCTATCGTCAAACCCCTTATATTTAATATACATAGCCTTTTCTTCTGTAACAGAAGCAATTTTAGAAGATACAAACAAATTAGGGTATCTTCCTTCAACAAGTTTTTTTGATTTTAAGAATTTGTGTTCATCTTTGGAAATATTGGTCTGTTTTTGAACCTTATCCAGAAGCATTACCGTAGTCAAATCCAAATTCGTTTGCTCAATTAACAAACGAGTATAATTCTCGTCCAATATTTTACCCTGTATTTTCACAACAACCTTTTCCGTGTGTGTTAAATCATAATCGGGCAACGGGAAAAACCTTTGCCTTTGTTTTTGAAACATCTTTTTAATGCCGCTACCAATGGTTTCAATCATGTTTAAGTTAAGCATTGCACGGACAAGATAATCGTTTCTATACTGTGTCAGAGGTGCATCCTGTTTGATTACTTCTTCTACGCTTGCAGGGATAAAGCTACCCATATTGGTAAATATCAGCTCATCTGGATATTCAACCACATTAATTCTACCTCTTAATTCATAATCCTGATGTGCAATACAGTTGTGCAGGACTTCGCGGATTACCCATGCATCGTACTGATCAATTTCGGTTGGAAACAGGGTATTGTCAGGCAGATAGCGATATTTGAGATTGCGAATTTTACCAAAGAGCTTTTCAATATTTAACAAAAACGGTGGTCCAAAATGGGCATAATCCTTTTCAATATTATGCTCATTTTTTAGTATCCATGTTATCTGTGCCACAGACGGCGAAAGAAAATGCGTAGATTCATCTTTGCCTAAAAGTATGATAGCAGTTCTGGTAATCCTTCCCTCGATTGTAACCTTTGCTTTATTCAAAAAGGCAGTAGCATCCCAACTATCAACCTCATTGGCAAGATGAAGATTTTTCTTTTTATACTCTATCCTTGCTTTTTGAATAGCTCCTTCATCAAGGTCATTAATGTTTGCTCCTTTACAAATATGGGCAGACCAATCATATCCAATCTGTTTCTTCCAAATTTTCCGTTCTTTTTCAGGATGATCTGACAACTTTTTCTTGTATGAGCCAACTCTAATATAAGCAACACCCTTGAATCTTACTGGTGTATTGTTTGCAGCATCTATTTCAAACAAAACAATCGGTTTATTACCGTATTGAAATTCGTAAATCACAAAATCAATCCTTGGATTTAAGTGCATTGCCAACCAATTTTCTAATTCTTCACCACCAACCTTTTTCTGTTTAGGTTTAACGTATGTGCCTCTGACATTGTGAGTTCCATCCTCAATTCCAAAGACAAGATACCCCTTTACTTTATTGTGCAAACAAGCAGAGTTGGATAATGCAGAAATATACTCACCTATTTCCTGCGAGTCATAATGGTCAACCTTAAACTCAACCCACTCTGTTTCTTTTGGTAAGGCTGTCAATTCTGTTAATAGTTTTTTCAAATCTTCTTGAGTCATATCCTATGCCACCCAACTAAAAATCGTAACTCACGCCAGTATTTATGACTCTGTTGATTTAGTCAATTTTTGCGAGACCACATTTCGACAAGCTCAATGACCATCATACCACATATTGTGCTTCATGCAAACTAAACAACCACATGCTGTATGCCTAAGATGCTGAAAGGTAGTAAATCAACAGAGTCATACATTGGACTGAAAACTATCATTGTCCCCCGTGCTTGATTTTCTGAGTAATATAGTACCGTAACAGCTTATCGAGGCTCAATCTCATAGCTTGTCCTCTCGCTACTCTTGGTCTCCACACTTCCATTATTGACTTTCTTCTTACTAACATAACCAACAAAGGTTATTTCATGGACTCAAAGTCGTTAATTTTAGCAACCTGCTCCCATGAAGCACAGCAATGATTTCTAAATATCCTTCCTTAATCTGATATACAATTCTGTAGTTCTTGTAGATTAATTCTCTCACTGCTGGGTCATCAGATTCTGGGACATATCTGCCCATTTCTGGGAATAATTCCAGATGCTCAACCATTTCAAATATCCTATCATTCAATAGGTTAGCGTAATATGGAGAATCTAAAGCAATATATCTGCATATTTCTTTTAAGTCTTCCAGTGAATCTTTCGACCACTTTATTTTAACCATTGTTTCATGATTTCCTTTGCTTCTTCGTGCGTGTAAAAATGTCCTGTTTCTAACTGGTTTTGCCCTTTTAATATTTTTTGTCTTACATAAAGAGATTCCATTATGTCCTCTAAAGTAGTATTTTTAGGCATGTCTTTTAACAATGACATTACAGATTCTTTAATTGTTGACATTAGAGTACCTCCATTCTATAGTACATTATAAATTCTTCCTCCAGCTTCTTCAAGCTACCCCTACTTTCCATACGACCCATACTTTGTCGGTGTCTCCCACACCCTCACCTCTGTAGTTGGTATCTCTGGAAACAGCAACACCATTTGCGAATAAATATATTCAGCGATTATCTCTGAGGTAGGATTTTTGTCAGCAAACGAAGGTAACTCATTAAGATATTGGTGGTCAAGCGGCTGGATAACACTATCAATAGCATTTTCCATATCCCTGAAATCAACCACTATTCCCAGATCATTGAGGGTATTGGAGCAGGCTATAAGCTGTATCCGCCAGTTATGTCCATGAAGCCTTTGACATTCACCTGGATACCTATTGATGTGGTGGGCTGCACTAAACTCCCTTTCAACCATTACTTTATACATATGGATTTCCTTTGCCTAAATCTATTTGGGTAATAACCCGAATCTTTTCTTTTAAGAATTGCTCTCCCAGCTCAACAAATCGTGTGCCTTCATCGCTGACATAAAACCTATGTCTCCCATCATGTCTCATCGCACAAAGCAGCCCGGCATCAGACAATATTCCCTTAGTTGCCATGGCAGTTTCCTCTGCTGAGTTTATCAGGGTAACATCATTGCCCATGACATCATGGATAACATCACGCAAGAATGGGTAATGTGTGCATCCAAGGATAAGGGTGTCGATCTTGTTAGCCTTTAGCGGAAAAAGATATTCTTCAGCTATCTTTTTTGTGACAACATGATTTAGCCAGCCCTCTTCTACCAATGGAACAAACAATGGACACGGCTGGCTAACAACATGAATTTGTGAGTCATGGGATTGGATTGCCTTGACATATGCGCCAGTAGCAACGGTTGATCTGGTAGCTATTACCCCTATTCGTTTGGTCTGCGTAACCTCAGCCGCCTTTTGTGCACCGGGTAGAATCACACCAATGACAGGGACAGCAACCTTTTGTCTTAATTCTTCAAGGGCAGAGGCTGAGGCAGTATTGCAGGCAACAACTATTGCCTTAACCCCTTGAGAGATCAGAAATTGAGCAATCTCACATGAAAACTTAATAACCGTTTCCTTTGATTTTGAGCCATACGGTGTTCGTGCCAAATCGCCAAAATAAATCATTTCTTCATCAGGAAGGGCTTTTATTATCTCTGCCATAACGGTTAATCCACCGATACCAGAGTCAAATATACCGATAGCTGCATTTATATTCATCATCTGTCCTATTATCGCTTCCACTTTTCCTTCATCAATTTGATAAATCGATCAAGCACCCTGATTTTTTCTATGTCCTGTGTGTAGGAAAAGATAGCTGAATTCCCTTCACCCATCTTTTCCAGAACGCCTAAAGAAAAAAGATGTGAGAGAAATTCCTCTACCTGACTGTAATCCTTTTTCAGCCATCGAGAAATATTCATGGCAGTATCCATGGCAAATTGATTGGTATGAAAAAAGACAACTATCTCTATTTCATCATCTGATTGGGATAAATTCTCTAAAAATTCTGCGATTGATTTCATCTGTAAATCCTTTCAAGAAAATGCGGAATTAAAAACTGCATTTAACCGCAGAGTCGCAGAGACGCAGAGAATAAATCAGAGGACAGAGCACAGATGAGAGACTACAGAT
>DYDG01000083.1 GCA_020717845.1 Marinifilum sp. | reverse complement strand
ATCAATAACTTATGATACCTATGTCAGGAGTTCTGGAGTGTTACAATGTATTTCTTCATATCCAACCCTCCCTGATTGATTATGAAGATAGTATATCACATTATTCGCGACATTTCAAGCTTGACATGACACTAGTGTCGCGTCAAGCTTAATCTGTCGCATGTAGTAGAGACGCAAAATCTTGCGTCTCTACATTAGGAAAAGGCAGGGACAAGCCCTGCAGCTACATTATAAACTATCCGACACTTGAGACTTGACGCAACACTAGTGTGGACAAAAAGAATAAGGAATATGGATTACCCAAAGAAAACCTGGCTATATTCAATAACCTTGATAAGCCTTATTCTAAAAAGCGTGTCATCCTTCTTGTAGCGGTTGGTACTGAAGGGTGGGATTGCAAAAGTTTAACATCAGTGGTTCTTCCAAGACAAGAAACTACTAAAAATTTTGTCTTGCAGACCACCTGCCGCTGCTTGCGTGAGGTTATGGACGCATCAAAGGAAAATGCCCTTATCTATCTTTCAAGTGATAACTATGAAACCCTTGATAAGGAATTAAAAGAAAACTACCAGCTTTCAATAACCGACCTTTCAGGGGAAAAGGAACAAAATATTCGGGTGCAGGTTAGGAAACCCAGACTCGGTAAGCTGAAATACAAGCAGATTGATGCCAAATACAAGATTGTTAAAAAAACCTCTCCTGAAGTCAAAAAAGAGTTGATTGCCTTCAGGTTTATTGATATAAAAACCAGATATACTTATGATCGAAGCATAATCTCTGGGAATATTGGTAAAAGCGGTCTTACAGGTGAGGTTGCCATTGAGGATATAAAGGCAGGGGGTGCTATACTTTTTTCATACTTTTCATACAGTGATTTTATCTATAGCCTTTCTGCAAGCACCTACGGGCTTATCTCTGAAAATGAATTGTCTGCCAATTATGAAAATGAGCTTATGGATATTTACAAAAGCATATCTCAAGAAATGGAATGGGTATTACTAAACCCACATCTTGAGCTGTCAGATATTATCAAAATTATTGCCTCTTCATTTATGGACAGGATTGAATATTCAAAAGAGGTGATTGAGAAAGAAACGGAGATAGAGCTTCTTGAATGGGAAACAGGCAGTGAGGAAATAGCCCTGTATTCTCCTGATGGAATTCTCTATAAATTCATGCCGAGGATATCCAAAGAAGATGCAAGGACATACTGCCGGCACCCAGAAGATTTAATGGAAGACTTTTTCAGTAATGGGAATAATATAGACCCGCAAGACATCAGCTTCAATTACATCCCCTATAAAATGGACAGCGAATTTGAACAAAATGCCCTGGCCGAAATGCTGAAACTGGCAGAGTTAAAAGACATTGAGGTTTATTTCAATGGTTATAAGGATGAAAAACTGCAATCATTCTGGATACAAACACCAAGAGGGAGATATACCCCTGACTTTTTAATACTCAAGAGAAATGGGGATAAAAAGTATAGATGCGGACAAACTGTCCCTATTGATAAGGCGATTATTATCGAGACAAAAGGCAAGCCCTATTATAATGACGAATTCAGGGCAAAAGAAAAATTTATAAAGGAAGAATTCTTAAGGCATAACCAGCATTTTAGTTATCATTGCTTTGTTGATGATGGGAAAAACGATTTTAGGAAACATCTGGATACATTGAAAAAATTATTAAAGGAGTTTTAATTATGAAAACACCGAGACAGTATAATATTATGCCGGCAAAAGGACAGTCTCTTCTCAATTTTCAGGGCAGAAGGTTCCCTGATATGATCGATGTGTTTGAAACAGAGGTCGTTGAAGAGGTAAGAAAAGCCAAAAAACAGTCTCTGTTTGATAAGGAAACTGACTTAAATTCGGATTTCAGGAATTTGCTTATTCAAGGGGATTGTCTCTCTGCATGTGCTTACTTGAAATCGCAAAATATTAAGGTTGATCTGGTTTATATTGACCCACCATTTGCAAGTGGGGCTAATTACGCAAAGAAGATCTATCTGCGAAACAACGGCAAGTCTGAAATAGAGGCTGATGATAATACTATAGGCGAAGAAATTATGTATGGCGATATCTGGCAAAAAGAGGATTACCTTAATTGGTTGTATGAACGACTTCTGGCAATTAAGGATGTGATGAGCGAGGAGGCGAGTATCTATGTACACCTTGACTGGCATATTGGGCATTATGTGAAGATACTGCTGGATGAGGTGTTTGGGGAGGAGAATTTTCAGAGAGAAATCTCTGTGAGTACAGGTTGGGCATTAGGGTTCAAAACTTCTACAAATAATTGGATACGGCAACATGACTCAATCTTTTTCCATACAAAGAGTGCAGAATTTGTCTTTAATAAGCAATATGCTGATTATCCCATTGATTACACAAATAGGTCACGAAAAGATTCAGATGGTAAGTTATGGGTAGATCAGAGTTTGGGAAACATCTCACAAGAAAAATTGCAAACTCTGATACAAGAGGGTAAAGCTTTCCAAACAAAGACAGGCGGCTGGAGAAAAAAACAGTACTTGGATGAAATGCAAGGGGTGCTATTAGGTGACATCTGGACAGATATCAACCCAATAAACTCTCAAGCTACACAAAACCTGCAATACACCACCCAGAAACCCGAAGCCTTGCTTGAACGAATCATCAAAGCCTCGTCAAATGATGGCATGATAATCGCTGACTTCTTCTCCGGCTCTGGCACAACCGCCAGGGTTGCCAATGACTTAAACCGCAAATTTATTGCCTGTGATATTGGCATAAATGCTGTGCAAACCACAAGAGACCGTCTTGTAAAGGCAGGTGCTTCTTTTGATATTATAAAGATACATGACGGCTTACGGCTTTTCAGGAATCCGGCACAAACTACGGCTAAAATATTTAGCATCATTGATGGTTTTAAGTCTCACACAGACTTAAGTCTCAATGGTTTTTGGGACGGCGGGATTGCACAGGCAAAAGGCTCCTATGCACCGGTTAAATTTTCAGGCATTCACGATAAACTGACCAAAGAGCTTCTTGATGTCTATCTGGAAGAGATCTACAAATTAGAAGACACAACAAACGAAGCCAATGAGGTTATTATCATTTATGCTCATAAGGAGATTGATATTGACCAGGACTACTTGAATAAACAGCTTAATAAAACAGCAAAAACAGAATTGAATGTCAGGCTTGTTTCATTAGACAGTCTGCTTGGAGAAAAAAGGGACACCCTTTGGACACCAGATAATGCGGATATAAAAATCACTATGCAAGGCAACGGCTGCAAGGTTGAAATCAAAAGGTTTTTCAGCCCATACCTTAAAAACAAGATTGATGATTACAATGCCAAGAAAACTAAAAAAGGCATGATTGAACAGGATTTAAGCAAGGCAGTTGAAATCAGTGATACAGGGCTTGAACTGATTGAAGCCGTTCAGTTTGATACAACACTTGAAAAGGTCTGGAAAAGTAATCCGAATTTAGAAGACAAAGCTGGAATTAAAGATAAAATCAAAGGTATCTATATCCTTAATACCGATAAATTCAGGATAAAGATAAGGAATATTGCCGGTGACGAAATAATAATTGATAGTGAAGGGATTAACGCATAATATCCTATACATTGAATATGTAAGTGGGTACATGCAATAAAAGTTGGCAACCACATAATCTATGTTTTGTCACAACTATTCCCCCTTAAAAAAGGGAGTTAGGGGCAACGCTATTATCGAATATTCATGAACAGAAGAAATAATTTGTTGACAAATCAAGCCTTCTATGATATATTCAAAAAAAACATGTGGAGAGGTATAAACTCATGATATTATTAATCGATAATTACGACTCTTTTACCTACAATCTGGTGCAATACCTTGGTGAGATTGGGGAGGAAGCTCCTCTGGCGGAGGAAGCTCCTCTGGCACTTGAAGGAGGAAATATTGCCCCTGCGGAGAGTGCCTCTCTGGCAGAGAGAGCCTCACCGCCACAAGCAGCACCCCAGTCATTGATTGTCAAGCGAAACGATAAGATTTCACTTGATGAGATTAGAGATATGCAGGCTACATTAGCTGCCATCATTATCTCACCTGGGCCACGAACACCAAAAGAGGCAGGAATATCTGTTGAGGTGATCAAGGAATTCGCTGACAAGATCCCTATCCTGGGTGTCTGCCTTGGACATCAAAGCATAGGCTATGCCTTTGGCGGTAAGATTATTCGGGCTAAGCAACTGATGCATGGCAAAACATCTCTCATCCACCATGACGGTCAAAAAATCTATGCTGAGATTGAAAATCCATTTGTGGCCACAAGATACCATTCATTGGTCATTGAGAGAGACAGCCTGCCTGAGTGTTTTACTATAACTGCCTGGACAGATGATGGGGAGATAATGGGGGTCCGGCATAAGGAGTATGATGTAGAGGGTGTCCAGTTTCATCCTGAATCCATCCTGACTGAGGCAGGTAAAAAGCTGCTGCGAAACTTTATAAGGGGGTTATCATGATTAAAGAGGCTATTGAAAAAATTGTTAAGGGTAATAATTTATCTATAAATGAGATGGTTGATGTCATGGATGAGATAATGACTGGAGCTGCTACCCAGGCTCAGATTGGAAGCTTTATCACTGGATTACGGATGAAGGGGGAAACCGTAGAAGAGATTACTGGTGCAGCAGTCGTGATGAGACAAAAGGCAGCATCGATACATACTAATGGTGATGTGGTTGATACCTGTGGGACTGGTGGCGATGGCTTGCATACCTTTAATATTTCAACCATATCTGCCTTTGTAGCTGCAGGGTGCGGGGTAAAGGTAGCCAAGCATGGCAATCGCTCGGTATCGTCAAAATGCGGCAGTGCTGATCTCTTGATGGGACTGGGGGTAAATATTGAGGCTTCCATAGAGCTGGTAGAAAGGTGTATCGAGGAGATAGGGATTGGTTTCCTGTTTGCCCCAATGCTCCATCCAGCTATGAAACACGCTATTGGACCAAGGCGGGAGATAGGTATTCGGACTATCTTTAATATCTTGGGTCCCCTGACCAATCCAGCCGGAGCAAAATTTCAATTAATCGGTGTTTATTCGTCAGAGCTGACTGAACCCATGGCAAATGTTCTTAAGAATCTGGGAACTACCCATGCCTTTATTGTCCATGGTGAAGAAGGGTTGGACGAGATATCTATATCTGGCAAAACAAAGGTGACAGAGCTGAAAAATGATAAAGTAGATACCTGCTTTATCTCTCCTGAAGACTTTGGGCTTGCAAGAGGGACTCTGGAGGAGATTCGCGGCGGCAGTCAGGAGGAAAATGTAAAGCTCGCTCTGGATGTGTTATCAGGAAAAGAACATGGAGCAAAACGAAACATCGTCCTCCTGAATGCAGCCTTTGTCCTTCAGGTAGCTGGTGTTACTGATGATATAACTGAGGCAATAAAGCTGGCTGCTCAATCCATTGACTCAGGCACGGCTATGGAGAAAGTAGAGAGACTGAGAGAGATGACTAATCAGGGGGTATAAACAGAAATTCACCACAGAGACACGGAGACACTGAGGGGAAATAGGAGTATTTACAGATAGTCTGATACTTCAGTTATATTTCTGTGTTCTCTGTATTCTCTGGGTCTCTGTGGTGAATAAAAGGAAAAAACTATGGCAATAAAAAAACAGATCGACAAACCGTATGACTATTTCAACAAAGCGATTGCTTTATTACTATCCCTTCTTATCTTCATTGTGCCGCTCTTCTTTGGGTTAAACATGAACAGCCTTGATATCCAGAAGTTTGCCTGTTTTCATACCCTGCTCATCATCATCCTCTGGTGCTGGATAGCCATGATAGTATTCAGCGGGCAGATACAGTTTAGGTGGAGTCCATTATGCTGGGTAGTGTCTGTTTATATAGTGATTAATATCGCTGCAACCATATGCTCTGTCAACCCATGGGTCAGCTTTCTGGGCTTTTATGGGCATCATGAAGGGCTTTTATCCTTGATCAGCTATTACCTGTTATTTCTTATCACCATCAATTTTATCGATAAGACAAGGATACACTGGGTATTAAATGCTATCACCCTTTCCTGTGTTGCTGCCGGGTCATATGGTGTTATCCAGAGGCTTGGGCTTGACCCGGTAAAATGGGAGTTGTTTAATGCTGGCAGGTGCCCTTCTACCTTTGGTAATCCGATTGGTCTTGGCAACTATCTTTCCTTTGGGCTTGTTATCGGGTTTTGCCTGTATTTGTTTTCACTTACTAACAAGCCCACAACTCAACCTGTCTCAAAAAAGATAAAAGGGACGCAAAAGGGGGTAGCAACATCCCCATCAACACCCCTTGCAAATCTCAAATACATCTATCCAGTATTTCTTATCCTCATGTATCTTGGCTTTTGCACATCTCAGACCAGGGCATCTTATCTTGGATTATTTGGCGGGCTGGTGCTTATTTGTGGCTTGTTCTGGAGGGCTTTTCTCAAAAAAGACGTGTTGGTTGTAGCTGGAATTATATTTATCATCACCATTGGGTTTAACCTCAACCCAGAGACATCCATGTTCTTGAGATTTAAGCAGGCTGTAAGCGAGCTGTCAACAAAAGCAGCACAATCCAAGCAATCTCAGGAAAAGCAAGAAAAAACCGAGGGACAACCAGCCGGACCAGCCAGATTTTTTATCTGGAAGAGTGTGTCCGATATTGTCAAAGCAAACCCTGCCCTTGGCACAGGGCTTGATACCCTTGGCATTGTCTATCCGCAATACAAATCCATTGAATCAGCCAGGGCAGAGGGTGCTTATGCAGTCGCTGCTTCTGCTCACAATGAATTGCTTGATATTGCTGTATCCTCTGGATTGGCAGGGATATTTTCTTACCTTTGCCTGCTTGTTTTCCTCTGCATCATCTGGATAAAGGCATATCAGACTTTTCCTGACCAGAGGCTTTATCTTTGTGCCATAGGCAGCGGCATTATTGCCCACCTTATCCAGAATCAATTCAGTCCCACAGGCATTGCTGATTCCTGTGCCTTCTGGGTAATGCTTGGGCTAATGGTCTCATCCACCACAGATTCTTCTAAACCGCGAATAATAAAACTGAACTGGTTGAATGATGGGCTGATAAAGATACTAATTATGGTTGCTGCCATTGCCTCTGGGATAGCATTCTGGATATACATGGTCATCCGTCCGTGTATTGCCGACTTTAACTATGAACAGGGCACACTCTTACAGGGAAATGTAGAATTGGAACAGCAGGCTATCTATCGTTTCCAGCGGGCAGTAAAATATAACCCGCATGAGATCCAGTACATGCGGGAGCTGGCAGCATTTTATATTAACAAGGCTCAGGCAAATCCACAAAAGGAAATTCTGGAAGCCTCAATCAAACAAGCCCAAACCCTGACAAAATTCAATCCATATGATGCTGTAGGGCATTGTATCATTGGCGCATCCTATTACCTTCTAAGCAGGATCAATGAGGCTTCCCTCTCTCAAAGCTTAGTCCCATATCAGCAGGCAATCAAGGTTGACCCACTCAACCCTGACCCACATAATTGCTTGGGATTGGTCTATCTGGAAATGAAGGACTATCCAAAAGCGATAAAAGAATTTAAGGAAGCACTTCGTGCTGATGTCAGCTATCCTGTCGCTGTAAACAACCTGCATCGCACCTACCTTGAACAGGGGAAGATTGAAGAGGCAATGGCTACCTATAAAGAATTGCTGAAAATAGATTCAGGTGTCAGAAGTGTGTTGCTTCGGGAAAAATTGGTTGATGCCTATTTAAGGCTGGGCAAACAGATCGAGGCAAAAAAAGAATGCGAAGACATAAAAAGGCTTGATCCAGAGAATGCAGTGGTAAAACAGGTGATTGGGTGAGCATTACTCATTTAATAGCACACGGATGACACGGATTTAACGGATTTACACGGATTTTTTATTATCTGTGCAAATCCGTGTCATCTGTGTACTATTTCCAAACAAGCCATATTTTTTCTCTACGAAAAGCTCCTAAATTTTCCGAATGCCTTTAGAAATACGAGAAATGTTGCTCTCCCCGGAAGGCTTTGACTAAAATAGATTGCCCTAACTTTTCAACAATCCCCTTAAAACTCTCCAGCCCTGCTTCGATATTTTCGATGATCTCGGTGGCTAAAATATCTGGATCCGGAAGATTATCGAGGTCGGTCAGGCTTTTGTCTTTAAGCCAGAAGATGTCGAGACTCGTTTTATCCCGGGCAATGATCTGGTCATAGGTGTATTTGCGCCAGCGGCCTTCGGGGTTCTTTTCCGAGAATGTCTCCTTGCGATTGTGGCGGTTTGTTGGGTTATAGCACTCTATAAATTCTGTTAACTCTTCAAACTTGAGCGGATCTTTTTTAAGGGTAAAGTGTATATTTGTCCGAAAGTCATAAATCCATACTTCCTTGGTCTGTGCATTTTTGCTTGCTGGACGATTATCAAAAAAAATCACATTTGCCTTCACGCCTGGCTTGTAAAAGATACCCGTTGGTAGACGCAAAATGGTATGTAAGTCAGTAGTTTCAAGGAGTTTCTTGCGAACTGTTTCACCAGCTCCACCTTCAAAAAGGACATTGTCCGGCACAACAACCGCGGCTTTACCACCAACCTTTAGCATCGTATGGATATGCTGAACAAAGTTGAGTTGTTTATTTGATGTTGTTGCCCAAAAATCTTGCCGATTATAAACAAGGTCTTCCCCCTCCTCTTCCCCCTCTTCATTGGTAAAGGTCATACTGCTCTTTTTCCCAAAGGGAGGATTGGTCAGAACATAATCAAACCGCAAGCCATTATCTGCAATCAAAGAATCAGCGTGTTCAACCGGAGGCAAGTTATCGAGATCTCCAATGTTATGCAAAAAGAGGTTCATTAAACACAATCGAGCTGTGCTTTGCACTATCTCCCAGCCGTTAAAGGTGCTGTATTTCAAAAACTGAAGCTCATCTTTATTGAGTTGATAATTATTTTTATCTGTGATGAAGTCATATGCCGCAAGGAAGAATCCGCCAGTTCCGCAAGCTGGGTCAGCAATCGTCTTCTCTGGCTCTGGCCGCATACATTCAATAATAGCCCGAATTAATGCACGAGGGGTGAAATATTGTCCGGCGCCGCTCTTGGTATCCGCAGCGTTTTTCTCAAGTAAATTTTCATAGATATCGCCTTTGACATCTGAGCCGAGTTTTACCCAGGATTCCTGATCAATCATCTGTACAAGGCGATAGAGCTTTGCCGGGTCAGAGATTTTATTTTGTGACTTAAAGAAAATCTTACCGAGCATCCCGCTCTTTTGGCCGAATTCACGCAAGAGTGTGACATAGTGTGTTTCTAATTCCGGACCTCGTTTGCGAACAATTGATTCCCATTGGTATTCACTGGGAATATCTAATTTGCGATTATACGGCGGCTTGGAATATTCATCTGCCATCTTGAGAAACAGAAGATAGGTCAACTGCTCCAGATAATCTCCATAGCCAATACCATCGTCTCTTAAGATATTACAAAACGACCAGACTTTTGAAACTAATGCTTGGGTCATTATTCCTCCTTTTAATCCAAAAAATTCTCAATAGTGATGAGAGTTTTGAAATACAACTTTACTAATACCTCGTGACATTTAATCTTCGGGGTAGGGTGGGCATTGCCCACCAAAAAGGTGTAGAT
>DYDG01000082.1 GCA_020717845.1 Marinifilum sp. | reverse complement strand
CTGTGTTCTGGATTCTAATTTTTGTTAATTTCTCTGTGCCTCTGCGTCTCTGCGGTGAAATATTACGTTGGATTATTAATAAAACCTCTGTCCCATACTTCTTGGCATCTCTCCGCCAGATCTTGTCTGAGGCTGGCCATATGCAGAGGCACCTGCACCCATACCCTGAGGTGGCTGGGATCTTTCAAACCCACTCTTATCAATAGCAAACCTGAAGGCATCGCTTGAGGATATCTTTCGCTGCATGACCAGATTTCGCAGGGTTTGATCCATGCTTTGCATCCCGTCCTTGGCTGAGGTCTGGATGATGGATGGCATCTGATGGGTTTTCCCTTCCCTTATAAGATTACGAATAGCTGAGGTGGTAATCATAACCTCTGCTGCACAAACCCTCCCATGTCCGTCTATGGTTGGAATAAGTGTTTGTGAAATAACCCCTTGCAAGGCATCAGACAGCTGGGTTCTTATCTGAGACTGTTGATGCGGCGGAAATACATCGATAATACGGTCGATTGTTTGCGGGGCAGAATTGGTGTGAAGGGTAGCAAAAACAACGTGCCCTGTCTCGGCTGCGGTCAAAGCCATAGAAATGGTCTCAAGGTCACGCATTTCACCGACTAAGATTACATCGGGATCCTCTCTTAAGGCACTCCGAAGGGCAGCTGTAAATGATTTGGTGTGAAAACCAACCTCCCTCTGATTGACCAGACAATTCTTTGCCTGGTGCACAAACTCAATCGGGTCTTCAATAGTAATAATATGATGATACTGTCCTGTATTGATGATGTCAATCATTGAGGCCAGGGTAGTACTCTTACCAGAGCCTGTAGGACCAGTAACCAGCACCAAACCCCTTTCTATGTGGCTGAGTTTTTCTACAATTGGGGGCATACCAAGCTCAGTAAGTGATTTGATATGATCTGGAATAAGCCTGAATGATGCCCCTTCCCCGCGACGCTGGTAAAAGGCATTTACCCTGAATCGCCCTACATTAGCCAGCTCAATCGAAAAGTCAAGCTCTTTATTCTCCTCAAACCTTGCCCTGTTTTCATCGCTGAGAATATCATAAAGCATGGTATGCATATCCTCTTTGCTCAATATATCATGCTCTACCTTTTCCAGCTTGCCATGAATACGTAAAGTTGGAGCTATGCCCGCAGAAAGGTGAAGGTCTGAGGCATTCTTTTCTTTGGTTAAAAGGAGCAATTCAGCTACGTCCATCATATGATCACCCCCTTGGTCAGCATCTCTTCAATCGTGGACTGACCATCCTCAATCTTTCTCAATGCCTCAGTTCTCAGGTCAACAAACCCGCTTTTTTTAGCCAGATTTTTTACCCGATCAATATCCCCCTGACGGATAATCTCCCGCCATTCCTCATTAACAAAAAATACCTCAAAGATAGGAGAATATCCGTCATGTCCGGAATAATTGCATTCCTCACACCCCTCACCCTTACACTTCCAGCACAATGCCCGCGGCATTCGTTGAG
Organism: Marinifilum sp.; assembly: GCA_020717845.1. GTDB lineage: Bacteria > UBA9089 > CG2-30-40-21 > CG2-30-40-21 > CG2-30-40-21 > CG2-30-40-21. The sequence goes on along the minus strand of DYDG01000082.1, from coordinate 8,145 downwards.
CAATAATTGCCAGTAAGCTCGAAGCAACAATGATACCGCCTGCTACCTCAAACAAATGGTAAAGCACATCAAAACAGGTGGGGAATTCCTGTTGCAGAACAATCAGTTTCCCCTGCAGACAGCTTCTCAAGGCAAAGGCAATCGTTGTTTCATCTGCCTCGCCAAGCATAACCACATCCGGCTCCTGTTTCAGAGAAACCTTTAGGGTAGATAAAATATCCTTTGTTTTTAGCTGGACAAATTTAGACTCCTGATACGGTGAGATACGGGTTTCAATGGTAGCCACCTTTCGTTTGATGGCATTCACCTCTTTAAGCAAGGAATAGATGGTTGTTGTTTTTCCGCTTCTGCCAGGTCCAGTAACAATTACTATCCCTGTTGATCTTTGCATGGTCTCTTTTAGTCTTGAAGCAATATGAGATTCAAACCCAATGGTATCAAGGGAAGGAACCTGAACGTCTATGGGGAAGATCTGGATAAAGATAGATTCGCCAAAGGCAGTAGGCATGGTGGTTACAGTCAACCCCACATTTCTGTCCCCAATCTTAGTCACCAGCTCGTTTTCCTGGGCAATCCCTTCTTTTAAGATATCAAGCCCGCCAATCATCTTTGCCTTAAATACTATCTCTGGATGAAGGCTCAATGAAATTCGTCCCTTTTCCTCTAATACCCCTAATTGTCTATACCTTACCCATAAACCGCTTTCTGTGGGCTCAAAGTGCAGCTCCTCAGCACCAGTCTCCAGTGCCTGTTCTAAATGCTTTGCCAGAAAGGTTTCACCAGAGATCTCACGGAGAAGACCCTTGCTGTCTACATTCAGTTCCTTTACCTCTCCTCCCTTTGCACCCAGAATATCTCGAATAACACTCAAGATATTTTCTTTGGAACCAAGCGAAGGATTTATATTGCAATTAGTAACCCTGCGGACATTCTCAATCATCTCGGTATCAAGCGGATCATTCATGACTAAGGTAAGCTCATTACCTATTTTCATGATAGGGATAATAACATATCTTTCCAACATATCCCTTGGAAATATCCTGACCGCTTCTATATCCACCATCTCAGATTTCAGCCAGACATAAGGAATGCCCAATTGAGTGCTAAGGGCACAATTAACAGCATCCTCAGTTACCAATCCCAATTTGATTAATATCTCTCCAATCTTTCCCCCATGCTGCGATTGAAAGTTTAATGCCCCCTGTATCTGACTCTCAGTGAGCAGGTTATAGCTCATCAGCACCTCTCCAATTCGTGGTTTTTCATGCAGGACTATTGTCGGCTTTGGAGATGGTTCTTCTAACATATAGGGCATTGCCTGTTCTATAGCTGAGACAACCTGATTGGCAAAGAGGCAGAAGAATTCTTTATCCTTGTGGGTAAACATGGTATTGTCAGTTTTATTGACAACCTCCATGACACCGATAACCTTATACCTTGTCTTTAAGGGGACAACAAGCAGAGACTTTGCCGGATACTGAGTTATATTATCAATCTCAGGTGAAAATTGCAGATCAAATTCTGTATCCTCAATCAGGACAGGCTCTCCATTCTTAGCGACCATTCCGGCAATCCCCTGACCAATCTGTATCCTTGTCAGAGGAAATTCATCCCCAGATGCCTTGATTATTAATTCATCAGTTTTATCATCCAAAAGCATCAGGGCAGAGGTTTCAGCAGACATAAACCGGGTAGCAAGTTTTATCGTCAACTCCAGGAGAGATTGGATGTTCTCGGCAGAGTTTAATACCTCATTTACCTCAAACAATGTTCTCAGAGCCTTTGCCTCTTTTTGAGCCAGATTAAAGAGGTTACTGTTTTCAATAAGCATGGTTACCTGAGCGGCAACCGCCTCCAAGATATCTATATCCTCCATACTGAACGGCTGTTTTGCCCGTTTATTGATAACCTCAATAACACCTATTGTCCGATTAGCAAACTTCATGGGGACACAAAGGATATTATACAGCCTTATGTCTACCTCGTTATTACTTTCAGAGATAGCAACTATCTGACCAACCTTATCAGGGATAGCAATACTTTCACCTGTTTCAGCCACACTGCCGGCTATGCCTTCACCAATCTTAAGTGGCGAGCCATTGATAGCCTCAGCCTCTCTGCCCTTGATTATCTTAGTCTCAAGATAATTGCCAGTCCTATCAGACAGCATCAATGCCCCAGCATCTGTCTGCATAATCTTGAGAACCATATCCATGATTGAATCAAGGATTTCATCAAGGCTTGAGGATATAGTTGACAGACGGCTTATTTCTGTAAGCCCCTTAAGCCTGATCTCCATACTGCCAATTTTTGTAACCACTGCCTCTGCTTGAGTCATATATTTTCTCCTAAAGTTGTAGGAATGATTGCAACCGTTTCTTGCTCAATAAACACATAGCCTGCTCTTGCCAGAGGGGCTTCCTCTGCCAGAGGAGCTTCCTCATTTGGACAATTCGATATCTTGCTTTCACGTCCCTTATCCCCTTTCTCGCCCCTTCTCGCCCCTTTTCGTAGAGACGCAAAAATTTGCGTCTCTACTGCCAGCCGGTCATTTGACTTCTAACAGTCTCCCAGAACGCTTGCAAGAGGAGTAACGACCACTAAATCATCCTCCTGCCTTCATGGATAAACTGTATGACCTCATCGGTAGTAATGTCAAGGGTTATCCCCTTAATATCTAATGGAGAATCTGCTTTTTGTCCTGGTCTAATGACAAAAATTTGCCCATTTTTTGATTTTATCCTGGCTTCTCCTTCTTTAATAACCTCTTCCAACAATAAATCGAGGTTTTGGCTGGCCTTTGAGTATGTATATACAGCCATCAGGTTACCTCCATGATGCTAACATTCATCTGTTTGGCAAAGCTTACTAAATTTTGATCCAAGGCAATCAGCGGAGATTTATACTTTAACGCACACCTTATGAGATAGGCGTCATAGGCATAGATACCAAACCTGTCAGCTATTTTTAGTGATTCTTCTAACTCAACATCCAAAAATCTAATTGGGATTTTTCTATATATCTCAAGGGCTTTTAAGCCTTGGTTTAATATTATCCTTTTTCGTTTGAGCATAGCTGAAAAAGCATTGCCAATTTCCCAATGAACCGAATGTGGAGCAATAAGATTAGCACCTTTTGTTAACTCAACTAAAATATCTTTTTCTGGTTCATCAACGATAACGGCAATAATAACAGAAGCATCTACTACAATATTCATGTTTTCTCCAAGATATTTTTTGTTGGACATTACATATTACTATCATACCACTTATCCCCTCTAATGTCAACTGAAAATTGCTTGACAAACCATATAATTCATGATAAAATGACTTTGAGGGGATAATATGCAATATTTTTAGGGGGTAGGTTTATGGTTAAGCTCAGGTTATTGGCACTGGTTATGTTTTTGGGTATGTTAATGCCTTCATTGGCAGTAGCAGAGGAGGAAGAGAAAACCATTGATGAACTGCAGGCAGAGAATAATCTTTTGCAGGTTAAAATAAAGAATGTAAGCGAGCAAAAAAATGCCCTATCAAAAAAATATAACGATTGTGTTGAAGAACTGAATAAAAACATCGAAAATGTTAAGCAATTAACCGCAACCATTGCCAAAAAAGAGGATGAAAAGACTAAGATTCAGGCAGATGCAAAGGAAGAATTGGATGGAATCAAGAAAAAGCTTGCCGTAGCAGAGGATGAGATCTTGAATATGCAGGCTCAGTTAAAGGAAAAGATACAGGCACTAAGGGATAAAAATGCTGAGATCATTACCCTTAAACAAGGGCTTGACAGCGAGAAGGAGCAATCATCAACTCAACAGAAGGATCTGCAAGATCAACAGGCAAACCTGCAAAAGGAGCTGGATGGACTGAAGGCAACACTAAAAGAAAAGGAAGATACCATCGTTAATATCTCTGGACAGCTGACTGCAGCCGAAAAACAGATTAAGGAAATAAGTGCTGCTCTTGAAAAATATAAGGCAGATGAGACGCAAACCGTTGCCTTAAAGGAAAACCTGAATAAGGAAAAGAATGCCCTTGACCAGTCCGTTCTGGAAGCAGCAAAGAAAAAGGAAGAGACAACTGCCTTGAATAATCAATTGACTGAAAAGTTTAATCAGCTAAAACAGGGTATTGTGCCTGAAGAGATTAAAAAGGAGCAGGGTCAAAAACATCTGGATTATGTAAAAAAGCTTTATTCCATGAAATTAAAGGAGACAAATGTCTATACTGTCATGGAATTGGAACGATATGTGGCAAATTATCTTGGGTTGGAAAAAAGTGACGAGATTCAATACATTATCGGTCAATTGTATGAGGATGAAGGGAGACATGATGAGGCTGCAGCAATATATGCCAAGCTAATAGCTGTCTGGCCTGCCGGAACATTTGTTTCCAAGGCAAAGGGCAAGATCAGGGATATGGAAAAGGCGAAAAAGATTGATAAGGAATTTTCTCAAAGGCTGCTGTCTATCTCCTGTGTGGACGAGAAAGGCGAGAAAAAGGAAGAAAGATGGCTTAACTATCTCAAACAGCTCTTTGCCATTGTTCATGTATCGCTCTATCCGTATCTTGACCATGAATTGGATGGGTTTATAGCCTATTATCCCTATAGTCCAATAACCTTTGAGGTGTATCAAATAAAGGCTCAAAACCTTCTCAGGATAAAAAATCAGGAGTATCTTGCTATCGCTGTTTATGTAAAGGCTATCCATTTGTATCCAAAACAGGCACAGCTTGCCCAAGTATATTTTGAGATAGGCAAGATATTTGATCTGGTCAAGGATTATCAGAATGCGGTTTCTTTCTATCAGGAGAGTGTTTCAAGATTTCCCAATGACAAAAATGCCCCGGTATATCTATTGGAAATTGCCAAAACTTGGGCAGACAAATTAAAGAATGACGATAAAGCCATCAAATCCTATGAGTCAGTAGTGGCTGCATATCCTAAAAGCGAGCAAACCCCTATAGCATTGTTTGAATTGGGCAAGATATTTAAAGGGCTTAAAAGATATGAGCAGGTTATTGAGGCATATGACAGGATAGTCAAGGAATACCATCCCTGCCCCATGGCTCCATCAGCCCTTATTACTATTGGACATTGCTATGAATTGATGAGTGATTACGAACAGGCTGTAACTAATTATCAAAGGCTTTATCAGGAATATCCAAAGAATTCCTCTGTGCCAGAGGTGCTTTATCATGCTGGAAGCTTGTGTGAAGAAAATCTCAGTAATACTGATAAGGCAATAGAGATCTATCAGCTGATTCTCAAAAACTTTTCCGATAATCCATATGCCAAAAAAGCGGATTCAAGGATAAAAAAGCTGGGGAAATAGTAGAGACGCAAGATATTGCGTCTCTTGTAGTAACACAAGCATCCTGCTTGTGTCTTATAAAAGTTTTGACCTGCATTCTGACTTACAGTTTGGAGGAAAAGGGGGAGGAAGGAGGAAAAATGATGGCAAAAAAAACAATTAGCGAGATATTGACCAAAGATGTTGTTTCTGTCCAACCAACAACACCTACCAGTGATGTTATCTCTATCATGAGGGAGAAGAAGATAAGCTGTGTCCTGGTTATGGACGGTAATAACCTTGTAGGAATATTTACTGAAAGGAATATTGTTCATCTGCTGCATCAAATGGATGGGACAATAAGGGATAAAAATATTGAGGAATTAATGACCACACCTGTTCTAACCATACCAAGCAATACCAATATCTATCAGGCACACGACTTTTTTGAAAAACATGGTGTGCGGCATCTGGTGGTTGTTCTGCCTGATGGCAGGGTTGCTGGTGTGGCAACTCAGACAGATATTATTGATAACCTTGAGGCTGAATATTTTCTGGAGCACAAAGACCTTTCCAGAATAATGACCAGAAATGTGGTTATCATGAAAAAGGGACAATCTGTTCAGGAGGCTATAGATATCATGGCTAAGGTAATGATTAGCTGTGTTCTGGTAGAGGATAATAATGCTCCGGTAGGGATATTAACTGAGCGGGATATAGCTGAGTTATTTCATAAAAACAGGGATATGAAACAGCTGAAGGTTGAAGAGGTGATGAGCCAGCCTGTCCAAACTATACCGCAGAGGACATCGGCTTACGAGGCTACTGTTTTAATGATGCAACAAAAGATCCGCAGATTGGTTGTTATAGATAATAATGGGGGTATTGTTGGCATTATTACCCAATATGATATCCTGAAGGAATTGGAATGGAGTCATATAGAATCATTGCATGGGATCATTGAAGAAAAAGAGAAAAAACTTATTGAGGCAGAAAAATTGGCTGCTGCAGTTCAAATCGTTAGGGATGTTGCTCACGAAATAAGAAACCCCTTGCAGGTGCTAACCATTGGACTCTATTATCTGCAGGAGACGGCTACAAAGGATGATGCTACTGTCCATAAAACAATTGAAAGGATGAATAATGCTATTACAAGGATAGAGGTGTTTCTGGATAGTTTTGTGCATGCGACAAGGGGTTGAATGTTAAAAAATAATGATGAAGTTTTATGTAACCGTTCATAGGGGTGTTAATAAAAGAGAGGAAATGAGTTTACCTTAAAAATGGGTAAAAAAGTGTAATCCCTAACAATCAATTTTGGCCATTTCAGACATAGTCGTTTCGACATTTCGACTTTGCTCAATGACCGCTCCGCTCAACGACCGCAATTCAAGGCTATCTCGCTTTCACATTTTACAGGAAAGCGAATAAGGAAAATCGGGGACGGTTCATTTTCACCATTTTTCGTGTAATTCCTTTATCTGTCCACAAATCAGGGCTATGGTCAAATATTACTATATCGCCTGTTACCGGCGAACGATAAATAAGCTTCTTTGCCTTTCCATGAAGAGCATGAGCAACTTTTAGATACAGCCATACTGGAGCAGCACCGGTTAGAACAACCTCATTACCATCCCCTGCAAGCTCTTTTGCTTTTTGGAGATATGAATCAAGCTCGATTAATTTAGCAGTTTCAGCATATAGAATGTTTAGCTCAATTACTATTCGAGTAGACATTTTCTTCTTCCTCCATATCTCTAAGGACCTTTTGAATCAAAGACTTAAGCGGAGGCAATTCTTTTTTTACTGCCTCCCATACCACATCCAACCTAACACCAAAATAGTCATGGATAAGCTTATCCCTCATCCCGGCCATCTCTCTCCATGGAATTTCCGGATACTTTTCTCTAAATTCCTGAGGCACACTTTTTACTGCCTCGCCTATGATCTCTAAGGCTCTCACTACTGCAAAGGCAGTCTTATCGTCCAGGGTAAAATCCTCGTATGATATATCTTTAGTAAATATTGCTGCTTTCTCCATGGCATTCATGACATCTTGTATATAATCGCCAATCTCTCTTTTCAAAGATAAACCACCTCCTCTAAGATATGTTTCCCAATCCTCGGCTTTAATGCGGATTTTATCACAAGGTCTACCTTAACTCCCAGGGTATCACTTAAATGATTCTCCAGAGCGATAAACTTAAGCAACCCTATGGTTTTATTGAATTCAACAAGAATATCCATGTCGCTATCTTCTTTGTCCTCCCCCCTCAAATAAGAGCCAAAGACACCTATCTCTTTAACCTTGAACTCCCTTGATAAAGCAGCCTTATTTGCTTTGAGTATTCTTTTTATCTCTTCAAGCCTTTTCCTTTGTTCCACTTTTACTTCTCCATAATGATCTATATTTCCCTTCAACCAGATGCTTGAAATATCCTGCTCAATTATTTCACTCACAAATCTCCATCACATCCCAGCCAAACGACACTGGCTTAGTCATACTGATGTGGTCTCCTTTTTGCCTCTTAATTTCAAAACCGTCCAACTGAAATATCTTAATCAACTTTTGGTATGAAATAGAAGTAATTTTAGGCAATAGCTACCTCCAACTCTTTAGATTCTAATAAAGCAGGCGGTTTCCACATTTGCACAGAAGAAACAAATCTATATCCTGTCTCCTCTAAAATCTCTTTTAGTGTACCCATTCTCTCACACTCTTCTAAAAATAAGTCAACGGCTTCCAATAAACTTAACCTGGCTTCTTCAGGTGTATCTCCAAAGCTTGACACATTAAATTGGGGACAGTAGGAGATTCAGAACTCCTGACATTTTGCGAAAAAAAATAG
>DYDG01000081.1 GCA_020717845.1 Marinifilum sp. | reverse complement strand
CTCTACCTCTCTTTGCTCAATGATTGCTTCTCGGTCTCGATGTAAAAATTCTATGGGGTCCTCAACCGTGATGATATGGCATCGTCTATTAGAATTGATGTGATCAATCATTGATGCCAGGGTTGTTGATTTACCGCTTCCTGTTGCTCCGGTAACAATAATCAATCCCCTGGGAATATTGGCTAAATCTTTGACTATTTCTGGCAGGTATAATTCTTCAAATAAAGGAATCTCAAATGGGATTCTTCTAAAAACAATAGCAACAGAATTTCTCTGGTAAAATACATTTGCCCTGAATCGTCCAATCCCTGAGGCAGAATAAGATAAATCCAGTTCAAACTGCTTTTCAAACTTTTCCTTTTGCTCCTCCGTGATCATAGAATAAGCCAATTCTGATGTCTCGGCTGGAGAAAGCCTATCGTAATATTCTCCAGTTTCTTTTTCCATATAGGAAAGCCTTCCATCTATCCTTAATACCGGAGCACTTCCGACCTTCAAGTACATATCAGAGGCTTGTTTTTTTACCATTTCAACTAAAAAATCATTTATATGCATCTCTCATAATGTCCTTAATTTTTTTACTATTTAGGCAGGAGAGAATCAAAATCGTAAGCGTTCACAAGGTCATATAATAACTATACCCCCTGTGAACACATACTCAGAATCTAACAGTCTACAGCATGCACACCCTGTCCTCAGTCCGCCTGTTTTCTTAAAAATGCGGGAACTTCCCATAAATCACTATTGTGAATAGGTATCTTATTGTCATATCCCATAGCTTCAGCAACCCGCTCACTATCATATTTCTTTCGGACACCTGCTTTATAGCTGTCAAAGTCAATGGTCTTGGATACAGCCGCTATGACTGGAACCTTTTCTATCTTAGACATACCATGTCCAAACCCTGTAGCAATTACCGTAATATAGATCTCTTTACCTATATTTTCATTAGCCACGGCTCCAAAGATAATGGTAGCATCCTTATCAGCCTTATCTGAGATAAAGCTTGCTGCCTCATCTATTTCTGAGAGGAGCAGGTCATTGCCACCAGTAATATTTATAAGCAGTCCCTTGGCACCCTCAATGGATGTTTCTTCTAACAGAGGGGATGAAACAGCCTGTTGGGCTGCATCCATTGCCCGGTTGTCTCCTGTTCCAATGCCAATCCCCATCAAGGCATTACCCTTGGATGACATAACAGCCCGAACATCAGCAAAATCAAGGTTAATCAGTCCTGGGATAATGATCAAGTCAGAAATGCCTTGAATAGCCTGACGCAAAACATTATCAGCTACCTTAAATGCATCAACAACGGTTGTGTTTTTATCCACCACAGAAAGCAATTTTTGATTAGGGATGGTAATCAGGGTATCTACCTTTTCTACCAGCTCTTCCAATCCTGCATCTGCCTGACGAATTCGTTTCTGACCTTCAAACAAGAATGGTTTTGTTACTACCCCTACGGTTAATGCCCCCATTTCCTTAGCTATTTCAGCTATTACCGGTGCTGCACCTGTGCCGCTGCCCCCGCCCATACCAGCGGTAATAAAGACCATATCAGCATTAGCCAGTGCCTCAGACAAGGCTTGTCTATCCTCATGAGCTGCCCTTTGTCCTACCTCTGGGTTTGAACCAGCCCCCAGACCTCGTGTTAGCTTTGTTCCTATTTGAATTTTATAAGGCACAGGGGAATTCTTTAATGCTTGAGCATCTGTATTGGTAACGATAAATTCCAGACAATTATTATTGCTCCTATTAGCAAACATCCCATTTACTGCATTTGTACCGCCACCGCCAACACCAATTACCTTGATTCGAGTAGGAGTAGACACTTCATCTTCAAACTCAAACATAACCCCTCCTTGATTAAGAAATAGAAAGAAGAAATCTCCCTTTTCCTTTTTTCTATTTCTTTCCCCTGTTTTTTATTTATTTTCAAGCATGCTTTATAAGCTTGCTCATTGTCAAAAAAAATCGCTAAACCAATCCTTCACATTAGAAAATACTTTCTTAAAGGCATTCCCACCAGAAAACTTTGTTTTCTTGCCTTCCAATCTATTCTTCATACCATACAATACCAGTCCAACCCCGGTAGCATACACTGGTGAACTAATCACATCGCTTAACCCGGCAACTCCCTTTGGCACACCAATCCTTACCGGCAGATCAAATATTTTTTCTGCCAATTCAGCACTTCCGTTTAACATTGATGCCCCTCCGGTCAAGACTATGCCAGAGGCAATCATGTTTTCATAGCCAGTCAGCCGTATCTCTTGATTAATAAGGCTGAATATCTCTTCCATCCTTGGTTCAATAATTTCAGACAATACCTGCCTTGGCAGTGTTCTTGGCCTTCTCTCCCCAACCGATGGTATCTCGATCATTTCATCATCCTTGACCAATGATGGTGTTGCACAGCCATATCGTATCTTGATCTTTTCTGCATCAACAACCGGGGCACGAAGTCCAACCGAAATATCCTTAGTAACATTATCGCCACCAATAGAGAGGACGCTTGTATGCCAGATACTACCGTCAATAAAAATACCAATGTCTGTTGTTCCGCCACCAATATCTACTAAAACTACACCCAGATCCTTCTCGTCTTCGGTTAGAACCGCATAAGAGGAAGCCAGTGGCTCAAGCACAAGGTCATCCACCTCAAATCCACTGCGATTCACGCACTTAACAATATTTTGAGCTGAGGTAACAGCACCAGTAACAATATGAAGCTCTACCTCCAGCCTGGTGCCAGACATACCAATAGGCTCTTTTATCCCATCCTGTCCATCAATAATAAACTGTTGGGGAAGAACATGAATAATCTCTCTATCTAAGGGGATAGAGACTGCTTTAGCTGCATCTATGACCCGTTCCACATCAGCTGAAGTTACCTCTCTACCACGGGAAATAGCAATTACCCCATGGCTATTTATACCCTTGATATGGCTGCCGGCAATCCCGGCATAGACAGAAGAGACCTCAACCCCGGCCATTAATTCTGCCTCAGAAACAGCATTTTCCACAGACTTGATAGTAGAATCAATATTTACTACTACCCCTTTTTTGAGCCCATGAGATGGAGCTATCCCTACACCAATAATCTCCATTCGGTCTCCATCTATCTCGCCTATAATTGTACAAATCTTTGTTGTTCCAATATCTAACCCAACAACTATTTCACCCTTTGGCATTTTTCCTCTCCCCCCGGTTTGGATACAAGCGTTAAGCATAACTGTTCAAATTACTTAATAATAATATTATCAAACCTTATATCAACATACTCTCTTTGCTGATCAGTCTTCTTAAAGTATTCCAGAATAACCTTCAACTCCTTTAATTTCTGAATCAGCCTTTTCTCTTCCAGATAAGAACCGCAATAAACCGCTACCGGATTTTTCTCATTAATCATTAGGACAATATTTCTTGGATTAGCAATATTTACCATAAAGATGCTTTTGCTCAAATTTTTATCCAGGGCATCCACTATCTTATAAAATAAAAAGACATCCTCAATCCCTTGATGAACTATAGGCTTTCCTATCTCTATATTATTTATGCCAGTAAGCAGGGGTAAATTTTTTTTATAAACAATAGGAAAAACCACCCTGTCTTTGTCAATACCATAATATCTGGATGCTACCCGAAGCATCATGCTTGGGGTTCGTCCCTCTACCTCAAGCAATATCTTCCCTGGCAGCCGTCTTTTTACGGTTACCTTCAGCACTCTTGAGTATGAGGCAATAACCTTTGTTGCTTCCTTCATGCTTACCCGGAAGATATTGGGATGCATAGTAGAATATTTTTTCAAAAAAAACTTTTCTAATCGGCTAAGAACCTCTTTTTGGGTAACAGAGCCTCCTTTTATGGTTACTACTATTGAGTCAATAAAAAAATGCGGCGAATCCATGAGATACGAAGGGGTTTGAATAACAAGGGCACAGATTATACCAATTACTACCCAAAAACTTATCCTTCGTATCCGTTGAAAAAGGTTCTGGGCTATCCTTTTGCGTCCCTTTTTGCTTCGCCATTTATCCTTCCTTATACTTAGCTTATTTGCCAGTCCTCTATGTCGTGACATATTTTATAAGTTCCTATGGTATAGGCAGAAGGCAATCCGCAACATCCCCCTTACTTACCCCCTCTATAATAAGCAGAGCATAGCATCTCAAAAATAAGCTCATCATAACTCATCCCATCCGCAGCAGCACATGCCGGCAAATCACTTAGATTTGTCAATCCCGGGATGGTATTAACATCATGCACAAAAGGGCATCCATCATCTGCAACAAGCATATCCACCCTGGAAAATCCCTCACACCCAAGAACAAGATGGGCATTAATGGCTATCTGACAGACATTCTTATAAACATCTGCATCTAATCTTGCTGGAATAATAAACTCGGTCATCCCTGATGTATATTTAGCCTCATAATCATAAAACTCATTCTTGCTTACTAATTCTAATACTGGCAAGGCACGCAATTTCCCAGCATTGCCAAGAATACCCACTGTCACTGATTGACCATGAATATATTTCTCTATAAAAACATCCCTGTGCTTATCTGTCAGCTCATCAACAATCCCTTTTATCTCTGACTCATCCCTGATGATAGTCACCCCTACACTTGAGCCTTCGGACACTGGTTTGGCTATTAAGGGCAGCCCCAATCTGCGGCTCAAGTTCTCATAACTATCTCCCTGTGGCAATGGCAAACAAGCATAATCAGGGGTTGGTATCCTCTGTTCCCTGAATATCCTTTTGGAAGCTACCTTATTCATCGATAGAGCTGAAGCCAGCACACCTGACCCTGTGTATGGTATTCCCATAACCTCAAACAGCCCCTGAATACCGCCATCCTCTCCATACCCGCCATGTAGGGCAATAAAGGCAACACCCACCACTTTTATCTGCTCAATAAAATCATTATCAGCAGGATCAATGATAAACGCTTCAAACCCCTGTCTTTCTAATGAGTCTAAAACATTTTTTCCTGAGCGAAGAGAGACCTCCCTTTCTGAAGATATCCCTCCTGCCAATACCCCAATTTTTTTATGTAGAAAATATTCCCTTAAGTCCATAATAAGTCTTATATGTCCTATAGGTCTTATAGGACATATAAGACCTATAGGACATATAAGACTTATACTATCCTGACCTCAGTCTCCAACTCAACCCCGCAATCCTTTCTGACGCGTTCCTGAATATAGATTATCAGTCTCTCGACATCATCTGCCTGTGCCCCTTTATCGGCTAAGATAAAATTGGCATGTTTGGAAGAGATATATGCCCCGCCAATTCGTATTCCTTTGGGCAGGACATCCCTTATCAGCTTCCAGGCAGACACCCCTTCTGGATTCTTAAAAATGCTTCCAGCACCCTTTCCCTTAGGTTGGGCATTCTGCCTCTTTTTAAGAATTGAGTTCATCATACTAATGATACCTAAAAAATCGCATTTTGTCAACAACAATTCTGCATTAATTACAATATATTTTCTCAAGCTGCTATTTCTGTAGGAAAATTCAGCATCACTTCCTGTTAATACCTCAAATCTGCCATCTAAAGAAAGCACCTCTACCTGATTGACTATATTACCAATGCACCCTGTCTCTGTCCCTGCATTCCCGACAATTGCCCCGCCAATTGTTCCAGGAATCCCAGCAGCAAATTCTAACCCTGAAAGCTCATTTTTAGCAGCAATGTTTACTGCCTTAGAAAGCAATGCACCTGCCCCAGCAGTAATAAGGTTATGCTCAATTGTTATCTGTCTGAATTCTTTACCCAATTTGATGACTATACCCCTGATCCCTTTATCCCTGACCACAAGGTTTGTCCCGCTGCCAATGATAAAGAATGGGATATGGTATTCTCGAATAAGATGCAGCAGCCTTTCCAGTTCACCCCTATTTTGAATAGTAATAAAAAAATCAGCCGGACCTCCTATTCCAAAGGAGGTATGTTTGCTCATTGGTTCCTGGGTCAATACATGTGGTGTGATCCTTACTAATTGAGGCAGCAGGACATCTGTCCCATCTGTCCACTTATACCCTTGATGGATCATTGTTGTTTCAACATCTCCCATAGCCTTTTCCCTACCTTCCAGATATCGCCAGCACCCAGTGTAATTACCACATCCTGTGGGCAGGCAAACCCATGTAGAAAATCAACTATTTCATCATGTGTCTGCAAAAACATTACCCTTGAATGTCCGGATTCAACTAAGCTCTTGATAACTAAGGAGGCATCCACCCCTTCTATTGGTTTTTCGCCTGCCCCATAAATGTTTGTTACCACAACCACATCAGCATCATTAAAGCATTGCCCAAACCCCTTTGCCAATGCCTTTGTTCGGGTATATCGATGTGGTTGAAACACAGCCACAACCCTTCTGTTGGTTGATCTGGCTGCAGACAGGGTAGCGGCTATCTCTGTGGGATGATGGGCATAATCATCAATAATAGTAATATTATTAGTCTCGCCTATTATTTGAAACCTTCTCTGCACCCCGCTATAATTGCCAAGGGCGGAAGCAATCTTCTCAAACTCAATGTTCAAATCCAGTCCAACAGCTACAGCAGCTAAGGCATTGGACACATAATGTATGCCTGGCACATTAAGCCTTATTCTGCCAAGGGCTGCATTCTCAAAAACCACGGTAAACTCTGAAGAAAAACCATCAACCAATATCTCCTCTGCCCGTATCATAGCCTCTCTGGTCAACCCATAGGTAATAACCCTTCTTTCGATTTTGTCTATTACTGATTGAAGGTGACTGTTGTCAAGGCAAAGGATAACACTGCCATAAAATGGCACCTTGTTCATAAACTGCACAAATGTATCCTTTATCTGGACAATATCCGCATAATAATCAAGATGCTCCTCATCGATATTGGTGACCACAGCAATAATTGGGGATAGCCTTAAAAAACTACCATCGCTTTCATCGCTCTCAGCCACTAAGTATTCTGAGCTGCCCAATCTGGCATTACTGCCAATATCATTAAACCTGCCGCCAACAACCACAGTTGGATCCAATCCTGCGGTAGAAAGCACTAATGATACCATGGACGTTGTGGTTGTCTTTCCATGTGCACCAGCGACAGCAATCCCATACTTTAGCCGCATCAATTCAGCCAGCATCTCTGCTCGCGGAATAACGGGTATTCGCTTCTCACGAGCAGCCAAAACCTCTGGATTTTCTTTTGAAACAGCAGAGGAATAAACAACCACGTCTGCATCATCAATATTTTTTGAGCTATGCCCAATATAAATCATTCCACCCAATTCCTGCAGCCTTTTCGTAATCTCTGTCTCAGCCATGTCTGAACCAGTAACCTTGTATTCTAAGCTTAATAATACCTCTGCAATGCCACTCATCCCTGAACCGCCAATCCCAATAAAATGAATGTGCTGTATCTTTTTGAACATAATTACCTCCGGATAATAATTGGTAAGTGATAGATGGTTATCGGTAATCGGTGATCAGGTAATATAGGATACCGCTTTCCCGATCACTGATCACCGATCACCACTTCCTGCTCACCGTTAACAACTACTTGCATCACCCTATCCACTGCCCCATGTGGATCCATATCAAATCCTTCATACCCCTGTCTCATCCTATCTATTTTTCTAACATCATAGGTCAACTCAGCTATTACCTCAGTCAGTCTTCCCTGTGACAATTCAGCATCAAGCACCACCCGGACAGCCCCACGCTGCTCTAATACCCGTGCATTCTTCTCCTGATGGTTATCTGTGGCATAAGGATATGGTATCATGATTGCCGGCAGGCGACAGGCAATAATCTCAGCTATTGTTGTGGCACCGCTTCGGCATACTACCAGATCAGCTGCTCCATAGGCATAGTCCATATCATTCAGGTATTCAAATATCCGCAAGCCTTGCCCAGAAACACTCGTGGATACCATCTGGTAATCGTCTGAACCAGTAATCCAGATAATCTGCAAATCTTCGAGTTTCATGCTGCCTCTGGTTAAAGCCTCTATGACAGCTGTATTTATGCTTCTTGCCCCCCTGCTTCCGCCAAATACAAGCACTGTAGTCTTATCTGCTGAAAGACCAAACCTCTCGTTTGCCTGCTCTTTTTTCACCTGTCCAATCCCTTTTCGGATAGGATTGCCAGTAACAACAATATTCTCTCCCTTTTTATGCGGCAGATATTGAGAGGATTCAAGGATGGAAACAGCTATTTTATCTACTCCCCAAATCCTTGAAAGCATTCTTACTGCCAATCCAGGTATAGCATTCTGTTCATGCAACACACACCTTATCCCTAATGTTATCCCAGCAAGAATTATGGGCACACAAACATAACCACCTGTTCCCAGGATAACAGAGGGCTTAAATTCTAACAAATATTTGCGTGATGTTAAAAATGCCCCTATTAATTTCCACACTACCATAAAAACACCAAGCAATGTTCTATTCCAGCCGCAAACATCAACCCCCTTAAACTCAAACCCCTCTTGAGGCACAATCTTAGCCTCAAGTCCATGGATATTGCCAATAAACAGTATCTCTGCTTGTTTTTCCTGTTTTTCCCTTAATCCAGATGCAATTGATATCCCAGGGTAAAGGTGTCCACCTGTTCCCCCGCCAGTAATAACTATTCGCATTAAAATACCTCTAATCCCTAATCCCTAACTGCTCTCTCCCCTTCCCTCACCCTCTTCTCCCAAACGACCCCTTGGCAATATTCATCAATATCCCTACACATACCATATTAAAGAATAGGGCAGAGCCACCAAAGCTGATAAACGGCAATGGCACACCAGTGGTTGGTAATACCCCGGTTACTACGCCAATATTAAAAAATGCCTGAGCAACAATAATAAACGTCAGGCTAAAGGCAAATAAGCTGGCAAAGAAATCATCGGTAGCCAGGCATATCTTTGTTCCACAATAAGCAAAACCAATAAATAAGAGAATAACCGCAGTAGCAAAAATAAATCCACCCTCTTCTCCAATGATGGCAAAGATAAAGTCTGTTGATGACTCAGGCAAATAGAAGAGCTTTTGTTTGCTTTCACCTAATCCTACGCCAAATAAACCACCAGAGCCTAAGGCAATCAATGACTGGATAATATGATACCCCTTATCCCCGGCATCTGACCAGGGATCCATAAAAATAGTTAGCCGTCTGACACGATATGGTGCCTTAAAGGCTACAAATGCCAGCATAGGGATCGCAATCAGAAGCAGGGATGTAATATGCTTTAAGCTTATCCCCCCAATAAAGAGGATAACCATGGTTACACTGAAAAGCATGATAATCATCCCAAAATGGGGCTGTTTTAATAGGATAAGGATGATAAGCAATAAAAACATCAATGCCGGCAAAAATCCTTTACGCATACTCTTAAGATGTGCCTTTCTCTTGACAATAAAATCAGTCATCCAGATAATAAGGCATAGCTTGATCAATTCTGACGGCTGAAAGGCAATTCCACCTACCTTTAGCCATCTTGTTGCCCCGCCTATCTTATAGCCAATACCCGGGATAATCGTTAGTATCAATAAAAGCAGTCCCAGAGCAATAATAAGCCCTTTAAACTTGCGGAATAGGTTGTAATCAGTCTTCCAGGCAATAAGCATCCCCATGCTGCTGATACATATCCAGAGGATCTGCTTCTTGAACAAGAAATAGCTGTCCTGGGTAAACTTTTGAGCAAATATAGCACTGGAACTATAGATCATCAATACCCCAATACCCACTAAGGTAATAGTGATTAAGAATAAAATAATATCAAATCGAGCTCGAGAGTAATTCATTGTTCTCC
>DYDG01000080.1 GCA_020717845.1 Marinifilum sp. | reverse complement strand
CAAAATAAGGCTAATGAAAAGGTATCAAGTGGGATATATATTTATGTAATTACCACGACAGAAGGGGATAAGAAGGCAGGGAAGATAGGGGTGATAAGGTAGCACAGATATTCTTGTCTGTGATTTTGCGGTGGTAAGGTAAAAGAGATTGTTAGATTCTCTCTTACCTTACAGCCTAACAACCTTCAGCCTATCTACCCATCCAATCATAAATAAGGAGGTTGAGAAAAATGAAGAGAATGGTATTCGGATTGATGTTAGTCATGCTTGCAGGCAGTGTGAATGCGACACCTATTGATTTGCAGATCGGGTGCAGACCGCAGGGCATGGGTGGGGCGTATGTTGCCATTGCAGATGATGCAAATGCAGGGTACTGGAATCCAGCTGGGCTTATTGAGATTGGCTCCAAACAACTTGGGTTTATGTATCTCAAGCCAATGGATGTTGATGGCGTAGCCGTGTCATATTCGTCACTGTCCCTGCCATTTAGCAGTGATTGGGCTATTGGGATAAGCTATCTGGATGAAAGGGCAAGGCTTGAAGAGGGTAGGGGAGCAAAATGCCAGGAGAATAAGATGAGCGAGTCAACCTTTATCCTTTCCGGTGCCCATAGGTTTACAAAGGTGCTTTCTGCCGGGATAAGTGTGAAGCGGTTTGGGCTTGATGTCTCAATGGATAGCGGCAGTGGATTTGGGTATGATATGGGACTTTTGTATAATTACCCTATAAAAGAGGGGAATGGACTGAATAACCTATGTGTTGGGCTGGCATTAAAAAACTTCTCAGCTAATTTTGATGACGAATCATTCCCGGCAACAGTAAGGCTTGGTGTGGCTGGTAAGTTGTACAACGAAAAATTAATTGTTGCAGTAGATGTTAATACCAAGAAGGGTGTCAATGAGAAAAAGGATTATTCCATTCAACATCATGTCGGGTGTGAGGTTGAGGTTATGCAGGGTATACGGCTCAGACTGGGTGAGGACAGAGGAAATCTAACTTTCGGCATGGGGATTGCAATGCGTAACTGGCAAATAGATTATTCCTTTAATAAACTGACAGATTATGATCTTGACCACTCTCATCGGGCATCAGTGCTGATGAGGTTTTAGGAGGTTAGACAGGATTACAGGATTTTACACTCGATGTTCAAGTTTTTTGTGGGGCTCATGAGAACTACCAGTCCAGAGCAGTAAAATGCTATCCGATATTCTTGTAGCTGCGACCTGCCAGAGGCAGAAGGTCTGCTGCCAGTGCTATCTCCCGCAGCTACAAATATGGTAAGCCGTTCTATTCTGACTATCACAGATTGAAAAACCTTGAACATCGAGTAATAGTAAATGACCACTTGGGTTGTCTTTTGAGACTCCAACCATGTTAAGCAATACTGATGTCAGGAGTTCTGATGATTAGTTAAAGAACCTTATTTCATTGTCCCAGTATTATCAACACAATTACACCCAGGATGATACGATACCAGCCAAAAACGATGAAGCTATGCCGTTTGATAAAAGCCATAAATCCGGCAATTACTATCCATGCCACCACAAAGGATACAAAGAATCCGATGCCAAAGGTCATGGCATCAGCAGAGGAAAGGGTTGAAATCACCTTGAGCAGGCTATAGATGGTTGCTGCAAATATGGTCGGGATAGCCAGGAAAAAGGAGAACTCTGCCGCACTGGCAGCATCAAGCCCTAAAACCCGTGCACCCATGATGGTTGAAGCTGAACGAGACATGCCCGGGATAAGAGAGAGGCATTGTGCTGCACCAATCCAGAATGATTGCAGCCAGCTTGTTTGTTCCATCACATGAACCCTTGATTCCTTGAAAAATCGCTCAATAAACAAAATACCAATACCGCCAACAATAAGGGCTATGGCTACTGTTCTGGGGGTAAATAATTTGTCCTCAATAATATCGTGAAATAGCAACCCCAACACAGCTGAAGGAATAAAGGCAATACCTACTCCAATGGTAAACCTCCATGCAACATTCCTGGACAATCCACCTGGCAATATTATTGGTTTGCCAAACAGACCTTTAATCAGCCGCAAGATACGCTTGTAAAAATAGCCCAAAACAGCTACAATAGCTCCCAGTTGAATGAATATCTCAAAGGCATTAGCCTTTTCACCAACAAACTTCAAATAATTTCCTGTAAGGATCAAATGACCTGTAGAGCTAATAGGAAGAAACTCGGTAATACCTTCAACAATGCCCAGGATTACAGCTGTAATAATATCATTCATTAATAGACTCCTTTGTGTCCCACAAGCATCCTTGCTTGTGAGTTATAATGCTCAAGCTGGAGGCTTGAGTTACTTTATCCTTACTGGTATGCCGGCAATAACAGCATACACCTCGTCAGCTACACTACCAATAAGCTGATTTGTTTCTCCCATAATATCAGTAAATAGTCTTGCCAGTTTATTGGGAGAGATACCGCCAAGCCCAACCTCATTTGAGACAATGATAACATCGCTGCTTATTCCCTTCAAAACATCAACCAATTCCGCTATGCTTTGACAAATATCCTCATACCCTTTTCCATCTAATAATAGGTTTGACACCCAAAAGGTCAGACACTCTATCAATACAATACTACCTTCGTGGATAGTCAACAAAACCCTCTCCAGATCCCTTGGCTCTTCAATTACTAACCACTCTTTTGGTCTGGAGTCCTTGTGTTTTTTCACCCTTTCCTGTGTTTCATCATCAAATGGGACACAGGTAGCAATATAAACCACCCCTTTATTTTTCCCTCCCTTTTCTTCAGCCATCTGACAGGCAAACTTACTTTTTCCAGAACGGATGCCGCCAATGATAAAGGTAATCAAGATAATACCTCCGTTTTTCACAAGCACAAATTCACCACAAAGACACGAAGACACAAAGAAAAACAAGACATGGCAAGCTCTGAGATAAAAATGCTGCAAAAACAACAAATGCTGTGAGAGTATCTGCCAAGCTGAAAGCTTGACTTACTTTAGTATCACAAGCATCCTGCTTGTGGTTTTACTCGCTCAAAGCGGTTCAATAAGAAAAAACTTGAACATCAAGTATAACCATCTGATACTTCTGTTATATCTCTTCGTGCCTTCGTGGTGATAGATATCAATCACACAGTTCGTAATTTCTCAACTTTCTCCATCGTAACCCGAACAGTGCCAATCATCATGTGTCCCCGAGCTGTGCCATGGCAATCCGAACCGCCGGTGATTAACAACCTGTGTTTTTTTGCCAATTTTTCATAATGCTTCCAGAGTGGCAAAGGGTGCATAGGATGATAAGCCTCAATCCCTTTAATACCCAATCTAACTAATTCAGGAATAATCTCATCACACTTAGAGACACCTGGATGTGCCAGAACAGGCACCCCGCCTGCCTCACGGATTATCTTTATTGCCTCTTCAGGTGAGATCCTTGTCTTTTTTATATAACACGGCTTATTATATCCAAGATACAGATTAAAGGCTTCCTGCACAGAGGAAACAATATTTTCTCTACAAAGAACAGTAGCCACATGAACCCGGCCAATAGAGCCTTTACCAGCTGCCTCAAATATCTGTGAGCTGTCAATCTTTATGCCTATTGCGGCCAGTCTTTCAATCATCTCAAATATTCGTGATATTCTTGCCTTGCGAAAAGCCTCTAATCTCTCATTAAAGCAAGAATCATTCATATCCATAAAATATCCTAAGATATGAATTTCATGCTGCATAGCCACAGCACTCAACTCAACACCAGGGACAATCTCAATTGAGCCAGAAGCATACTCAACAGCCTCTTTTGCACCATCAATTATATCATGATCACAAATAGCTATAGCCTTCAGTCCCATTTCCCTTGCATATGTAACCACCTGCACAGGGGAAAGCGTAGAATCTGAAAACCATGTATGAATATGCAAATCTGCATTCATGGTATTTAGCTTAGCAGTTATCGATCAGCTATTTTCTTCAGCTAACTGCTTCCCTCCCCCTCTCTCACCTTTTTCTTCACATTATCCAGGATTCCATTGATAAATCTTGAGGAATCCTCTGAACCATAAATCTTAGCTATCTCAATGGCTTCATTAATAACCACAGCAGATGGAATGTCACCACAAAATACAAGCTCAAACATCCCTATCCGTAAGATATTCAGGTCTACCATCGCCACTCGGCTTATATCCCAATTCTTGCAATATACTCTGAGCATCTCATCTATTGAGGCTATATTTTCAGACACACCATTTGCTATAAATTCAGCATATTCTCTTATCTCTGTGGCTATCTTTTTATGAAAATCCATACATACAGGAAGATTTCTTTCTATTTTCCCATGGATCATTTCCTTAGAAAAAAGCAGATGTAGAGCGACTATCCTTGACTGTCTCTTATTTTTTCTTTGCATGATTATTTGACAATCCGATAAAGGTTTGCCATTTCAATGGCTGAAAGGCCAGCATCAAACCCTTTATTCCCGCTTTTTGTTCCTGCCCTTTCCACAGCCTGTTCGATTGTATTGGTGGTAAGAACACCAAAGATAACAGGTATCCCTCCAGCAAAAGAGGCTTGAGCTATCCCCTTAGAAACCTCAGCACAGATATAATCAAAATGCGGGGTATCGCCACGGATAACCACCCCAAGGCAGATGATAGCATCATATTCTTTATTGGAATTAACAGCTAATTTGTTAGCCAGACACGGTATCTCAAATGCACCAGGCACCCGAAAGATATCTATATCGTCATTTGATGCCCCATGTCTGAGTAAGGCATCCAGACACCCAGTTTCAAGCTTAGAAGCAATAAATTCATTAAAGCGGCTGACAATAAGTCCAAACTTTAATCCCTTAGCATCAAGCTGTCCTTCATAAACACTCATCATTTTCCTCCTGAATTAAAGATAGGTGAAAAGGGTGAAGAGACTGAAGGTTGTTAGAGTTAGATAGGAAAAGTAAGGAAAAAATTACAGCCCTAACAGTCTTCAGCCTTCTTTTTAATACTCATTATATGGCACATTAGAGATGTCAACCCCTGCATGGTTTATCTTAATTAACCCTTCAAGCGAATTATAGAGATAGCCGCCAACATTGCCATTTCCGGTTGGCTTAAGATCTGTAGACTCTGTAATAGTTACCAGATTACTGTCATTACCTTCTTTTATAGAGAGATTGAGCATCGTCTTTGGTATGGGTGAAAGATGTTGAGCAAACTGCTTTACCTCAAGGTTTTCAGGATATGCCCTATCAGCATTGGCATACCATGTCGCAGAGACAATCTCTAATGTTCGTCTGATGGTTTGGAGATTATATTTGGTTACAGTCTCCCGTGCAAAGTTAATTGGCATCAGAATAACATTACTTACGTTAAGCCCCATTTTTTGGAATAACCCAAGAATATCCATTTTTCGACCCTCCTTCTTCTTATAAATTTGATCATAAGTTTTAGACCATTGCTATTAATATAGCATACATTGAAGAAGATGTCAATAAAAATTCGTTTTGAGATCAGGGCAAACGCATCTAAACATTTTAATTGACATATTTGTTTGACATATGCTATACTTTAGTAACTTCGTGAATACAAATTTTTTAGGACTACAGGATTTACCCCTGCCAATAAAGGAGTGATAATCATGAACAAAGGATTTGCTCAGCAAGTAACAAAAAAGAGCCATGAAAATGTGAATAAGTGTCTTCAATGCTTAAAATGCACCTCAGGCTGTCCCATTGCCTCATGGATGGATTATAAGCCAAATCAGATCAATCGGATGATCCAGATGGGCTACAGAGATAAGGTGCTTGATTCATCTACTATCTGGCTGTGCGTTGGCTGTCAAACCTGTGTTGCCAGATGTCCAATGAAGATAGATATCCCACATGTCATGGATTCGTTGCGAGAGATAGCTGTAAGTGAAAAAATATCCAGACAGCCAAATGTAACCATGTTTCATCAATTGTTTCTTGATAGTGTTAAAAGATGGGGCAGAGTGCATGAACTGGAGCTGATTGGGTTGTATAAACTGAAAAGCAGACAGTTTTTTCAGGACATGGATCTGGGGAAGCAGATGTTTATGAAGGGTAAACTTGCTATCTTGCCTATTGGTGTTCGGGATAAAAAGGGGATAGGGAAGATTTTTAGATTTTTAAAAGGGTGAAGTGAATATTGGGATGAAATGGATGCTGTTAATATGTGTCCCATTCAGCGGTAGCAAACTACCGCATTCTAAAAAGGAGGATTAAATGATTGTTGCTGAACAAAAACCGATTCAAGAGATTAAAGGGATGATGGCTGACTACCAGAAGGTGTTAATCGTTGGCTGTGGCACCTGCGTAACCGTGTGCATGGCTGGCGGTGAAAAAGAGGTGGGAATTATTGCCTCTTGCCTGCGTATGGCTTTGCAGATAGATGGCAAGAAACCAGAATTGATGGAGGATTGTATCCAGCGTCAATGTGAATGGGAGTTTGTGGATACATTGAAGGATAAGGTTGATGGTGTGGATGCCATCCTTTCATCTGCCTGCGGTGTAGGTGTGCAGGCACTGGCTGAAAGATTCCCAAATAAACCAGTGTATCCAGCATTAAATACTACCTTTATGGGTATGCCAAAGGAGCATGGGCTGTGGATAGAAAACTGTCGTGGTTGTGGAAATTGCGGGCTGGGCAGGTTTGGCGGGATATGTCCGATTGCCAGATGTTCAAAGGGACTGCTCAATGGTCCCTGCGGTGGCAGTCAGAATGGCAAGTGTGAGGTAAGCAAGGAAATGGACTGCGGCTGGCAATTGATTTATGGGCGATTAAAGACGCTTAATCAACTTGATCAATTAGAAGAAATATTGTTGCCAAAGGATTGGTCAACAGACAGAGATAAGGGACAACGAAAAATGTTTAGGGGGGATGTGTATTATGAGCAGACCGTTTAAGGAAGTATTGAATTCAGGTGAGTTTGTAATTACCTCAGAGATAGGTCCACCAAAAGGGACAAATATTGATAAGATGTTGCATCATATTGAGATATTAAAGGATACTGTGCATGGCATGAATGTTACCGACAATCAGTCATCAGTGATGAGGCTTTCATCTGTGGCTGTTTGTCATATCATCAAGGATCATGGCGGTGAACCGATTTTGCAAATGACTTGCCGTGATAGAAACCGCATGGCTTTGCAGTCAGATCTGCTTTCTGCCTATGTTCTGGGTGTGCGTAATGTGCTCTGCCTGACTGGCGACCATATTAGCCTTGGCGATCATAAGGGCAGCAAACAGGTGTTTGACCTGGATTCTGTGCAATTGATTGCAGCAGTAAGGAATTTGGAGCAGGGTCAGGATCTTGGCGGGAATAAGTTGGATGGCGGGGTTGAATTTTGTGTTGGTGCCACGGCTACCCCTGAGGCAGATAACATGGATTCCCAACTCTTGAAGTTTCGCAAGAAGATAAAGGTAGGGGCAGAGTTCTTCCAGACACAGGCAGTTTATGACATGGATATGCTCAAGAAATTCATGGAACATGCCCAGCAATCCAATACTAAAGTATTGGCTGGCATCCTTGTCCTTGTCTCAGCAGGCATGGCAAAATATCTCAATGCCAATGTAGCTGGGGTAACCGTTCCGCAGGAGCTTATCGATGAGATGGCTGGTGCAGAAAAGGGGAAGGCATTGCAAAAGGGTATGGAGATAGCTGCTCGGCAGATAAAGCAGATAAAGGAAGAAAATATCTGTCCTGGTGTGCATATCATGGCTATTGGCAAGGAAGAGATAGTGCCAGAGATACTACAGATGGCTGGGGTGTAAATATTGTAGAGACAAGGCAATGCCTTGTCTCTACATCACATCACATAGGAGGAAAAATATTGATGAATATGCCGTTACTGGATCTAACTAAACAATATCATGCCATAAAAGAGGAGATTGATCAGGCTGTTATTCGCGTTCTGGAAAAGGGGAGCTTTATCCTTGGCGAAGAGGTTCAGTTATTAGAAGAAGAGGTTGCTTCACTTTGTGGCAGCACGTATGGCATAGGGGTAAACTCAGGCACAGATGCCCTGCTATTATCCTTGATGGCTTATGGGATAGGCAATGGGGATGAGGTTATCACTACACCATTTACCTTTATTGCTACAGCTGAGGTTGTAGCACTCCTGGGTGCAAAGCCTGTGTTTGTTGATATTGATCCCAAAACATTTAATATTGATGTCCAGAAGATTGATGCGGCAATCACTACAAAGACAAAGGCTATCATTCCAGTCCATCTTTATGGTCAGATGGCAGATATGGATCCAATTATGGATATAGCAAAAAAGCACAACTTTGTCGTGATTGAGGATGCAGCCCAAGCAATACTTTCTGAGTATAAGGGCAAATGTGCTGGAAGCATTGGTCATACTGGATGCTTTTCCTTCTTTCCAGCAAAAAATCTTGGGGCATATGGCGACGGTGGCATGATATTGACTGCTGACAAGGAGACAGCTGAAAGATTAAAGATGTTGCGAAATCATGGCTCAAGGATCAAATACCATCATTCTGCTATTGGCTGTAACAGCCGTCTTGACGAGATTCAGGCAGCTGTCTTGAGGGTAAAGCTAAGATATATCCAGAAATGGACTGAAAGCAGAAGGCAGATTGCTGAAAGATACAACGAATCGTTAAAAGACATTGTATCGCTTGCTACCCCCTTTAAGGAGGAATGGAATACATGTGTCTATAATCAATACACCCTTCGTGTCCAATCCCGTGACAGATTGCAAAAACATCTAACCGATAATGGCATACCTACTGCTATCCACTACCCCATGCCTCTGCATTTACAAGAGGCATTCTCCTATTTAGGATATAAGCAAGGAGACTTTCCTGAGAGCGAAAAGGCATCTTCTGATGTTATTTCCCTGCCCATATACCCTGAATTAATAGATGAGCAAAGAAGTGCTGTGGTTGCAGCAATCAAATCTTTTAATTCGTGATGAGTTAGGGTTGAGAATAAAACGGTAAGGATAAAGCCTGTGTATGGGTACTGTCGTGTCAAGTCTCAAGTGTCAAATGGTTTATTAATGTAGCTGCAGGGCTTGTCCCTGCCTTTTCCCAATGTAGAGACGCGATTAATCGCGTCTCTACTACTGCTGAAACAGGAACAAGTTGAATACTCCACCATAACAGGACTAAAATAACAATTCTGGTTATGCTTAATTTACTATCCATAATCCTCTCCTTTTCCACCATCTCTCACTCCCCATTAATCGGCTATGGTTGGAATATCAAAAAGGCTCAAGGTGCAGTTGCGATTGGCTGTTACCAACTGGCCTGGCTGCTTTGGGTTCAGGGCTATTGCTTGAGGTGTCCATAAAAGCTGGATTGACTCTATCTCGCGGCCGCTCTCTGTCTCCCACAGCCGCAGGGTGTTATCCCTAGATGCCGACAGGATCAAGCTGCCATCCGGGGAAAAGGCACAACCCAAAACACTGGCTGTATGTCCCTTAAACTGGCGAATCTCGCGGCCGCTCTCTTTCTCCCACAGCCGCAGGGTTTTATCTTTAGATGCCGACAGGATCAAGCTGCCATCCGGGGAAAAGGCATAACCCCAAACCCTGGCTGTATGTCCATTAAACTGGCGAATCTCGTTGCCACTCTCTTTTTCCCACAGCCGCAGGGTTTTATCATTAGATGCCGACAGGATCAAGCTGCCATCCGGGGAAAAGGCACAACCCCAAACCCAGTCTGTATGTCCCTTAAACTGGCGAATCTCGCGGCCGCTCTCTGTCTCCCACAGCCGCAGGGTGGGATCAGCAGAGGCTGACAGGATCAAGCTGCCATCTGAGGAAAAGGCACAACCCAAAACTATGTCTGTAT
>DYDG01000079.1 GCA_020717845.1 Marinifilum sp. | reverse complement strand
GCAGCTACAAGTCCGCCAAAGGCGTTAAGTTCCTGTAGCTGCAGGGCTTGTCCCTGCCAATGCGACATATATTTAATACCGTTTTTTGTTCACGGTGTCAAGTGTGTCCAATTGTCAGCCCCCTGGAGGGAGAGGGTTAGGGTGAGGGGGATATTTGTCCATGTCTGCTGAAAAATATTAACCGATTATTTGCTTTATCGAATGTCTGAATTATCTGAAATGATTGCAACGCCTCTTATTGTGTCCTACTTGATGCGTTCAATTCGTAATGGGAGAGAGTCAGAACTCCTGACATTTTGCGAAAAAAAATAGGCGGTTGCAAGAAGAGCCTACCTCTACTGGTTGTGCTCGCAAGGTAGCTATCAACAAGATATGGTAGTCTCTTGCAATTTCACTCGGCAAAAACCGCTCAAATTTCTAATCGAAGCCTATTTGCCAACAATCCCTTATTTTTCGGGAGGTTAGCAGAGTGATGTCAGGAGTTCTGGAGATTACCTGAGCATCTTCCCTGAACAGTTGGCAAATCATACCTATCTTTTGCATTATTTTTTTCCCTCCTTTTCAAAACCCACTTTTACATTCACTATAACTCGACAGGCTGTTACGGAATGCAAAATCAGCGACAACGGCATACCATATATGGTGGACAACAGTAAATTTGACCCAACATATTGTGTACCTCTCGTGCCAAATTCTTATTCCGTAACAGCCTGTCGAGTGTAAGTAAGGAAAAATGGAAAAGATGGAAAAAGGGGAAAATGGGACGGTTCATTTTCACCATTTTTCGTGTGATTCCTTTATCTGTCCACAAATCAGGGCAGACACAGGGGTCTGCCCCTACAGTTATTCGTGCAATGTTTTTAGCCGCAAGCTTTCACACAATGGTGAACCATCCCGGAAAATCACAATCTATATCCTAACTACACAGGTTGAAAAAATCTCAGAAACTCTTTCCCACTGATACCCGATGGGTATTATCCACATCCCCGTAAGGGACATAGGCATAATCAAACTGGAGAACCTCTGCATTAATCCCTATGCCAGCACTAAACCCATCTCTGAGGTCATTATCAGAACCATAGCCAGCTCGCAGGTTCAAACGTGGTGTTAGTTGATAGCCTATGCCGGCATTTATTCTTAGGTCATTATCTGTCGGTATGGTTACATCCATGACACAAAGCAACTTTGGCAGGTTAAGGGCAATACCGCCATTAAGTTCTAAGGGGAGGCTGTCTGCCTCGTTCTCAAACTTCATCTTTGTCCCCAGGTTTCGCAAGGCAGCACCAATCATCAATCCCTTAACCCTTGTTGAGCATAATATCCCCATGTCTACAGCTATTCCGGCAGCAGAGCTATCCTTGATCTTCTGATGAATAATCCTGACATTAGCTCCAACCAGCATCCTTTCGTTCATCTTACAGCCATAGCCCATGGTTACAGCCATATCACCGGCTGTGAAATCACTGCGGTTATTTGCGTCTTTCCAGCCCTCTATGTTTCCGCTTCCAAGATAATTAATACTGCCAGCAATCACTCTGCCCTCAGACAGCGGTTTGGCATAGCCTGCAAACTCATACTTGACACCACTGAGCCATTCACTGTGCATAAAACTGGCCTGTGACTGCTTGATGCTGCCAAGACCTGCCGGATTCCAGCAGATGGAGTTTACATCCCCATCAACCGCTGCAAAGGCACCACCAAGTGCCGCCGGTTTTGCCCCTACAGCTATCTTGAGAAACTGCCCCCCCTTTGTGCCTGCCTTGCTGTTTGTTGCCTCTGCATTCAGAGCTATCCCAGCAGTAATTGCCAGAATACATACCCCAACCAATGTATTTCTTACATTCCTTACATTCTTTACGTTTTTTGCGTTTATCATGGTTTGCCTCCTATATTTCACAAGCTGGAAGCTTGTGTTACTATTCCACAGGCTGGAAGCCTGTGCTACCTTATCACTGCTATCTTATTTACCTTCTTATTACCCTTATCATCTGTAATCAAATAGAGATAGACACCACTGGCTATCTTCTCATTACCTTCATTCCTCAAATCCCACTCTACAAAATCATCATTATCGTTATTCTCTAATGTTCTGACCAATTCACCTGCTAAGGTAAGTATCTGAATCCTTGCCGGAGAGGTTAATTTAGCAAAGGTAACACTCTCTTTTGCTGGGTTAGGATAGACATAGGCTCTGGTTAGGTCAGATGCTGGACTAACTTGAATGGCATCTGCTACCTTACTAACAATAATCTGAAATTGATTGATAGCTTTGGAAGCCAGAATTGGGGATTTTGGATAATCTGTGCAATAGGTGTATTTATTTGCCGCATGCATATCTATCTTCATACCCATACCCGCTTCTCTATCACCATTACCATTGTCAATCAAGATAACATTATATCCATCAGGCAGGCTATTGTTATCCCAATTAATAACCACTTCACCTGAGACATTAGTCTCTACATTAAATGTCCAGATAATAGGTTCATTCATAATATCATCCATTAGTGATCGGATATCCCAATCAAATCTATCAAATATCTCCTCTTCTGGATGGGTAAAGAATAGACTGACATATTCACCTTGAGGTGGTGTTGGCGGCTCAATCTTATCACACAGGTCTAACCCTGCTGCTGCCTGTTGGGCTACACCAAATACTGGCTGATTGTTAATTGTATCCTTGCAGCTGCCTGCTTGAACCTGTAGATTCACCTGCCAGGCATTTTCAGATTTTTCAGATCCTGGAGCATAGAAACTGGATTTCAAGGCTGTATCCTGCTGTGAACTATTTGAAATAAGCAGACTGCAGTCAACTATTGCCGGAAACCAATAACCCTGCCATGGCTCTATCCCTGAAGCTGCTTGATATTGACCAGTTTTATAGGTATAAAGAGCGTTTATTACCCAGCCGCTTCTTACTGCCTCAGCAAATGTCTTCCTCTCACCATTCTTTTCAACCATAATTACAGTAGAGGTAGAATTAAATGGGCAGCCAATCATATTCCAACCAGATTTAATCGGTATGGAGAATGTTCCGGTTAACTTTACACCCTCTACATCAATGGTGGTTGTGCCCAACAACCCTAACCAGTAGCCCTTACCCGGAACTATGGAGCCTTTCTTTTTATCCAGCTCCTGATAGTGTGAATCGATCCATTCGTAAACATAATATGTTTCAACATCATCCCCAAGCACATCTGCTGGTGCAGAATTAACTGCCTGAAGAGGAGTAGCCATCATATTCCAGCCTGTATTAAATAAATGGTCTAATCTGTCCAATTCATCCTCTGTCATTGCCACTAATTTGAACCTTTTATGCCCCTCAATTCCTGAATTAACAGTAATAGTACCTGATGTTGTCCGCAAATCCCAACTATTATCTCCATCCATGTCCAGAAGATTAACCTTTGTATATTCTTCTGGCACATTCAGAGTATTTAGATGAAGAGCCATATCTGTATTAACAGCATTGGTCTTTACCTCAAACTCCCAGATAACACATTTTTGACCTGGGTTATATCCCTTAATATCCCTGATAAACTTATCGAAATTCATATTCCACTCAGAATGTGGAAAGAATATTTGAAGATATGTTGTGTCAACCGATGCTGGTGGTATAGGGCTTTCATTATAATATGGGTCATATCCATCTGTAGCATCAGAGAATGCTCCGCAGGTAATACTACCAGTCATACCTTTTATCTGGGCAGATATTGGTATTGTCCAACCTTTGGGTGATGATATGGTAACCTCCTTGCTTAATGCATGTATCTGTGAATGAGTTTTGCCGCTAACTATCCAGCTATCAATACAGTATTTCCCTCCCTGTACCTGTAAACCATGATCATCCTTCTGGTCCCATGAGGTATTTAGCAAGGTCTTTGTCTCGTAAGGGGCTAAGGTTATATCAGTGAGCACTTGAAGGAATGCTTGATGCTTTGACCATTGATAAACATTGTTCTCCTGACTATCCTTTATCTGAAAATCAGCTAATTGACTTGTAGGGAGATTGAGTGTAGTTGTTCCGGCAGTATTGTTTGTAACAGAAATCGTTATTTTCATTGGTTCGGCTACACCATAGGTATCTTTATTGGTTATCAGAGCAACCTTTAATCTGTTTATTGCCTTAAACTGATACACCTGTCCATCCTTATTTACACCATACACCTCCATACTGCCATCGTTATTACCATCACCAATAGCTGCACATAGCATATCCATTGGCTTAGGGATGGGAGAGGCAACGAGATCCTTTGCCTGCCAATTAGTCCCGGTCCAGACAAATTGATATACATGCCCATCAGCATTTGCCCCATATACCTCTATCCTGCCATCACTATCACCATCACCTGCTGTAACAGAATACATATCCTTAGTAGAAACAGGCGGAACATTTATATCCCTTGCCTGCCAATTGTTCCCGGTCCAGACAAACTGAGACATATATCCACCCTTATGTGAACCATATATCTCTTTCTTGCCATCATTATCTCCATCATTAATAACTACAGACAGCATCTCATTCTTGCCGCTGCCGATAACACCCCTCTGCCAATTTGTTCCATCAAACCTGAATTGATAGATATTTTTATCCTTGCAGGCAGCATACACATCCAGCCTGCCGTCATTATCACCATCCCCGACTGCTACGGATAACATATCTCCACTGGATTTTGCCGTACTGCTGCCTACTATTTTTCTGCCCCATTTTGTTCCATCCCAGTTAAACTGGTAGATATTCTTATCCTTACAGGCAGCATACACATCCATCCTGCCATCATTATCACCATCGCCAACCGCTACAGACAACATCTCTCCCCCGGATTTTGCCGTACTGCTGCCTACTATCCTTCTGCCCCATTTTGTTCCATCCCATCTAAATTGATATACATATCCATCGTTAGAGGCAGCATATACCTCTAAGTCATCATTATTATCTCCATCACTAACTGCTACTGACATCATATATCCACCACTTACGGCACTGGTGCCTATTGTCTGCCTATCCCATTTTGTTCCATCCCATCTAAACTGGTAGACACCCCCATCCTTACAGCCAGCATATACCTCTACATTACCATTATTATCCCCATCACCAACTGTCACACCCAGCATACTTCCCTTAGAGGTTGTAGGGCTTTTACCTATCTCTTGCCTTTCCCAGAACGCAGGTGATGCTGTGGGATTAATGACATAGAAGCAAGAACGTGATACAGCTGACATGCCATCAGGGTTGGTTGCTACTATATTACATACTTCAGCCCTTGCCCCGCTTAAATCAAGGGTACAGGTAAGTTTATTTGATGCAACTACATTGACATTAGTTGCTGTAATATCTGTAAGGCCAGCTTTAGTAAGTTTAACCAAAACCCCAGGCTTAAAATTACCGCCAAATATGGTTACATTTACCGGACCAGTGTTTAGTGCTGAATTGGGGTTAATCCCGGTTATGCTTGGATTGCTTACTCTTATTCTTAAACTTGAAGCGTAGATATGTCCTGCTTGATTTGTATAATTACCACTAACTACACCAATCGCTGCCTGCCCAATTGATGCACGTGTCGAGTAATCTGCAGATTTAGCTATTCCACCACCATTGTTAAATACCCATGGCTTGATTTCATAGCCTTGATTGTCCTGGGCACTTTGACTGGATACAGCAGTGAACCCAAGTAGTCCTAATGAAAGAACTATTGCTGCTGAAATACCTGATAACCATTTTACTTTCTTAAACATTTGACCTCCTATCTTAATATAGTAAGCACCGTTAGGTGCTTCTTAAATATACCTCGTAACATCATTAAATCGGGTCTGAAGACCCTTACTGCTACAGACTATAGCTTCAAACGATTTCAGACATGAACAAGGATGTAGCATCTTTTTGGAGTGCGGTAGCTTGCTACCGCTTTGCTTTGGATTTAGATAGGGACAAAAAGCCTGGTTTTTGGTATATCCAAAAGCGGTAGCAAGCTACCGCACTCCAAAATTAGAATTGCTACCTTGTTTTTGTCTAAAAGCTGTTTAAAGACAGGCAGATATGCAAATTCTCCTACCGTTCACTAACAGCTTACATTAGGTACAAATTTTTTCTTGACATACCTTACAACTAATGTTATACTTCCTATCCAGGAGGTATTGTAAAAATGTTTGAACGAATCTCTATTAACCCAAAAGTATGCGGTGGTCAACCCTGCATTAATGGAACCAGAATTCCTATCTATATCATCCTCCAGCTTATAAAAGAAGGCTACTCTTTTGAGCGAATAGTTAACGAATGCTATCCTCAAATTACTCCAGATGACATTAAATCTGTCCTGGAATACACAGTCATGCTAGTAAAAGACGAAGAGATCCTTCTTCCGATAGCGGTGTAACATGGACAATAGAATAAAATTACTCACAGATGAAAACATTTTTACTGCCACTGTTACCTTCCTCCGAAAGATGGGCTTTGATCTTATCGATATTAGCGAACTCCAATTAAAAGGGAGTGAGGATGATGAGATTGCTGCCCTGGCTAATAAAGAAAATAGAATTATCCTCACTTTTGATAAACATTTTGGCAACATTATAAAATTTCCTATTGGCTGTAATCCTGGAGTAATTTTAGTTAGAATAAACCCCTTAAGCATTGAGATGGTTAATCCCCGCTTAGAAAAAATTTTGTCAGAAGTCAGGTTTGAAGACATCTCTCGTTCTTTAGTGATTATCGATAATGCAACGTGCCGAATTCGAAGATGTTCTCAGCCTGCTCCCTAAAATTTTCACCATAGACTACTGTCGCATCAAGCTTAATCTGTCGCATGTAGTAGAGACGCAAAATGTTGCGTCTCTACATTGGAAAAAGGCAGGGACAAGCCTGCCAGAGGAGCTACCTTCTGCAGCTACATTATAAACTATCCGACAATTGATGCTTGACACGACACTACTGTTTTAAACAGTTTCAGACAGGAACAAGGGGATAGGTAGTATCCCTGGCATCTGCCAGAGATACTACCTTCTGCCCCTACAATAACAAATGTTCTCGTAGGGACAATCCCTTGTGGTTGTCCGTTTCCTTGCCAATGACTAATTGCTTACGGCTTCTTCAAAACTTCTCCTTGACATCTCCTTATCAAGGTGTTATACTATTTAATCATACTCCATTTAGGATAGCGAGGTGACTTATGTCTAAACCAGCAATCGCACTTTTAAATGATAACGAGAATCTCCTCACCATTGACGACTTACAAAGAGCAGGTGTTGATATTATCAAAGGCTCTGATTATGGTCTTGACAAATTAATCACTGTTTCTAATACCAGCATAACACAAGTCCGCAAGTTACTATCTAAAATTAAAGGCTCTTTGTCCGAAGAAATATCACAGATGCGTAAGGAACAGTTATGACGTACTTCTTTGATACAAGTGCCTTAATAAAAAGATACCATACTGAACAAGGAACTGATAGTGTTGATAGAATCTTTGATAATCCTTGCAACTCTATAGTTATTTGTAGTATTAGCCTTGCCGAAGTAATGTCAGCCTTAAACAGAATTAAGAATCGTGGTGAACTTACCCCTAATGAATTAGAGATAGCCTTATCAACCTTTTATTCTGACTGTCAAAAAGCGAAAATTGGTATCATTGATGTAAAGAGAATGCACATTATCTCCTGTCATAACCTTATATTCTCCTACAACATTAGTTCTTCAGATGCAATTATCTTAGCTTGTGTTCTTGCCATCCAAAGGTTTAACCCTACTTTTGTTTGTGCAGATACTCAGTCCAATTTAATCCGTGCTGCTCAAAGTGTAAGATTATCTGTCTTAAATCCACTTAATTCTACTGAATAGCTCATGATCATTGCCAAATTTCAACTCACAATTCACGATGCGACACTATCTCCACATAACTTATCCACAGGATTCTGCCTTTGAAATCTAACTGGAGAAAATGTGAATTTCTGCGATAACATGTAGAAGATATTCGGCTGGAGATTTTTTGAGGAATCTCCAGCCGATTGAGTACACATACATCAATTATTAATGATGCGGAATCCACATCGACTCATTTTTTACTCCAATCTTCCCGTTTGCATCCTTCAGCACTCCTTGAAAACTCATAACATCCGAAATCGCACTATGAGCTATACTGCTGACGCACACGAATAGTCCAACTATTAGCCCAGCTAAAACACTCCTGTTTTAACTTCATATTTAATTCAGCCTCCTTAGATTTTTATTCTTACACGACAATCTACACTTCATCTCAAATCCCAGAGTTTAATTTCTGCTTTACTATGCAATTCTTGCAACCAATTTGGTATCTCCTGAGACAATTTTTGTTGAAGTAATAACTCTTCAATCTTATCCTGTATTTGTTGAGTAAATTCTGCTGATTGTGATGGCTTTCTTTCTTCTAATCTGATAACATGGTATCCAAATTGTGTTTTAACTATATCACTTATATCGCCTGCTTTTTTAAGACCAAAGGCTACTTGTTCAAATTCAGGCACCAAATTACCCTTAGAAAAAAAACCTATCTCTCCACCTTTCTCCTTATTTAAGTTGTCCATTGATTTTGCTTTTGCCAATAGCTTAAAATCTGCCCTTGCTTGCAAGGCAATCAATAAATCTTTTGCCTCCTGTTCTGTCCCTACTAAGATATGGCTTACCCTGATTTGTTCTGGAGTAGCCATTTTGTCTTTATTCTTGTCAAAATATTCTTTAATCTCTAACTCAGTTACTTGTAAGTTTTTATCTTTTACCAATAGTTTTTTAGTTAATAGTTGCAATTCAATCTGGCTTTTCAGATCTTCTACAGTCATTCCTTGAACAGACAACTGATTACTTAAACTTTTTTCATCACCAAACTGTTTCTTAAACTTATCAATCTCTATAGTAATCTCATCCAAACTAACTTCTATTTGTTGTTTTGCAGCCTTTTCTTGGACAAGCAATTCACTAATCATCTGATTTAGCACTTGTTGTCCATTAAGGTTATACAATCTTTCAAACAACTCTTTAGTAGTAATCTGCTTATCATTGACCGTAGCAATAATCCCACCAATCGTTTCTGTTCCTATTTCATATTTCTCTTTTATTCTATCTGTGGTCGATTCTTCTTGACCATAAACTACTGGTATTCCTATGCTAAGGCTCAACAAAATAATTATACTCATTCGTCTCATTTAACTTTTGCCTCCTTGAAGTTAGGGAGAAATAATTTTATTATAGATTCCTACCCTCTACTGTAGAAATGACTATTTTCTATAAAAATTATGGGAATAGTTTACTTCTATTTCCAATGTCATTTACAGCCCACAACTCAGCACCGTTAAAAGTCGTAATCGTGTATAATACCACACCAGTTGTTGGTGGCGGAGGAAGCGGAGCATTAGGATTATGATTTGGAGAAATTTTCAGTACACCTCCCTCAATATCTCCACCAACTTGTAAAAAAGACCTGTCATTATATTTCGGTGCATCAATTGAAGAAGCATCTCCTATAATGACATGGATAGGGTCATTTGGATTTTCACCAGCAGGGATTTTGTCTACAAAAAGAACTGTTGCTATAGAGGTGTTTGGCAGATCATTTTCCATATCACAACGTAGAACAACAAGCTTATCCTTAATATCTCCGTTAGGTCCTCCTGCAAATATTTGCCAATCAGACATAATAGAAGCAGTATTATGCAGGGTAATCCCTGGATCTAATTTATCTTTTGCATGAAATGCAGTACGATCGCTAGTCTCTGATAAAATGCTGCCTATTACATGCAACTTTGTATCTGGCTTTATTGTTCCGATACCGACATTGCCAGATACTGGATTCAAAACCAAGTCTGCTGCTCCACCAGCAGATGTCAATCCGTGAATCATTCCAGCATTTCCCTTTGTTCCAATACCTACTCCAGATGAACTGCTATCTTGCCTGAACCATGCAGCATATCCAAATCCGTTATTTTTTTCCACCATTAACCCTAC
>DYDG01000078.1 GCA_020717845.1 Marinifilum sp. | reverse complement strand
GATTTTGTGGGAAAAGGAGACGGGCAAGCAGATTCGCCAGTTTAATGGGCATACAAGCTGGGTTTCGAGTTGTGCGTTTTCGCCGGATGGTGACTTGCTCCTCTCTGGCTCGGCTGATAAGACCCTGATTTTGTGGGAAAAGGAGACGGGCAAGCAGATTCGCCAGTTTAAGGGGCATACAGACAGGGTTTCGAGTTGTGCGTTTTCTTTAGATGGCAAAAAGATAATATCTGGCTCCCAAGATAACACCCTCAGGCTATGGGATACAGAGACAGGCGAGCCACTACAAACCATAGAGCTTCCCTGGACACCCTCAGCTATATCTATGAATCCAGCAGCAAAGGATGAGTTCATCACCGCCAATCTAAACTCAACCCTCACCCTTTTTTCCGTTTAATTGTTTAGTGGAAGGTATATTCTGTTTTAGCGGAGTAAACTTCACACACCCCTAACCCCTCTTGTTAGAGGGGAATACAGAAATCCCCTCTTGAGAGGGGGTAGGGGGTGTGTATTTTCCCTATAGAAATTCCCTTAAGTTCACTGACACATCACGCAGTCAATCTTTTTTTCATTGACAACAGGACTGTTTCATGTTAAAATGTTAGTTTGACGAAGGGTTAATCAGAAGAGAAGATTAACCACAAAGGACACAAAGAAATTCACAAAGGGCACAGAGGATGAAAGGGTTAAAAAACTTTGCGACTTGTGCAATTAGGATGGGTTACTGCAAGAATGCAGAGTTTTTTGACTGAATCGTACGATGTAGTGAGGGTTTTTAGACCCGTAAGACCCGATTTAATGCTACGAGATCGCACCTAAAGGTGCTCACTACATTCTAATTGCACAGATTGAAACTTTGTGAACTTTGTGGTTATTCTTTGTGTCTTTGTGGTAAAAAGAAACTTATGGGAGGAGAAAACGCGTGTCAACAGAATATAAGGCAGAACAGATTCAGGTATTAGAGGGACTGGAAGCGGTTAGAAAGCGGCCAAGTATGTATATTGGTGATGTTGGGGTTTATGGACTGCATCATCTGGTTTACGAGGTAGTTGATAATAGTGTCGATGAGGCATTGGCTGGATTTTGCAAGGGGATACAGGTGTTCTTGCGTCCTAACGGCAGCGTAACGGTTATCGATGACGGTCGTGGCATACCTGTAGACATGCACCCTATTCATAATAAGCCAGCCGTAGAAATAGTCTTAACCGTGCTGCATGCTGGTGGAAAGTTTGACCGTGATTCTTATAAGGTTTCTGGAGGGCTGCATGGTGTAGGTATCTCTGTGGTTAATGCACTCTCAGAATGGCTTGAGATTGAGATAAGCAGAAACGGAAATATTTATCATCAAAGGTATGAACAGGGGAATCCAGTCTCTGAGTTAAAAATTATTGGTCAATCAACGTGGACAGGCACAACCGTTCACTTTAAGCCTGATAAGGAAATATTTGAAACCATAGACTTTTCTTTTGATACCCTATCCCAGCGGCTTAGAGAACAGGCTTTTTTGAATAAGGGCATAAAGATTGACATAACAGATGAAGTCCATGAGAAGAACCATTCCTTTCAATATGAGGGCGGCATATCCTCTTTTGTAGAATTCCTGAATAAAAACAAGGTACCCGTCCATGAACACCCTATCCATCTTTCTGGCTCAAAGAATGATGTTGATGCAGAGGTAGCTTTTCAATATAACGATGGGTATCAGGAAACCATCTTCAGCTATGCCAATACCATCAATACCCGTGAGGGCGGAACACATCTTATTGGATTCAAGTCAGGCCTGACCAGAACCATAAATGAGTATGCCAAGAAGAATAATCTGACCAAGGATATTTCTGCTGCCCTTTCAGGAGAGGATGTCAGGGAAGGGCTCACAGCTATCATCAGTGTAAAGATTCGAGAGCCGCAATTTGAGGGACAGACAAAGTCAAAACTGGGAAATAGTGAGGTAAAAGGGATTGTTGAATCTATTGTTGGCGACGGACTTGAACAATTCCTTGAGGAAAACCCACAAACAGCAAAAAAGATAATAGAAAAGGCTTCCCTTGCCGCAAGGGCAAGAGAGGCAGCCAGAAAAGCACGTGAATTGACCAGAAGAAAAGAGGTTCTTGATTCAAATTCTTTACCCGGGAAGTTGGCTGATTGTTCAGAAAAGGACCCTAAGTTGTGTGAGATATACCTTGTTGAGGGTGATTCAGCCGGTGGCTCAGCCAAACAGGGGCGAGACAGAAGGTTTCAGGCTATCCTGCCACTTAAAGGAAAAATATTGAATGTTGAAAAGGCAAGATTGGACAAGGCACTGGTTAATGAAGAAATAACCGCACTCATTACGGCTATTGGAGCTGGTGTAGGACAGAATGACTTTGATCTTAAGAAGATAAGGTATGACCGAATAATCATCATGACAGATGCTGATGTAGATGGGGCACATATCCGCACACTGCTGCTAACCTTCTTTTACCGCTATATGTTGCCATTGGTTGAAGCTGGACATGTATATATTGCTCAGCCGCCTTTGTATTGTGTTAAAAAAGGTAAAGAGGAGCATTATGTTTACACAGACGAGGAAAAGGATGCAAAATTAAATGAATTAGGGAAACGAAGCGGTGCCCATGTGCAGCGATATAAAGGATTGGGTGAAATGAACCCTGATCAGCTCTGGAAAACAACCATGGATCCAGCTACACGCACAATCCTTCGTGTTGTTCTTGAGGATATAGTAGAGGCAGAAAGCACCTTTAGTATGCTTATGGGTGATAAGGTTGAACCAAGAAGGGATTTTATCCAGCAAAATGCCAAATATGTGAAGAATCTGGATGTATAAGCAGTCAGTGAACAGAAGGAAAAACAGCAAGTTAACAGAAAAGTAAAGCAAGAACGAAAGAAACGAAAAAGTGGTGTGGGGTGCGGAGGCAACCTCTGCCTGAGGTGCTGCCTCTGCACCTCAGATCACTCTCCTGTTCTTGCTCTGTTCCTTTCCATGGCAGAGAAACCCCGCCCATACTGTCTGATTCACCTTTTTGTTCCCACCCTACTATCCTGCCCTTTCTATCCTCCTATCAACAACTGACTCACTACTCCTCCACAGTCTCAATCGTTGCGATTTACTCAAGTTTTTCTGTTAATTAACCGATAATCTTACATAGGCAACCATTCAGGAGAGAAAAATCAGGAGAGGGAAATATGGAATTCAAACCACAATCGGCAAATGGATATTTCAGGATTGACATAAGAGATGCTGATATATTTTTAACTGTTTGCCCTCCAGTTGGTGAAGGCAAAAGGGTAGAGGTTAATGATATCTTAAGAGAACTTCATAACCAGAGAATAGTTGATTATGACCTGCGGGCTATTACCATGACCGTAAGCGGAAGAGATGCTAAGCCTGTCCGAATAGCCAGCAGAACCATTTCTATCAGCGGGAAAAGACGTTCTGTGGTAAAAATATCCGATGATAAGATGAAAGCAACAGTAAACATTACCCCAGTTATGGGAGAGACAGATAGTCCAACCCTGAATGAGATTAAAAATGATCTGGCAGCAGCCGGGATTGTTTATGGTATTGATGAGGTTCTTATTCAGGAGATGCTGCAGAATAAAGTATTTGATGAACCAGTAGTTGTAGTCAAGGGACGCACGCCTGTAGATGGAAAAAATGCAACCATTGAATATTTTTTTAATACAGAAAAAAAAAGAACGCCTTTTGCTATGAGCGAGGACGGCAATGTGGACTTTCGGGAGATTGGACTTATTCAGACAGTGAAGGCAGGGGATATTCTGGCAAGAAAAATAGCTACAAACAAGAGTGTTCCAGGCATAACTGTTACTGGTCAGTCTATTCCGGCAATCGATGGCAAGGATGTTGCTTTGTCTAAAGGGAAAAATGTACTCTTGAATAATGATGGAACAGAATTGACAGCTGCTGTTAAGGGACAGATAATCTGGGATGGCTCAAAGATAGAGGTGGATCCGGTTTGTAAGATTAAAGGTGATGTTTGCTTTGAAACAGGAAATATCTATTTTAATGGGGCATTGATTATAGATGGCAATGTCCACGAGGGATTCGTTGTTAAGGCAGATGATGACATAGAGATAAAAGGGAATGTGGAAAAGGCTTATGTCGAATCATTAGAAGGGAACATTACTGTTCAGGGCGGGATTGTCGGCGTTGGACAGGACAATATCCGTGCCCAAGGAAAGATAACGGCTAAATTCGTCCAAAACGCAAGCCTCTGTGCCAGAGGGGATGTTATTGCTACAGAATTCATTCTTCACAGCAAGGTAGATTCAGGAGGAAGTGTATTTGTCACCAAAGGAAAAAAGGGGGCAATTATTGGGGGAAAGATACGAGCAACAAAAGATATTTGTGCCAAAACCATAGGAAATGTGGCAGAAACTGCAACCATAATCCAGGTTGGCATTGATCCTGAGATACGAGAAGAGATGAATAGTATCGTTCATGATCTTCAGAATGCTCAAGAGGAATTAAAAAAAGCTGTAATAAATATTAACACCTTGCGAGCAATGAAGGAAAGATCAGGCTGCTTATCCCCTGAAAAGGAAGAGGCTTACCAGTTTGCCAGATCAATGCAAATAGCCATGACCAGTGAGATTAAATACCTGAAACAACGAAGCGAGAATATTCAGAAAGAGGTAGAGTTCCTCAAGGGTGGCAAAATCGGTGCTATGGAATATATCTATCCTCATGTGAAGATAACCATTGTCAAGACAGAATATGAATTAAAAGAGATTAAGAAGAATATTTGCTTTTACTCAAGGTTGGGATCAATTACATCATCTTCATATGCAGGGTAGTATCGTGTCAAGTCTCAAGTGTCAAATGGTTTATTAATGTAGCTGCAGGGCTTGTCCCTGCCTTTTCCCAATGTAGAGACGCGATTAATCGCGTCTCTACTACATGCGACAGATTAAGGTTGACGCGACAGTAGTATCTCATGACAATTAATCTTAGGGGTAGGGTGGGCATTGCCCACCAATTACTAATCTATTGCCAGAAAGGAAGTGTTTGAAAAAAATGCAAAAGCTATGGGGTGGCAGGTTCAGCAAACAAACAGATACCAGTGCTGAAGATTTTACAGCATCGGTTCAGTTCGATTATCGATTAGCCTCTTATGATATTCAGGGATCAATAGCCCATACAAGGATGCTGAAAAAGTGCGAAATATTAACCGAAAGGGAAGAGTCCCTGATTATAGAAGGGTTAAATGGTATCCAGCAGGACATTCAGACAAATAACTTCCTGTTTGATCCACAGCTTGAGGATGTTCATATGAATATTGAACATGCCCTTATCCAGAGGATTGGAGAGGTTGGGAAAAAGCTGCATACAGCCAGATCCCGCAATGATCAGATAGCCCTTGATACAAGGCTTTATCTTCGCGAGGAATTGAAACAAATAATAACCCTCAATAGCTCTTTTCAATCTGCTATCCTATCGATTGCTGAAAAGAATATAGAAATTATTATGCCTGGTCATACCCATCTTCAACATGCTGAGCCTGTCTTGTTTGCACATCATATTATGGCATATTTCTGGATGTCTGAACGGGATAGACAAAGATTTATTGATTGCTTGAAGAAGATAAATATTCTCCCTTTGGGTGCATGTGCCTTAGCTGGGACATCCCTGCCTATTGATAGGGAATATACCGCCAATCTGCTTGATTTCCCAGGAGTGACAGAGAATAGTATTGATACCGTAAGCGACCGTGACTATATCCTTGAATTCCTTTCTGCTGCCTCAATTTGCATGATGCACCTTTCCCGCTTGAGTGAAGAGCTTATTATCTGGTCTACTCATGAATATCGCTGGGTAGATATAGACGAGGCATTCTGCACTGGCAGCAGCATTATGCCGCAAAAAAAGAATCCTGATATTTGTGAATTGACCAGAGGAAAAACAGGACGGGTATATGGCAATCTTTTCAATCTTCTTACCCTCATGAAATCCCTTCCCTTGTCCTATAATCGGGATATGCAGGAGGATAAAGAGCCTCTGTTCGATACTGTGGATACACTAAAGCAATGCCTATGTATCTATAGCCGTTTGATAACCTCTTTGAAGATAAATGCTGAAAGGATGAAGTTATCTATAGCCATGGATTCTTCCTGGGCAACGGAGATGGCTAATTATCTGGTACGAAAAGGCATCCCCTTCCGACAGGCTCATCATATATCCGGCAGAATTGTTGCTGCCAATCGAGATGTCTCTGAATGGACACTGCAAGAACTCCAGGAATTCTCAGAACTGTTTGAGAATGACATCTTTGATGTTATCAAACCTGAATATGGAATAAATCAAAAGAATTCTGCAGGCGGAACATCCAGCAAGCAGGTAAAAAAACAGATTGAAGAGGCGAAAAAGGTTTTTAGTGATGCGAGTGATGCGGAAAAACGTTTGCCAGGAGCATAACGTAGAGATGCCCTTCCCGATGCCTTTCGTCAGTCCGCCAATAAGGCAGGTTTCCACCCTACCACATTAAGTGCGTTTGTTGTTACGTGGCGGGTAGTCATTTCTCCCGTTTCTCTTTTCATTGCTATGATTCCCTGGCTTGAGAAAGACAACAACCTTTCTTTCTTCTTCATCCCCAATACTTTTTGTATTCACTTTTCTGTGGTTCTGGAGTGTTACGTGAATAATCTGGCGATCATGTGAACCCAAGTGATCAAGCACAACATCCTTGCCTGTTTTGATTACA
The DNA here is from genome assembly GCA_020717845.1 of Marinifilum sp. GTDB lineage: Bacteria > UBA9089 > CG2-30-40-21 > CG2-30-40-21 > CG2-30-40-21 > CG2-30-40-21. The sequence goes on along the minus strand of DYDG01000078.1, from coordinate 3,243 downwards.
CGTGAGGCAGCATCAATGGCTAATTGAACGACATTATCATCCTTTTTTGTCCGATACTGTGCAATATCCAGGATAATATCCTTTTTAGCGTGACAATTCTTTTTCATCATGATGTTGATCAAGTATTGCAAGGCATCCAGGGTTTGTCCATTTTTGCCAATAAGAAACGGAGCATCACTGCTAACAATATCAAGAATTACTTTCCCATCCTTTTTATTAGCAGTAACCCCGCTCTTTATGTTCATTAATCTCAAGACTTCATTTAACATCTGAGTTGCTGCATCTGTCTCGTCATAGATGGGTATGAGTCTGACCATGGCCGGGCTTCCACCAAAAAGACCAAATAGCCCTTTTTTACCCTCATCAATAACCTCAATCTTCACCTTTTCCTTAGAAACCCCAAGTTTTTTTAATCCCTCTTCAATGGCTTTATCCACTGTTTTGCCTTGTTGTTCGATAGTATTCATCATATCTTTCTCCTTGTGTTATTTTTCTATGCCTCTTTTAATCAAGATTTGTTCGATTATGGTCAGGATATTTTGAGTCAGCCAGTATAGCACCAGTCCGGATGGGAAATTCATAAACATGAAGATAAAGAAGATAGACATAAACATGCCTATTTTTGCCTGATTTGGATCTGGCGATGGCATCATTTTTTGCTGAATAAGCATGGTTGCACCCATTAATACAGGAAGGATATAATAAGGATCCTTTGTTGCCAGGTCGTGCCAGATCAAGAAGCTTGCCCCTCTTAATTCAATGGCATTTTGCAGGGTAGTAAACAGGGCGATAAATACCGGCATTTGTAATAGCAGCGGCAGGCAGCCACCCATAGGATTAACCTTATGCCTTTTATAGAGATCCATCATTTCCTTGTTTAGGGTTTCTGCATCATGCTTGTGTTTTTCCCGCAACTGGGTCAAATGCGGCTGAAGGTTTTGCATAGCTTTCATGGTTTTGAAATTTTTCTTGGTCAATGGATGAAGTATAATTTTAATGATAAGTGTCAGAATGATGATAGAGATACCATAATTATGAGTTAATTTGAACAACAGATGAAGCAGCCATAACACAATCAGAGTAAGTGAGTTCCAGCCAGAAAATGCAGTAAGATTTGTCATCTCTTCGGAAAGGTTTTTTAAGACCGTATAATCTCTTGGGCCAGCATACACCCTTGATTTTATGATTTTTTCTTCACCTGGTGAAAGGGCAATAGGGGTAACAAGCCCCATTTTCATCCTATTGTCCAATGTTTTAACAAACATGGCCTCTGATACAGGATTTTCAGGGATAAGGATATTCAAGAAGTACTGACTGCTTTGAGCTATCCAGGCGACATCTTTCTTTTTGACAACACTATCTGTCGGCGCAACAGGAGGAATAAGCCCCAGAAAGGCTAATATTCCTTGAATTGCTCCGGCATGATGGTGGCTGATCTTTTCTACATGACCGTTTATTTGAACATCCTGCTCTAATATGGTCAAGTGAGAATGTTTCAACTGTGCCTTTTTTACATCAGCCTCTTCTGCTGTCTTGCAAGGACTTTCCCAGGTCAGGAGAACATCATTTTTTATTATCGTCTCTGAAAGGTTTTGGACAGATACCTCTACTTCCATGAGGTATGTTCCAGGGATCAACTTATACCTTTTGGTAATAGATAGACCCGGCATTGTTTCCAGCCCATAGACGATTTCTCTGGTATATTGATCTACACAAAAAAGGCTTTTCGGTGTCAAGGATTCTGTGCCAAGATAAACGCTCAGCGGATAAGCAGCCTCAGGATTGACAGGCGGCAAGGCAAGATCTACTGAAGATTTATCATGTTCGGTTATCTTTAACAATTGAAGCCCGGCTATCTCTCCAGATGGGTTGAGCTTTACAGACATAATCTCTGTCTTAAAACACAAAGCTTCCTCTGAGACATTCAACCCTGCTCTCTTCTCCACGGTTGATTTTGGGAGAGCAGAGATGGAAGACGGCTCAGGTAAAGGGACAATCTGCTGCTTTGAAGTCTGTGGAGAATCCTCTATCTTCTTGTATGCCATCATATTATACATTAATAAAATGGCAGCAGATAAGGTGATAGCTAATACTACTCGTTTTTCCATTATAGCTCCTGTGATAACTGACAAAGAATCATTTTATTGGATCATACCCGCCAGAGTGAAAAGGGTGACACCGTAAGATTCGCCTGATAGATTTCCAGAGTCCCTTCCATGGTCCATGCTTTGATATGGCATCATACGCATACTGAGAACATGTTGGGAAAAATCTACAGGTTGGAGGAAATAGGGGAGAGAAAAAACGGCGATAGATATTTATTAACCCAAGAAAGCTTTTTTTTATCATAGATATTTCATGTCAGGCGTACTATTTTCCATTTTAGAACCATTGACAAACAGAAATAAAGATTATTCCAACTACAAGTTTATTCATCCCTATTCATCCCTTGTAGCTGCGGATTGCTCATTTCTTAAGATATTTGCTTTCTTAAAGATGTAAAGCAGATTCCTTTCCACCTCATGAAATGTCAGAGTAGTAAGCATTTTTTTTGCTACAAGCACAATATCTAATCCCTGGATAAGTTTATTCTTGTTTAATCGGTATGCTTCCCTTAACAACCTTTTTGCCCTATTTCTTTTAACAGCTATGCCAACCTTTTTCCCGGCAACAATTCCCACTCGTCTGACAGTAGAATTCGTAGGCAAAACAAACAAAACAAAAAATCTATGATGATAAGCTGTTCCTCTGGAATATACAGCATTAAACTCTGATAATTGCAAGAGTCGCTGAGTTTTTGGCAATCCATAATCTTCTCTGGAATTCATCAGGTATAATCATCCTTGATTTAATTATTCACTTTTTCTCGTCTTTTCTCGTCCGCTATTTCCTTTTTACTTACGGGATAAGGACAGCTCTTCCCTTTTGTCTCCTCCTCCTCAGCACCTTTCTTCCGCCAGGGGAACTCATTCTTTTTAAGAAACCACGGCTTCTTGCCTTTCGACGATTATGTGGCTGGAACGTTCTTTTCATTAAGCAGACCTCCTCTAATTCATTTCTTTGTTATTATACACTAAGAATTTTAATCTGTCAACAATTATTAAGCAAAATAGGTAATGCGTCAGTGAATTGGGGGGGAATTGTTTAGCGGAGTGAACTTCACACACCCCTAACCCCTCTTATTAGAGGGGAATACAGAAAATCCCCTCTTGAGAGGGGGTAGGGGGTGTGTATCTTCCCTAT
>DYDG01000077.1 GCA_020717845.1 Marinifilum sp. | reverse complement strand
GCACAGATGAGAGACTACAGATTCTTTCTTTTTGCCTTTTTGTGTTCTGGGTTCTAATTTTTGTTAATTTCTCTGTGCCTCTGCGTCTCTGCGGTGAACTATTACGATTTGAGGAGGACATGATGAAGCAAAGGATATTGTTGGGTATAGTTTATTGTATATGGCTCTCTGGCTGTGTTACCATGGATATGGCTGGCAGGATTGTTGATATTGATACAAAAGAAGGGGTGTCTAATGTTGCTGTAACGTTAAAAGATAATACTGGCAGGGAAATTAATTCAGTAGAGACAGACGACAAAGGTGGTTTTATTATCCGTAAGGTTAAAAAGGGAGCCTACCAGCTTGCATATAAGAAAGATAGTATGATTATGCCTGAAACAAAACTAATTGATTTGAATATACTTTCAACCGAAGGGGCACGATCCCTTTCTTATGAGGTTATGGTATCATCTGCTGTCTATGGGAAAATAATTGATAACGAAACTAATGACCCTGTAGAACAGGCAGTAGTAAGATTGATTAATCTGGGTACAGAGGATAGCCCCACTATTGATTCAAAGGATGTCAATGTTTTTGACTCACAAGAGGATGGACAGTATAAATTCGAATATATCCCGTCAGCTAAATACAAAATCCAGGTTGAACGATTTGATTATCTGTGGATAGAAACCTCTGCATTTACAATTGATAAAGGGAAAATGTTTGCTTTTGATGATATAAAGTTAGAGAAATGTCCAATACCAGAGGAAGGAATTTCTGTTTCACCTGGTGAATATCAGACGTATGGCCTGACAATAGATGGACAGTCTATCCATGGGCGATAATTCAGTTATCAGATAAAAAGGAGGATAGATGAAAAAGGCAGCTATCATATTATTGAGTTGTATCATTTTAGGGGGAATTGTTTATGGGCTTAAAATGTTACTTGTATCACATTCACCTGAGCTTGTTGTTGATAGCCCTGTCCATGGGTTTGTTACGGATGAGGATGCCATAGAGGTTAAGGGTAAGGTTAGTCTTGAGAGTATGGTAACGATAGCTGTTATCAGTCATGATAAAGAGATTAATGTTGTCTTTGCCAAGCCTTCACCTAAAAATGGTGAATATCAGGCTGCTCTTTGCCTGAGAGATTCTTCCATGCCTGATGAATTACCAGGGGAGGGCACGTATACTATCAGGGTGTCTGCCTTGAATGCAGCTAAAAAGGTTAAGGTCGTAGAGCGGGATATTGTTTTTAGATTGCAGGCAGAGGAACCGTACGGGATGGATGCGGATGAGGAACAGGCTGAAATAGCAGCACAGAAGCAGGCGGCTGAGGAACAAGCCGAACAGGCAGCAGAGGCTCAGGCTAAGCTGGCAGCACAGAAGCAAGCAGCTGAGGAACAAGCTAAACAGGCGGCTGAGGCTCAAGCTAAGCTGGCAGCTCAGAAGCAGGCGGCTGAGGAACAAGCCAAACAGGCAGCTGTGGCTCAGGCTAAACTGGCAGCTCAGAAGCAGGCGACTGAGGAACAAGCCAAACAGGCGGCTGTGGCTCAGGCTAAACTGGCAGCTCAGAAGCAGGCGGCTGAAGCTCAAGCCAAACAGACAGCTGTGGCTCAAGCTAAACTGGCAGCTCAAAAGCAGGTGGCTGAAGAACAAGCCAAACAAGCGGCAGAGGCTCAGGCTAAACTGGCAGCTCAGAAGCAATTGGCTGAGGAACAAGCTAAACTGGCAGCTCAGAAGCATGCATCAGCGGCTCAAGTTAAACAGGCGGCAGAGGCTCAGGCTAAACTGGCAGCTCAGAAACAGGTGGCTGAGGAACAAGCCAAACAGGCAGCAGAAGCTCAAGCTAAACTGGCAGCTCAGAAGAAGGCGGCCGAGGCTCAAGCCAAACAGGCAGCTGAGGTTCAAGCTAAACTGGCAGCTCAGAAGAAGGCGACTGAGGCTCAAGCTAAACAAGCGGCTGAGGCTCAGGCTAAGCTGGCAGCTCAGAAACAGGCGACTGAGGCTCAAGCTAAACAGGCGGCTGAGGCTCAGGCTAAGCTGGCAGCTCAGAAGCAGGTGGCTGAAGAACAAGCCAAGCAAGCGGCTGAGGCTCAGGCTAAACTGGCAGCTCAGAAGCAGGTGGCCGAAGAACAAGCTAAACAAGCGGCTGAGGCTCAGGCTAAGCTGGCAGCTCAGAAACAGGCAGATGAGGAACAAGCTAAACAAGTGGCAGAAACTCAGGCTAAGCTGGTAGCACAGAAGCAGTTGGCTGAGGAACAAGCTAAGCAAGCGGCAGAAGCTCAAGCTAAGCCGGCAGCTGTAGTCGAGATAGCACCACCACTAATGCCAGCAGATGCCTTTAATGCGGGGATTGAACTTAGGCAGTCTAACAAAATAAAGGAGGCTATAGATGCTTTTTCTAAGGTAGAATCTGCTGATCAAGATTATCTCAAGGCTCTTTGGAATATAAGTATTCTGTCTCTAAACATAGATCAATCTACCAGAGCACTCAAGAGCATAGAAAAAATATCTCACTCATCTGGAGAGACTGCGTTTACCTGTTTTTATTATGGGGTAGCTTATTATAAGATGGCGAGAAAGCAAGAGGATGCAGATAAGTCTATTAAAATGTATTACCATGCAATTGAAGAGCTTGAGAAGGCTTATGTGAAACGACAGGATTTCAGCCGAATTAAAATTGCTCAGGTACCTTTTAATCCACCACAAAAGAATATCCATGATATTAAATATTATCAGGCAATGTGCCATTATTTTATCTATAAATGGCAACGAACACAAGGAGAGCTTGAAGATGCTGAATTGCAAAAGATTAAGGGACAGGCAAAGGATGCATTTGACAACTATTTCGGTTATTTCACCAAGCTTTCTGAAGATACGAAACCATTATGCAACTCTTTTTATAATAGTGCAGTAAAGGTAAATAAGGAATTGTAGTGAACGGTGCGGGAACGGATAGATTGGTGGGCATTTCGTCCACCAATCTATTTCTATTATCTACACCTTTTTGGTGGGCAATGCCCACCCTACAACCCATAATTTTAATTGTCACGAGGTAGTGTCGCGTCAACCATCAATTGTCGGATAGGTTAATGTAGGGGCAGAGCTTGCCTCTGCCCTTTCCCAATGTAGAGACGCAATATTTTGCGTCTCTACTACATGCGACAGATTAAGGTTGACACGACAGTAGTAGGAATTGCTGGGTAAATCGGACGGTAGGGGCGGGGTTTCCCCGCCCTGATTGATTTGGTTGGAATAATAGAGCGGTGCAGGAACAGAGAAAAAATGAGGCACAAAGAGCGGTGTGGGAATGGTTGAGCGTAATGCGTCAGTGAAATGGGGGGATTTCTATAGGAAAGATACACACCCCCTACCCCCTCTCAAGAGGGGATTCTTTGTATTCTACCCCCTCTCAAGAGGGGATTTTCCGTATTCCCCTCTAATAAGAGGGGTTAGGGGTGTGTGAAGTTTACTCCGCTAAACAATTTCTCCCAATTCACTGACGCATTACAGTTGAGCGGCGCAGAAACAGAGGAGAAATGGGGCATGAAGAGCGGTGCAGGAATGCTGGAGTGGTGCGGGAACAAAGGAGAAAAGAAAATATGCGGATATTAACTATATTTACTTTATTAATATTATCAGCAAATAGTGCTCATGCTGAAACAGGAAAGATCTCAGCTGCATGGGTAGGGGATAAACAAAAACTGCTTCATAATGGAACATGTGATGATGTTTGTCCTATGTGGTCACCAGATGGCAAGGTAATTGCTTTTGAACGAATTGGTAAAGGGATGGGTGCATTTCAAGGAATATATTATTTTGAAATGGGTAATTGTAACATCTTTCCTGTTAGTGAGGCTAAGAAAAAGAAGGATGGGGGGTTTGATCCAAAGAAAAAAGATTATTATAGCCTTGAAAATATGCTTGATCAGGATGACTTTTATGCCGGATATTTTTCATGGGCATCGGGTAAGGGCTATCAATTCGTGTTTACCCAGTCCCTTGATCTGTGGACAGGGCTGATAAATACGGAAAATAAAAGTGTACAAAAAAAACATTTTGTCTCTATGAAAAATGGGAATGGAGAGGTTGCCGCTAATATGTATGCCTGCTGGGGGAAGAGTGATGATATCGTTTTCCTGTCTGGCTGTACTGGCAAAGGGGATTTGTACATGTTAAATGCTGCTGATAAGGATAAGCCCAAAAGATTGACAGATACAAAAGGATTGGATACCACACCAGAATACTCCCCTGATGGGACAAAAATAGTCTATTCCTCTGTCTGTGGAGGGAATACAGATATATTTTGTCTGGATACAGTTAGCCAGAAATCAGTTTCACTTACAGATTGGCCGACAGAAGAGGTTAATCCTGTATGGTCATTTGATGGGAAAATGATTGCCTTTTATGTATTGGAAAAGGACAAATGCTGCCTATGGGTGATGAATGCGGATGGTTCTAATAAAAAAAAGATAGCCGATAAGGTATTGAGACATGAAAGGGGCTGTCCTGCATGGCTGCCTGCTGTGTGTGGACATAAGATTGTCTATATCTCTGAATATGGAAACAACATGTATATTAGTGACGTTTCTACCTTGAATAAATGGGAGGTAACAGTTAACGAACAGGTGATGAGTGATGTTAGCTGTAACCCTTGCATAGTTGGAAGTATGAGTGGAAAATTTCTGATGATTGCCTACTCTGCTCAAGCATCCAATGGCCGCAAGAGGATATTTGTCAAATCGTTGGATTCCGGGAGTATTAAATGATGCAGTATTTATTAATATTAGGTATGCTGAGCATGATTGCCCTTTCTGGATGTGGAACACAGACAAAAACACTGCAAGCACATTATGAAAAGGCATCCAAGCTATTCTTTGAAAAACAGGATATAGATGCTGCATACCTTGAGTTAGAGTATATTCAAAAAACAAAACCTGAATTTGTTGCCCCATATTTTAATTTTATGTTAGCTTATGGCAATGATGCAAGGCATCATTATCATCCTGCTATCAAGGAATACTTAAAGGAGCTGCAGGTCAACCCTCAAAAGAGTAAGCAGGATATAGATGTCTATCAATGGAGCATTGTTGGGCTTGCTGATACATATTATAAAGCAGGGTTATTGTATAAGGATTTGTTTGAATTAGCGGTTAATAGCCAGATAAATTATTATAGCTGCAAACTTTATCTGTCAAAGAAAATACAGGAGAAAAAGGAGAAAAAATCACAGCATTATCTATATTATTATCGCGGCTTGTGTTATTATTATGTGCGAGAGATTGATAAGGCTGTTGATGATCTGGAAAATGCAGGGGATTATTTGCCAGCACAGGTTATATTAGGGGCATGTTATCATCTGAAAGGGATGAGCCAGGAATCTGTGAAGGTATGGGACAGGGTCAGTATGACTAAGGATCAAAGGGCATTGGCTCTTCTGGGACGGATACAGGTTGAATGTGGTCATGTGCCTGATGATGGATTGAGGTTGTGTGAACAGGCTGAACAGGTATATCGCACTTGCCAGGATAAAGTAACTGCTGCCTGCCTTGCCTCAGTATATGTTGATACAGGTTGTGTGGATAAGGCATTGAAGTTGATGGATAATATTAAGCCAGACTCCCCAGAGATAATAGATGAGTGGGGTGGATATGCAGATAAGGAGACCGGGATAAAGATTGCCTATACCACAAAATTTTATGACCCGCAATATCTAAGGATACAGGCAAAGGCATATTTCCTTAAGGCAGTTGAGTGCTATCTGAAGGTTAAAAGTGAATATGGGTTGTGTCAGGCAGGGATATGTCAGCTTGAAGCTGGGAATAAGAAGCAGGCATTCTCTATGTTATCTAATATATGCAGCTCAGGGAAAGAAGAGGAGATAAGGATAAAGGCTAAAATAAACACAGGATTACTTGCCTGCCTGGATGGCAGGAAAGAAGAATCCTTCAGGATATGGGATGAAGTCTTGAGTGATTCTGATAATCCGTTAGTAAAAAGTGATGTTGGATTGGCTTATGCCAGGGCAGGGGTGAACTTAGATAAGGCCATATCCTTGTGTAAACAAACAGAGGAAGAAAAGGAAGAAAAGGCAGAAAAGCCAGGGATATTATCCCAACAACTTGGCATTGCTTATCTAAAAAAAGGGATGCTCAATGATGATTCAGGGTTACTCAGTAATGCCATCAGTTACCTTGAAAAGAATCATGTCCAGGAAAGTGGATATAGCTTAGAAAGGAATGATCCTATTGTTCTTTTAAGCCTTGTTAAGGCATATTATTATCATCGAATATTTAATTTGCCGCCTGAGATATTGCTTTCGTTCAGGGATGTCTATCCTGGATGTGATCAGATATTTAATGCCTTTCAATCAGTTAAAGAGGCATGGCAGATAATTAAGTGGGAAAAGGAAACTAACTATGGACATGAATGGTATGAATTGTAGCACAAGCATCTTGCTTGTGAATTATAATCGTCAAGCTGGAAGCTTGAGTTACATTGAGGAGGCGTTATGAGAATATTGGCAATAATTCTATTGGTAGTAAGCACATGCAGCTTACCATCACTTTCTTTTTGTGAGGAGAAGATTAACTATACTGAGACTTCTGACCCACAAACGCTTAATCCCTTAAACATGTCTGATATGATATCCTTCAGGTTTTCTAACCTGTTGTATAATAGCCTTATTGGGATTAATATGGATATGATTCCAGAACCTGAACTGCTTGAATCCTTAGAACCAGAGGTTTCGCAAGATAAAAGAGTATATACATTCAAGTTGAGAAAAGGGATAAGGTGGCAGGATGGTAGCGAGATTACAGCTGAGGATATTAAGTTTACCTTTGATGTTATCTCTAATCCCAAAACAGATACCAATATAAAAAGATTAGAAGACATCTTCCAGGATGTAAAGGTTCTGGGAAGTCATACCATCCAGTTTATTCTTAGAGAACCATGCCCAAAGGAGATAATCTTGAGTAAGCTCTTTTTTAAGATTATACCACATCATATATTTGATAAGGATTTTATTAAGGAAGAGGATGAGTTTGGAATAAGTAAGGTTTTTGGCAGCGGGCCATATAAATTTAGGTCGTGGCAAAAGGGAAAATGTGTTGGACTCACGTGGAATGAGCAGTACTTTAAAAAATGGACATCCCTTTCAGAGGATAAGCACAGAATCAAAAAGATAGATATGGTTGTTAATCGAGATGAGACTATTTCCAAAACTAATTTGAGACAGGGATGGATACACCTTATTCCAGTAGTTCGACCAGTGGATTATTTAGAGATCAGAAATGATCCATATTGCAAATTGATCCCTTATAATTCTCGAGGTTTTGCTTATTTTGGATATAATTGTAAGCACCCATTTCTCAAGGATGTAAAGGTCAGGCAGGCATTGACCCTTGCTGTGGATAAAAAGGCTATGCTCCAGAAGATATACGGAAGTGAGTTTGTGGATAAAAATCAGATTATTGATGGACCATTTCCTGCAGGAGAGGGTGATCCTGATATTGGAATAAGAGAGTATAATGTTGATAAAGCAAAGGAATTGCTGCATCATGCAGGGTTTAGGGATGAGGATAACGATGGTATTCTCGAAAAGAATGGTCAAAAATTTGTTGTCAGTCTGAAAGCCTATGTTAAGGATGAAAGTTTCCGAAGGATATGCACCATGTATCAAAAACACCTTCGAGATATTGGGATACTGCTGATAAATAACGAAATAGAGTTTATAGAGATGAATAAATGGCGAAAGGATGTCTATAATAAGAATTTTGATATTGTGTTTGGATACTGGACATTTAGTGAAGATACTAATATTGTTGAGGATTTGTTCTCTGATGCTGCTATGAGACAGGGGGGTAATAACTTTGGTTCTTATCAAAATCTACAGGTTGAAAAGCTGTTAAGGATTGACAGAAATACCTATGACCCTGATGCTCGAAAAAAGAATAAGTATGAGCTTCACAGAATAATCCATAATGAGTGTCCATATACCTTTCTCTTTACCCTTCCCCAATATGCAGGGGTAAGGAGTAGTGTGTTAAAAGGGGTAGAAATACATCCATATAATTTCTTTTCCTTTATCACAAACTGGTATCTGGTTGGATCAGATGATGAGTAGAGCTATAGGAATATTTAACACTAAGATCATTCTGGAAGAGATAGCAAGATTTGTTTTAGTCTTATTTATAGCCTCTATCATAGTATTTACCCTTGTTTATGCATCTCCCAAGGAAACTGTCTTAAACAAAAAGGCTTCATGGATGGCTCAATACTCTTCATGGATGCAGCAAATAGTATTACATCAGGACATGGGTAATACCATTTATCAGGAGAAGGTGATTGCATTAGTTGGCTCAAAGGCAAAAAACTCGTTTTTCCTCATAACCCTTGCTATATTAGTCTCTATAAGCTTAAGTTTATTATGGGTATGGCTGTTTTATCGGCTTGAGCCGTATTCCATTGCTCATGGGATAGTTAAGGTTATTGTTTACGGACTGTCGGTTGTTCCTGTTTTTTTGGCAGGGTATCTTTTTATCTTAGTTTCGTCAGAAAAATTTCATATTAAGCTTACCATGGATATGGCTGAAGGGATGAGGTATTATCTTATCCCTGGTCTGCTTCTTGGTATTGGCGATGGTTTCTTGTGTGAAATGATACGGCATATCCAGACAGAGATTAAAGGCATTACCTCAGAAAATTATATCCTTATGGCTAAGGCAAAGGGGGCTTCTTTCTGGAAACATATCAGGTACGATCTTATTCTCCAGACATTGAGGGTTATCTCATCCAGGGCAACCCTGTTGATTAGTGGGACAGTGATTATAGAAATTATCTTTAATCTCGATGGAATCGGAAATCTGGCATTTAATGCCGCAGAGACAAGGGATGTAAACCTTCTTCTGGGGATACTTATTCTGTCTGTATTTGTAGTTGGTCTGGTTAACTTAGTAAATCGGATGATTACGATATGGATAGATCCGAGGCTGAGAGGATAGGGTGAAAATGGTGATCGGTGATCGGTGGACTGGAAACGGTGAGCGGTGTGAGGCAGTGGGGTGCGGAAATGGAAGAATGGTGCGGCATGTAGGGGCGGGGTTTCATTGATCGTTCAGGATATGTATCCTGAACGCTGAAGTGAAAATGGGGATATATATCTCCAGTAATCCTCCGCTCAGGATAAATATCCTGAGCGATCAAGATTCGCAGCTAACAGCCTTCAGCCTGACTATGAGGATAGTGTAAAAATGGTTACAACATATCATGAAAAAAGGCATCATCAAGGGCAAGACTATCTGTTTATTATTATTACTACCTGTGTGCTGCTGTGTCTGGCAGCAGCGGTAATATTTTCCTATCTTTACCCTTACGATGGGCTTGATATTGGAGATGCAGTACCTTTTCTGACAGATATTGACGGTCGGAATCTACCCTTAAGGATAATAATTGGGGTTAAGGCATACTTTTTGCCCGGGATACTGGCTATTTGTATCGCTGCCCTCATGGGGACAGCCCTTGGTATAGCTGCTGGTGGGATATGGACAGGTATTAGCGGCAGGGTATTGAACTTTTTTGCCCGAACTATCATGGATGTTCTGGAATCGTTTCCTAAGTATCTGATTATTCTTTTGATGATTACCATTATCCCTCATCCCAACTTCTATCAGATGATAGTTGTCCTGGGAATAATAAACTCGGCTAAACTTGGTAAGATGATTATGGAAAAGATTATATCCTTGAAAAAACGAGAATTTATTGAGGCTGCAGAGGCACTGGGAATAAAAAAACATGATATTATCCTGCGGCATATATTGTTCTATAATTGTTCTCCGCTTTATTTTGTTCAGGCATCGGTTATCATGGCTGAAGTTATCCTGATAGAGATAGGGTTAAGCTATATCGGCTCAGTAAGTAATTGGGGATTAGGTGTTACCATTCGTGAACCAAACCCAAGCTGGGGAAATATCTTAGTCATGGCTGCAAATCATTTTTCAAATGCATGGTGGATGAGTGTTATCCCTCTTCTGGCTGTTGTTGGGAATATCCTGTTTTTTTATTGGGTAAGCGATCAGATTAATAAAAGATATGGGGGAACTGCTCAAAGTAGGTAGTGTCGTGTCAAGTCTTAAGTGTCGAATGGTCAGGGCAAACGCATCTAAATTCAACACCTACAACTGTGGCATAACAGATCAAAAGGAGTGTCTTCACAACCTTT
>DYDG01000076.1 GCA_020717845.1 Marinifilum sp. | reverse complement strand
GCAGCTACAAATATGCTAAGCCGTTCTATTCTGACTATCACAGGTTGAAAAACCTTGAACATCGAGTATAAGTAAATATTGACAGTAGTCCAATCGGGTAATAGATTGTTTTTATTGATTCCATAACTAAAAGTATACCTGCTACTGCTTCTTTTGGCAACTGTTTTTTTATTTTGCGTAAGTCCTAATAATTGCAAAAAAAATTATTGACAGCCGCTGATAACTACGATAAAATTTAGATATATCAGAATGGTTCACTTTTATGTGAAAGCTTGCGGCTATGTAATATGTATTGTAGCGTCCGCGACATTTCACAAAGGATACAAAATGATAAGGATAGCATTATCTAAATCTAAAAATTTCGATAATTTACATATAACCCTTTTTTATACAACATTGTGCATCTGTGCCCTGGTGTATCCTGTAACAGCAGCATCAGAAGAGCAGACCCAATCCCTGCGGAAGGTCCGCTCCCTGCCGCCAATCTCCTCTCATGTATGGACGCAAACCGTATCACCCAATACAGACGGCACATATTATGGACTGGCTTTATCTGATATGAATGGGGATGGCTGTCTGGATATTGTGGCTACAAAATACAATCAAGGGCTGGAAATCTGGCTTAATCTTAAAGCAAGCTCCTGGGAAAGGTTGAAAACCAACCTTCCGCAAAAAGGGTTTTATAATCAGGTGATTGTGTGTGATTTGAATAAGGATGATCAGCCTGACATCCTGGGTGCTAAGGATAACGGCGGCATTGAGCTCTGGCTGAATAAGGGTGCAGGGGTGTGGGAGCTTTCCAAAGACGGGCTGCCAGATGTGGGCAGGTATTTTGATGTTAAGGCTGCTGACCTGAACTGTGATGGCAAGGAAGAGGTTATTGCTGCTTCAAGCCATGGGGTAAGTGTCTGGTCACGCAATGCTCAGGGAAAATGGCTTTCTACGGAGCAGGGACTGCCTGTTTATGAGTATTATCACACTGTTGAGGCTGCTGATATTAACCTTGATGGACATGTTGACCTGATTGCCGGTAATAGTAATAATGGCGGCATCAAAGCCTGGTATGGTGATGGTCAGGGGCATTGGCAGTATATCCCCGGACTGCCTACCATTGGAAGTTATTATGATGTGACAGCCTGCGATATTAACCTTGATGGCAGACAGGAGATTATTGCTGCAAATAATAGCAATCAAGGGATTATTGTCATGTCTTGCGATATTTCTGGCAAATGGAAACAGACAGACACAGGTTTTTCATTGCCAGGCATAGGAAATTATTACAGTGTGCTCTGCCAGGACATCAATCTTGACAACAAGCCAGATATTATTGCTGCAAGCAACAACAATGAAGGGCTTGGTGTCTGGCTTGGTGATGGTCAGGGGAATTTTATCCTTGCCTCTATAGGCCTGCCAACAAGCGGATATTGTCATGGTATTGCTATCAGCGATATTAACCTTGATAAATACCCTGATATTGTCGCTGCCTCTTCAGATGGGATTAATGTTTACTGCGGCAAGCCTGGTAATGTTGCTTTTCTTGGCTGGTCAGGCAGAATGGGGTATTCTACAGACGGTGTTCAGCCAGAATATGGGACTCAAGGCACGCAGTTTACTTACCATGTCCGTTACATCAACACCAAAAATCTACAACCACAAAAGGGTTATCCATTACTAAAAATATATGCCAATGCCCCCTCCATTCATCATTCATCATTCATCATTCATCATTCATCATTCATCATTCAGCCTTCCTCTGTCCTATATTCCTACACCACAACCCTTCCCTTCAGTGAACACGGTTATAGTTATCAATTCGAGGCAATAGATATAGAAGGCAACATTGCCATTGGCACCCCAGTCCATTCTCAGCCAGGTCCTGTAGTAAGTGAGAATGAAATAAGCAGGCAGGAGTGGATGCAGCTAACTACGACTGAAACATCCAGGGAGCATTATTCCATGCAATTGGTGGATATTAATCTGGACGGCAGGCTGGATGTAGTGGCAGCTTCATCAAATGGGATTAAATGCTGGATAGCCGGTGATAATGATGTCTGGCTGCCGGCATCATATGGATTATCAACAACGGATTTTTATTATGGCATTGCCTTAGCGGACATTAACCTCGATGGCTTAATGGATATAATCGCTACAAAGCTGAAAGGGGTAGAGGTATGGCTTGGTGATGGTCATGGAAGATGGACAAAGGCATCATCTGGCTTGCCAGATGATGGATTTTTTTATGGGGTTGCAGCCTGTGACATAAACATGGATGGGTTCCCGGATATTGTTGCCGGAACAAACGATCAAAAAGGGATTAATGCCTGGATAGGTAATGGAAAAGGAGAATGGAGACCTTGCTCAGAGGGTTTGCCGACAGATGAACGGCTCTGCAGTGTTGCAGTTACTGACCTGAATGATGACAACATTCCAGATATTGTTGCTGGTGATTACAATGGCATTCGAGGTTTTCTTCATGAAAGCCCAAGAAAAATGGGATATACCGGAAGTTTGCCAGTATCTACACGATTTGATGTTACAGGTCAGCCAGATATTCTGTTTGGCAGGTATGACGGTATTATCATGGGCTGGACAAATGCTGGATACGGAAATGGATATGGAAAATGGACACATTTGTTTACTGATTTGGGAGGGGTAGATTGGTGATTAATAGAGACTGTGGGCGTAATCGGTCAGTGAACGGTAGGGAAGCCTATAAATCGTGAATCGTGAATTGCGAATTGCGAATTTGAAATCGCACGCCCTCTCCCTAACCCTCCCACAAGAGGCGAGGGGGAAGGAAATATGCGGTGTCTACCCTGCTTGCATTCCTCGCCTTGCCTCGCTTCGACTTGCACTCCTCCACTGTTTTTAACCGAATTAATCAGGGCGGGATGACCCCGCCCCTACTACCGTTTCCAGTTCACCGATCACCATTTCCACTACACCCTGCACCTCTTCACCATTTACATTACACCCTTACACCCTTACACCCTTTGTGGTTGTCTGTTTCCCTACCAATGACTGACCCATTACGTTGGCTGACTACATTTTTATTGACATATAGGGCAATGTATGGTATATTAAACAAATGTTAGATATTGAATTGCAAAAGGAGGATGAAGAAGATGTATAAAATAATTGGGACAATGTTGTGCTTATTGCTTAGTCTTGGGGTATGTGCTGCGGATGATGAAGCCTATATCCCTTCTGATGAATCGCTACTGGGTGGATTTGGCGGGGGAATCCAGCCGATGGTCTATTATCACCCATCTCTGTCTAAGCTCAATGATTATCTTAAGACTAAAGGGTTTCAACCGGTTAAGGACATGTGTGGTCTTGGCGGCACAAGTCGATGGTCGTTTAATCAGAATTATTCTATAGGGATTACTGGTGCAGGTTTTTGGGGGGCATCAGATAATAGTGGCACTATCACTATAAATGAAGCAACCGTTGGCGGTGGATATTGTATGCTTCTTGGGGCATATCGAATACCCCTGGGCAAGTGGTGGGCAGTAAGTGCTGGCTGCGGGATTGGAAGAATAAGTGCAGGCTATGAGCTTTTAACAACTGCTGCTGCTGATGGGGGTAGTGTTACATTAATACGGGCTGGCGGCAGTGATTGGATGGGTCAGGTATTTGTAGAGGGTTCTTATCGTATCAAGGGTGTATTTGGGGTTGGTTTTGATGTTGCCTATACCATGGGAAAAATAGATAAGGTCAAAAGAGGCGGCAAGATAGCTGATAAATTGCCAGAAATAGATCTGAGCGGAATGATGATTCGGGTTGGTCCAAGGTTTCATTTTTAACTAATGGCTGACTGCTAATAGAGGAGAATAGATGGAGACGCTGATAGGAGCATCAAAGATTCTGGCTATTTTGAGCAGCTTTCTGGTATTTTTTTCCAACTCTCCAGTAAAGCTTGTTCCTCCCCAGATGTGTATAAATGATAATCAGGTAATGATCAATGAACGTTTGTTGTATGGATTTCAAGAGGAATTGACAGAATTAATCCATAGCGGCACAAAGGTAACAATACGGTTTGAGATTGTCTTAAGACAAAGAAACGAGGTGATCAAGGCTTGCGAAATTACTCATTCTGTTGTCTATGATGTGGCGAAGCAGGAGTATACTGTTATCTGTTCTGAAGGAGAGAAAAGAGAGAAAAATATCCAGACGAGAAATGAAAGAGAGATGAGGGAAAGAATGAGTAATGTGGATATGTCCATTCTCTCAGCTCAGGAGATAATTCCTGGCAAAGACTATTGCTTGCAAATAACAGCAGAATTGCTGCCAATCAAGATAAAGGCATTGCGAGGAGGAGAATTTTTGATCTCTGCTTTGTGGGATTATAAGAAACCAAAGGCTGAATGCAGGGTTGTCTTAAAGCCATAGCCTGAAATAGCCTAAACTTGACAGATTAACCACAAAGCTCTCAAAGAAAACACAAGGTTTACTAAGAAAAATCTTTGTGTTTTTTGTACTCTTTGTGCCCTTTGTGGTTATCTTTTTAATAATCAGGTGAATAATTATGCGTATCCAATACAGACTGCTTCTTGGTCTTATCACTATTATCCTTATTTCTATCTTGCCTCTGACCATATTTTCGGTAAAACTTGTCTCTGAAAGTATTGATCTCTGGGCACAAAAGGACATTGAAAACACCCTTGAGGCAGCCATTCAATATGCTCCCTCTACAGAACACGGGAATAAAGCAAAAGAGGCATTGAAAATATATAGGCAGCTTAAGGCAATTAAGTCACCAATTAAGCAGCAGATTATCAATTATAGCATCCTGCTTTCTCTGACTGCCTTTCTTGCTTCTATTTTCCTTGGCTGGGCATTTATTAGCTGGATTGTTAAACCGTTAAGGGCATTGACTAATGCAACAAGGGATGTATCCAGCGGGAATCTATTAACCAATCTGGATGCTTCAGGATCACCGTTTGAGATAAAACGGCTTATAAAAGCCTTTAACCAGATGACCAATTCCTTAAAGACAAATCAGGATGAGTTAAAGGATGTTATTCGCAAAAGAACATGGCAGGAGGCATCAATGATGTTATCTCAGGGGATTAAGAAGCCGATTACACCAACCCGAATCTTAATAGAGCGAATTAAAGAAAAATATCCGGACAAAACCCCTGATATATCGGAGCTATTAGATGAAGCATCCCAATTTATTACAGAAGAGATGGATAAGCTGACAGATGAGTTTTTGCAGGTTGTGTCTTCTAATCTTACACAAACACCACATGACATTGTCCTTCTCCTTGAAGAGATTTTAGAAGGGTGTGCTCCAGCTTATCCGCAAATAAACCTCAGGTTAAAGTTTGGTGAAAATATTCCACGTGTATTGATTGATTGGAAGGCAATGAATATAGCCTTATCCTCTATTATTCAGTACAGGATAAAATGTCTTAATAAATACGGCGATATAGATGTTGGGTGCTATGCAGCAGGTGATGATGTGGTGATTGAGATTCGGGATGTTGGTAAGATGAGCTATACGGATTCTGAAGGCAATACTGAATTGGATATTTGTCGCGATATTATTAATGCTCATCATGGCAATTTTGAGCTGCAAGGGAATATATGCCGGATTGTTCTTCCAGTTGTAACTGGATAGTTTAGAAGAGGGGACAAAATATATTTATGCCAATCTATCAAGTCAGCTCATTTAAGATTGTTGCACCCTATACGTTACAAGTACAATTTGACGACAACACAGAGCAGATTATCAATTTCCAACCTATCCTTAAAGGGGAATTATATCAACCGTTACGTGATTTGGCCTTATTTAATCAAGTTCGAATTGACCATGAAGTTCACACATTGGTTTGGCCAAATGGTGCAGATTTTGATCCAGCAACATTACACGATTGGACTGAGTATAATCGTGCATTAACGACACACTTCCAACAATGGGAATTAATTTCTGCATGAAGAATAAAGGAGAAAATACATGTTTACTGAATTACAAACAAGATTACAGCAAGTATCCAAAAGGGTAGAAAAATTAAGGGGGTTTCTTTGAGGTAGATGCAGCACAGGAAAGGATAAACATCATAGATGACCAGACAATGCATCATGAATTCTGGGACAATTCATCTGTTGCCAGAACAATTATGCAGGAAAAGGCACAATTAAAAGAGCGAATAGATCCCTATCTCCAATTTATTAAAGAAATAGAGGATATAGAGGTTTTGATTCAGCTTGGAACCGAAGAAGAGGAGGCAGCACTTGTCGCAGAGGTTGAGGACAAACTGAACACATTGCAGAGCGATATTCAGGCATTAGAGTTTAGCATGGCATTGTCTGGCCCGCATGATACAAGCAATGCCTTTCTGTCTATTCATCCAGGTGCAGGCGGGACAGAATCGTGTGACTGGGCAGCCATGCTGCTACGAATGTATCTTCGATGGATAGAGAATAAGGGGTATCAAACAAATATTGTTGAGTTTTTGCCGGGTGATGAGGCTGGGGTTAAAAGCGTTACTGTTGAGATAATAGGGAAGTATGCTTATGGATTTCTGAAGGCAGAAAAGGGTATCCACCGCTTAGTTAGAATATCCCCATTTGATGCCAATAAAAGAAGGCATACATCCTTTGCCTCAGTATTTGTTATGCCAGAGGTAGAAGATGTTGAGGTAGAGATAAACGAGGATGATCTGAAGATTGATACCTATCATTCAAGCGGAGCAGGCGGGCAGCATGTAAATGTAACCGATTCAGCTGTTCGGATTACCCATTTGCCTACTGGGATAGTTGTTACCTGCCAGAATGAGCGGTCTCAGCATAAGAATAAGGCAAGTGCGATGCATGTTCTGCGATCCAGGCTTTATGAGTATCAGCAGGAACAGCAGCAAGAAAAGATAGCTACCATTGCAGGTGAGAAAAAGGAGATAGCCTGGGGAAGTCAGATAAGGTCATATACCTTTCAGCCATATACCTTGATTAAAGACCATCGAACCGGTTTTGAGATGGGCGATATTCAGAGGGTGATGGATGGGGATATTACCCCGTTTATTGAGGCGTATCTGTTTGGGTAATTGATAGGAATAGCACACGGATTTTTACGGATACAGTAGTGTCAAATAAAATATGAAAGAAACCACAGAGAGCACAGAGAAAACCACAGAGGGTACAAAGAAAGGAAGTGTAATTAATTAAAACCTTTGTGAACTTTGTGGCTACTCTGTGTTCTCTGTGGTTAGTTTTTGACAGAACCTACTAAAATATAAGGAGGAACAGATGGAACAGATGAAGAGAATATTGTTTGCGATTATGCTTGTGGTGTTGTTTTCCTATGTAAACGCAAGTGCTCAATCAGCCTTGCCACAGGTAAGCATTGTCAGCACACCGAAGATTGTGCCAAAAATAAAGGGTGAACAAATATATTATAACGCCCTTCAGGAAACACAATTTATGGTTTGTGCAGAGGATTCTGCAGGGATAAGCAGCATTCTGGTAAAGATTGATTCGCAGGAATTCATGCCCTATACAGGACCAATAACCATTGCAGCTGGCAAGCATATTATTACAGCAAAGGCACAAAATACAGCAGGGTCATGGTCCAATGAATACAAGGTCAATGTCTCAATAAAAGATAGACGAGTAGGTGTTGTTGTTGGATTATGCAGCTTGTTTTTCCTGATAGTAGCACATCTGGCAGGATAGAACAGGATAAACAGGATAAACAGGACTGAATAAAGGAGATTTTTTTATGCCTTCAAAGGTTTATTTTATGAATATGCACGCAGACTTTAAGGAAAATTCATTTGCCAAACTTCAGCGGATGATAAAAAAGCTGCCTGTTGAGGATATAATAAAACCAGGAGAAATGACGGCTGTAAAGCTTCATTTTGGTGAACAGGGGACATTTGCTTATATCCATCCTGTTTGGGTAAGAGAGGTGGTTCAGACAATAAAAAAAAGAAATGCAACTCCATTCCTTACAGATACAACCTCACTTTACGCTGGTGGCAGGTCGTATGCTGTAAGTCATATTGAGACAGCCATTTCGCATGGGTTTGCCTATTCTTGCGTGAATGCACCAATCATTATCTCAGATGGGCTAAAGGGACAGGATGGCGTTAAGGTAACCATAAACAAGAATCACTTCAAAGATGTCTCCATTGCCTCAGGAATATATCATGCAGATTCTATGGTAGTCCTCAGTCATTTCAAGGGACATGTCCTTTCCGGTTTTGGTGGAGCATTAAAAAATATCGGTATGGGCTGTGCAGACAAGGCAGGGAAGTATAAGATGCATCTTGGAGCTATCCCTATGATAATGCCGGAGTTATGCAAGGGATGCCTTTTATGCGTTTCGTCTTGCCCGGGCAAGGCTATCTCTTTGACCGAAAAGGCACCGCAGATAGACAGCAATCATTGTCTCGGATGCGGACAATGCTTTTCTTTTTGCAAAGCAGGTGTGTTCAAGATTAATTGGGGCAGCACACAGCCAGAAACGGTTACGGAAAAAATGGTTGAGTTCGCTTATGGGGCATTACTGAATAAAGTTGGACGGGTTGGACGAGTATTCTTTATCAATTTTCTCCTTAATATCACCCCTGACTGCGATTGCCTTCCCTTTAGTGATGCCTGTGTCGTGCCAGACATTGGCATCGCCTTATCCCTTGACCCGGTTGCCCTGGATCAGGCATCTGTGGATCTGGTTAATCAACAGTCAAGCAATAAAGATGTGTTTGCTACCCTGCATCCACAGATAAACTGGCAACGACAGCTTGAATATGCCCAAGAGATTGGGCTTGGCAGTCGAGATTATGAATTGATAAAATAGCATATATTGGGGTCAGCTGATACCAATATATGTATGTGTGTGTTACTCCACCCTCCCTGTATGCTGCAAGTTTTTATGGAACATAGGCCATGGTGTATCTGAGAGGGTTGAGCCGCAGGTTATCGCATAAAATCTACGATCATAAGAGCCGACATAAACCTTTCCATCAGTTCCAATGACTGGAGATGAGCAGACATTATCACCTGTTACAAATTCCCACTTCTTTGTTCCATTCGGATTTATAGCATAAATCTTGTTATCCGATGAACCAACATAAATAGTACCATCGTTTCCAATAACTGGAGTAGAATCAACATCATCGCCTGTTAAAAACTTCCATTTCATTGTTCCATTCTGGTTTATAGCATAAAGATTATTGTCCCATGAACCAATATAGATAGTGCCATCAGTGCCAATGACAGGGGAAGAATCTATGTTATCACTTGAGAGGAGATAGCTCCAAGTCATTGTTCCATTGGGTGCTATAGCATATAACGCACCATCCCATGAGGCAATATAGATGGTGCCATCAGTCCCAATAGCTGGAGAAGACTTAATATTCCCGTGTGTCTTAAATTGCCAGGTTATAGTCCCATTTGAGGCTATAGCGTAGAGAGACATATAAGATCCAACATAGATGGTGCCATCAGTGCCAATAGCTGGGGAAGAAAAGATTTTTTCTTCTGTTTGAATACTCCATGTCTTTGTTCCATCTGGAGCTATGGCGTAGAGATTACAATCATCTGATCCAATATAGATTGTGCCGTCAGTACCAATGGCTGGGGAAGAACGGATGGCACCAATTGTTCCAAACTTCCACTTCTCTGAACCATCTGAAGTTATAGCATAGATGAAGCCGTCACATGAACCAACATAGATAGTGCCATCAGTCCCAATGGCTGGAGAAGAAGAAACACCGTCACCAGTTGGGACACTCCATTTCATTGTTCCATCTGGATTGAGGGCATAAAGATTGTTGTCGTTTGAGCCAACATAAATAGTGCCATCAGTGCCAATAGCCGGAGAAGAAAAGATATAATTATCAGTAACAAATGTCCAATATGCCTTGCCATCTACATATATAATTATATCTTTCTGTGTTTCTTCACCTTTTTCATCAGACACCGTACAAGTAATAGTATATGCTTGCTCTATTTGCGGTGCTATCCATGCAATCTGCGAGCCTGTGCCAGTGATTGTGCCAGCAGAAGATGTCCATGCATAGTCAATAACATCATTGTTTGGGTCATAAGCATTGCAGATAATGGTAGATGTGCCATATGGGGCAACCGTTGTTGGCATGGCTGTGAGACTGCCAATTACTGGCGCCTGGTTTATGACAACTACTGTCACGCTTCCACTGTCTGTCCAACCCCTGTTGTCAGATACTTCGCAGCTGATGGTGTATGTGCCAATTGGCAACGGTGATATCCAGACAACCTGTGAGCCAGTGCCAACGATTGTGCCGGCATCATATGTCCATGTGTAGCTCAGGGCATCATTGTTTGGGTCAGACGCGGTGCAGGTGATGGTGGATGTTCCGCCAGGTCCAAGCGTTGTTGGCATGGCGGTGATGCTGCCAATTACTGGCGACTGATTAGCAACA
>DYDG01000075.1 GCA_020717845.1 Marinifilum sp. | reverse complement strand
CTGCGAAATCTGCGGATTAAATCTTGATTGCACAGGTCGAAATATTTTGAGCTGAACAATTAAGGCAATTTGCTACAGTTGAGCATAAGAAGGAAAGCGTAACAACATCCTTTCTTCATTTCGACATGCTCAATGACCCCATTTCGACATGCTCAATGACCCCATTTCGACATTTTCATGTTAAAAAAACTTGACAATTTCCAACCAATCTGTTATATTTCAAGTATGAGACAAAATATGTTCCATCTATTATCAGCCATCATTTCAGGGATACTTCTTGCCATTACCTTTCCGTCAGCCAATATGGAGCCAGTTGCTTTTATTGCCCTTGTTCCGCTTTTATCAGCCATTTTTTCATATAAGGGACAAAATAGACAAAATACATTGAAATCGTTTACGCTTGGACTGATTACAGGACTTGTCTTTTTTGGCACACTCTTATACTGGGTATCAAGTATCAGGCTTTATCAGGTACCTCAATGGCTATTGGTTATAGGCTGGCTATTTATTACTATTGTCTCTGCCTTATTTATCGGAATATTTGCCATGTGTGTCAATATGTTGAAGACAAAGTTGAAGACAAGAATGTTCCCGCTGCTTTCCATTTATAACATCCTTGCTCCAGCCATTATCTGGACAGGATTGGAGTTTATCAGAAGTCATTTTCCTATGGATGGATTTCCGTGGGGGATACTTGGTTATTCTCAATATCAAAATCTCATCCTTATCCAGATAGCTGAATGGACAGGTGTTTTTGGTGTTTCGTTCCTGATAGTATTGGTTAATACAGCCATTGCAGGGGTAATCAATAGGACAAAATATGGCTGGTACGGGATAGGAATGACCGCAGTGATACTTGGTCTTTGTTTGATATGGGGGAACATAAAGCTTCAAGAAAATCCTACAGGCAAGCCATTAGCCATAGCTGTGGTTCAGACCAACATTGGTATTGATCAAAGCTGGGAATGGGAAACAAGCTGTGAAAAAATATCGCTGATGCTTGATAGGCTTACTAAAAAGGCGGCAAAATCAAACCCTGACCTGATTATCTGGACCGAAACAGCCATCCTTTCTTCACCCGATACCTCTCTCTGGGCAAAAAGCAAGATAGCATCTATTAGCAAGGGACTCAATAGCTATCTTTTGATAGGTGCCCCTCATATGACTGACACATATTATCATAACAGTGCCTTTCTTATCTCAAATAAAGGCAGGATAATTGATCGATACGATAAGATTCATTTAGTCCCATTTGGTGAGATGATCCCATGTGAGGCATTATTTCCTGTTTTAAGAAAGATATTCCCGCAAGTTGGCATGTATTCGCATGGAAAAAGGTATACAATATTTAACCAACCAGCCAAATTTTGCACGCTTATCTGTTACGAGGGTATATTTGGAGACCTGAATAGAAGGTTTGTTAAAAATGGTGCAGAATTTATGGTTAATATTACCAATGATGCGTGGACAAGGACAAGGGCTGCTTATTATCAGCACTTTAGCATGGATGTTTTTCGCTCTGTAGAAAACAGAAGATACTTTATCCGGGCAGGGAACACAGGGATTTCAGCTGTTATCAATCCGTCAGGCAGGGTTGAACACCTGCTGGATATAGACAGGGAAGGGATAATCAATAGCCGTATCTTCTTAATGGATAAAAATAAGCGTCTTGCATTTTATTCTCAATTTGGGGATGTATTTGCTTGTTTTTGTTTGATAATGGCAATTATTGGTATGGTTCAAATGCTGAAAAAATATTGACAATATGCGTATCTTGTGCTAAACTTAACAACAGTGGTAAGGGGGACGAGAGGAGGACGAAATAGGATGCAGGAATTTTATGGAATGATTGGAGACTCTCATCAAATGCGTGAGGTTTATCAGGCTATAGAATTGGCCGCAAATATAGATGTTCCTGTTCTTGTCCAGGGGGAAACAGGGACAGGAAAGGAGCTTGTATCAAAAGCTATTCATAATCACAGTCCCAGGAATAAGGGTGCTTTTGTATCTATTAACTGTGCTGCAATACCTCATGAATTGGCAGAAAGTGAATTGTTTGGACATGAAAAGGGATCTTTTACCTCAGCCCATAAAACAAGGAAGGGAAGGATAGAGTTGGCTCAAGGGGGAACAATCCTGCTTGATGAGATTGGTGATATGGAGATGTTTTTGCAGGCTAAATTATTGCGGGTTTTAGAGGATAATGTGATTATGCGGGTTGGAAGTGAAACATCAATCAAGATTGATGTTAGAATAATTGCGGCTACAAATAAGAACCTGCAACAGGCAATTGAGGAGGAAGCATTTCGTGAAGACCTTTATTATCGGATTTCTTTGTTCCGGATACATCTTCCATCATTAAGAGAACGCAAAGGTGACATCCCTGCCCTATCTGAATATTTTCTTTGTCAGGCAAACTCTCAATTTAATAGAAATATTACTCATATAGCAAATACTGGCATTAAACGGCTGCAGGATTATGACTGGCCTGGAAATGTGAGGGAGTTTAAGAATGTTATTTATCAGGCAGCAATAAAGGCAAAAAATAATTTTATTGCCTTTGATGAGATAGCTGCTATCTTGCCTGACATGGTTATTCTTGAACCCGAAGAATCTCTGGATTCACCATCGTGGTTAGCCTTCTCTGATGAAACATCCTTGTATGATATGGAAAAAGAGGCTATCAAGAAAGTCCTTGTCTTAAATAATGGCAATAAGCAAAAAACAGCTCAAGACCTGGGTATTGGACGGTCATCACTTTACTGGAAGTTGAAGAAGTATAATCTGTGAAAAAGCAGCACAAGCATTCTTGCTATTCTTGCTTGTGCTCAGTTGTTTTAATAGATTGCAGTTTGAGCAGCTACCCTTGCATCATACTTAGCATAGAGATCCCCTTTTTTGCCTGAAGAAGAATGATCTCTTGTGAAAACCCGCCATCTGACAGCCCAACCTCTTTATCGATGTCTTTTTCCAGTATCCTTAACACATTCTTGAACTCTCTTGCCGAGTGATTATAGTCTTTATTGTCATAATACAGATTAGCCAGATGAAGATGGGCAATGACCATATCCTGATCAAGATAAATAGCCTTTTTTAATGCAGGGATAGCCTCTACTGTCCTTTTCTGTTTACCCAACACCACTCCCAGAAGACAGTGAGCAGCCGGCAGCAATGAGTTTGCATCAAGTACCTTGAGGCACTCCTCCTCTGCCTCTCCATATCTCTCTTCATTAGCATAAATATCTGCCAACATTAATCTGGCATCTATATGTGTTGGTTTAAGACGAATAACCTTGCCCAGCTCTACAATTGCCCGGTCATAATGCTTTGCCTTAAAATGATCTTTAGCCCGCTTAAAAATAATCTCTGCATCTTCAGCATCAATCTTTTTGACTGCTGGTATTTTGATTTCTCGTTTATATCCTGTAGTTTTTTCTTGACCAGCAATCTTTTTATAAAGAAAACAATTATCATGTTCAGTCAGGAGGAATTCATCTGATATTTGGAAGAGCGACTCTGACATCCCTATGAAAAGGGTGCCGCCATCACGCAAGCTTTGATAAAAGTTATGAATAACCCTTCTGGTAGAATCTACCTTAAAGTATATGGTTACATTCTTGCAAAGGATAATATCCCAATAATTGCCCATCTTTGTGAGTGGATATGGTTCACGGATAAGGTTAAAATATTCAAATTTGACCATCCGTTTTATTTCATCATTCAAGATGTATCTATTTTCTGTTGTAATAAAATGTTTCTGCACATACTTCCTGTCTATTGCCCGAAGCGACCATTTGGTATAGATGCCATCCCTTGCCTTTTGCAGTGCCTTGGTACTCACATCTGTAGCCAGAATCTCTATATCCCACAGGGAAGGGACAGTCAGATTCTCCAGAAGGAACATCGCTATAGAATAAGGCTCTTCTCCTGTTGAACAGCCTGCACTCCATATGCGGATACTATTATCTCCCTTTTCTTTTTTATACTTAATAATATCTGGCAGGATATATTTCGCAAGAATCTCAAAGTGTTTGGCATCACGGAAGAAATATGTCTCTCCAACAGTTAGGAGATTCATCAACTCCTTGAATTCTTCCTCACCCCTTGGATTAAAATTGATAAAACGGTAATATTCCCGATAATCCTTCAGGTTTAAGGCAGTAGTTCTTGCCAGGAGGGCTGTTCTCAGTGTATCAAACTTACTGTCATCAAGAAAGAGCCCTGCATTATCGGCAATATATCGTTGAAACAATATAAACTCTTCCTCTGATAAGTCTGGACTAACCCGATGATATTTTTCTTCCTCAGTCATTCATTATCTCCTTGTCTTTAATATGACAACGGTAATTTTAACAGTACAGTATGAATATATAATACCATGTATCCAGCTATATGTCAACATTAATCTTTTAGATTATTGCCAATTAATACGAAATAATGATTGATGGGGACGGTTCATAATCTCTAATTTTACTGTGAAAACTTGCTGGTATTTTAATATGTGTAAAAATGGAGATATGGGGATTTTTGGATATAGGGAGAGATTGTAATATATTAGCCATTGGCAGTGGGGGATATATATCCCCCACTTCAACTTTGTGTTAAGGATACAATCCTGAACAATCGGCAGATGTAATTGTGGGATTTAGATGCGTTTGCCCTGGCCATCTATAAAAATTGCTTGACTTTTGTCTTATTTCGTATATACTATAGGGAATGATTTCGACCGTTCCCTACAAAAATGGAGGTATTATTTAATGAATTGGTATGCAAAATCTATTGATGAAACATTGCAGGAGTTGCAAGCAGACCGAGAAAAGGGGCTTTCAAAGGCAGAGGCAGCAGAAAGGCTGCAAAAAACAGGACCCAATCAGTTAATCCAGGAAAAGCAGATAAGCCCCTGGATGCTATTTTTTCATCAGTTTACGGATTTTATGATATTGGTCTTGATTGGGGCATGTATTGTCTCAGCATTGCTTGGGGAATGGATGGATGCTGTAGCCATATTAGCGGTTGTTTTATTCAATGGTATTATGGGGTTTGTTCAGGAGTTTAAGGCAGAGAAGGCACTCTCAGCCTTGAAAAAACTAACTGCACCTACAGCGTCGATATTGCGTGATGGGGAGATATTTATCCTGCCGTCTTCATCCATTGTTCCGGGCGATATTGTTGTCCTGGAAGCAGGGGCAATAGTCCCAGCTGACCTGCGATTGATTGAATCTCAACGGCTGACCATTGAAGAGGCATCTCTTACAGGTGAGTCTGTTCCTGTTTCAAAGAATGCTGCTGTAGCGTATGAAAAGAATATCTCACTTGGCGATCAGAAGAATATGGCTTTTATGAGTACTATTGTTACCTCTGGCAAGGGTCTTGGGGTAGTGGTTAATGCTGGAATGTTGACAGAGCTTGGCAAGATAGCCCATATGGTTCAATCGGTTGAAAAAGAGGCAACACCCCTTCAAAAACGGTTAGAACGGTTTGGCAAGAGTCTGGTTTATGCCTGCCTGGCAATTTGTATCATTATCTTTGTCATGGGCATCATGCGGCAGGAGAAATTTATAGAGATGTTTCTTACAGCTATCTCACTGGCTGTGGCTGCAATCCCTGAGGGGCTGCCTATTGTGGTCACCATTACCCTGGCTCTGGGTGTGCAGCAGATGGTCAAAAGGCATGCCTTGATAAGAAGGCTGCCATCTGTTGAAACATTGGGCTGTGTTCAGATTATCTGTTCAGATAAAACAGGGACATTGACCCAAAACGAGATGACAGTAACCAGAATAGCTACTATTGATAAATGTATGGAGATTTCTGGGGTGGGGTATACACCTGAGGGGCAATTTTATCAGGAAACAGTCGATGTCAAGCCTGATGAGGATAACACCCTTATGTTGTTGTTGAAAACAGGTGTCTTGTGTAATAATGCTCGGCTTTATAAGAATGATGAAGGCTGGAGAATGGCCGGTGATCCCACAGAAGGGGCATTGATTGTTGCTGCCAGAAAGGCTGGAATGCTGCAGGAGCAATTATTGAATGAGTATAAACTGGTAGAAGAATTCCCTTTTGATTCAGAAAGAAAGATGATGACTGTTGTCTGTCAGGGTAAAGTGAATGATGGAAAAGTTAGCTTTACCAAGGGTGCTCCGGATATGCTGCTTGGTTTATGTAAATATGTCCATACCAGCGAGGGGGTGCGGGAATTAACTAAAGAAGATAGGGATAGTATCCTGAAAACAAATGAGATATTTGCCTCTCAGGCACTGCGGGTATTGGGGTTTGGATACAGAGATATTTTACGCAAAGACACAGAGAATGCAGAGAATGCAGAAAATGCAGAGAAAAGTGTAGAGACAGAGATGATCTTTGTTGGGATAGCCGGGATGATTGACCCGCCAAGGGAAGAGGTAAAACAGGCAATCCATGAGTGTAAGACAGCCGGGATAAGAACCGTGATGATTACTGGTGACCATAAGATTACGGCTATAGCCATTGCTAAAGAGTTGAATGCGTTTGATGAGACAAGGGACATTGCCCTCTCTGGCAGTGAGCTTGATGCATTAAGCGATGAAGAATTCAGGAAGATAGTTGACGATGTCAGGGTTTATGCACGGGTGTCGCCAGCCAATAAGTTAAGGGTGGTAACAGAGTTAAAGGCTCATGGCTACACAGTGGCCATGACAGGGGACGGGGTAAATGATGCCCCGGCTGTAAAAGAGGCAGATATAGGCATTGCCATGGGTATTACGGGTACAGATGTTACCAAGGATGTCTCCTCCATGGTGCTCTCAGACGATAACTTTGCCTCTATTGTGGCTGCAGTTAAAGAAGGGAGAAGGATTTATGCTAATATTAAGAAGGCGATACACTTCTTGCTTTCCTGTAATGTAGGGGAGGTAATTGTCATATTTGCAGCCATGTTAATGGGTATGCCCCTGCCGCTTTTGCCGCTTCAGATATTATGGATGAATCTGGTAACAGACGGCTTCCCAGCATTAGCCCTTGCGGTTGAAAAGGAAGAAAAAGGGATTATGAAGCAGCCGCCGCGGTCACCACAGGAGAATATTGTTACAAAACCGCTGGCTATTATGATGGTTATTGAGGGTATATTTATGGCTATATGCACCCTGACAGCCTACATGATATATCCTCACAATACACCTGACGAGTTAATGAAGGCAAGAACCATGGCTTTTACGGTTCTGGTTTTCTGCCAGAAGATTCATCTCTTCAACTGTAGGAGTATGACGATTTCAGCCTTTAAGATAGGCTTGTTTACCAACTGGTGGCTGATATTGGCTGTGTTGCTCATCCTGTTCACGCAGGTAGCGATTGTCCATATCCCATGCCTACAGCTTATCTTTAAGACAACCTCTCTTAATCTGCATGATTGGGGGATAGTTGTGGGATTGTCTCTTCTGCCGTTGGTAGGGATGGAGATGTATAAGGCAGCGAAGAAGAAGGGGTTAGGGATTAGGGATTAGGGGTTAGCTAACGGCTAACTGCTTTTTAATTGGAGGTATCCTCAATATGAGATATTTTATTGCCATAATTGCTATTCTCTTGCTTGCCTCATCTGCATTTGCCCAGAATGGGTTTGGAAAGAATA
The DNA here is from genome assembly GCA_020717845.1 of Marinifilum sp. Taxonomy (GTDB): domain Bacteria; phylum UBA9089; class CG2-30-40-21; order CG2-30-40-21; family CG2-30-40-21; genus CG2-30-40-21. The sequence continues at coordinate 2,932 of DYDG01000075.1, read as the reverse complement.
AGGTCAGATATGATAAGGTTGACTGGAAGGTACTGAAGACAGAGCATTTTGAGGTATACCATGACCAGAAGACAGAAAACCTGGCCAGGGTTGCTGCGTCTATGGCTGAAGAGGCTTATGCCTCTATCAGTCAGAACTTGCAGCATCAGGTAACAAACCCAATCCCATTTATTATCTTCAAATCTCATTATGATTTTCAGCAGACAAATGTTATTACCGAATTGATTGATCCAGGTGTAGGCGGGTTTGCTGAGGTCTTAAAGTTTCGCATGGTTATTCCTTTTACTGGCAGTTACTCGCATTTCAAAAAGGTTATTACCCATGAGCTTACCCATGTCTTTACCTATGATGTTCTGTACCCTGACGGGCTGGAATCCATGCTTTCTGTCTCTGCTGTCCCACCTATGTGGTTTATGGAGGGACTGGCTGAATATGAAACAGGGATATTTGACCCAATGGGGCACATGATGCTGGTAGATGCAGTTGTAGAAAATTGCCTCACACCTTTGGAATATTTGACAGATTTCCGGATGGCAGGCAATGTGTTTCTGGCTTATCAGGAAAGTCACTCCTTGCTGCGATATATTGCTCAAACCTATGGGGATAAAAAGGTAGGTGTGCTTTTAAGAAAATTCAAGAAAAGCATGGGACTGGATGAAACCATCAAACAAGCCCTGGGTGTAAACCTTAATACCCTGGAAATAGGGTGGATAAAATCACTCAGGCAGGAATACTATCCAGAGGTAGCCAGAAGAAAGGTTGCCTCAGATGACGGCCAGCAGATTTTTAATAACAATATAATCCCTTCTGCTCCGGCATTTTCACCCGGGGGAGACCTTGCAGCAGTTACGATAATTAAGGATGGCATTCCCTGCCTTGCCTTGATGAAACCAGTGGATGGAACAGTGGTTAAATATATTACTAATGGAATGCGAGGGATAAGGTTTGATGAGCTAAGTTTTGAGACAGGGCCTGCCTATTCAAGGGATGGTTCAAGGATTGCCTTTATTGCCAAATGTAAGAACAAGGATGTTATCTTTATCTGGGATGTGTTTGAGGAGAGGCTGTTAAAAACGATGAGTATAGATGTGGATAATATTTCTTCTTTGTGCTTTGCTCAAGGCAGGGATACTATCATCCTCTGTGGCCTCAAAAATGGGGGAAGTAATATCTATAGGCTTGATATTGTCACAGAAGGGTTGGAACAGGTTACCCATGGAGGAATGGACAGACAGCCTGCCTACTCTCCAGTTAAGAACGAAATAGCGTTTATTCGTGAATATGGGACAATAACAGATCTTTTTGTAATGGACATGAATACCTTTGAGGCTAAAAATGAGAATAGAAAACTTCCCCTTCCTGATCTGCCAAAGATAGACCCATTCTGGTCTTCAGATGGAAATATTGTTTATTGCTCGTGTCTAACTGATGAGGTGTATAATATCTGGGCTGTGAGCCCTGGAACAGATTCATATAAAATAGCCCAGGTAACAGATTATTTTGGCGGGGCATTTAATGGGGCATATCTTAGTGATAAGCTCAGTTTCATGTCCTATGCAAAGGGAGAAAATGCTGTTTATCTTCATGAAAAGCCATTAAGTGTAGCCTGGATACAGCCAGATGTAGGGAATGGTCACGATTGTTCTCTGCAGGGGATAGAAGGCAATATAATTCCATACAAAACAAGGATTACCTTTGACTGGAGAAAGATGGATATGCTCTACAGCACGGTTGATGGGTTTGCAGGGGTAGGGGAGCTTGCCATGAGTGATATTCTTGGCAATCATCGATTCATCTGGAGAGGGGATGCATCATCTACTCTTGATGGTGATGCCAACTTTGTTCTTGCATATCTTTATCTGGGCAAAAGGGCTTCGTATGAGCTGGATATATTTGATTGGTCAAATTCTTATCGATTTATAGAAGAGGAATTTAAGGAAAAGAGGTATGGTATATCAGGGAATGTTTCCTATCCATTGGATATATTCCGTCGGTTGGAGTTTGGGCTTACCTCCAGAAGGGTTGTGACTAAATATATCATGCCAAAGCCATCAAGAGAACAAGAGGATGTCCACCTTATCTCAGCTGACATTGTTCATGATACAACCCTCTGGTCATGGGATGGGCCTGTTGGCGGTTCAAGGGCAAGGATAGGGGTTAGTGATACCATTAAACTTTCAGATAATGACCTGGATTTTACTAATGTTGAGATAGATTTGCGAAAGTATATCAAGTCTGGTCAAAGGTCTGCTCTGGCGTTTCAGCTTAATGGCAAGACCTCAGTTGGCCGTAACCGAACCCAATCTATCCTTGATGATGGGGGAATGGTTATGGTAAATGAGAATGGAAGGATAAAACGATATGATGTTTATGAATTTAGAGGTAGGACAGGTTTGAGGGGCAAGGCATTTGCCAGGGGGTCATTTGAGCTTCGTTTCCCATTGATTGATGTCATTCAATTTGCTCTGCCAGTGTCTATCAAAGGCATTCGTTCTCTTGCGTTTTTTGATGTTGGTGCTGTATGGAATGATGGACAGCCCCCGACATACCGCAAGATTAATGCTGTAAACCCAATAAGGGGGGCATTTGGCTGGGGGATAAGGGCAAACCTATGGATTCTCCCCATAAGAATAGATTATGCCTGGTCCACAGATTTTGTCAACCCTGCTACAGACAAGGTAACACATTTTAGCCTTGGATATGATTTTTGAGGCTTCCAGCAAATAGATGGGTTTTGTTTCGGCTCTATAACATTTCGAGTGGGTAAACATGTTAAGGGTAATTGCAAATTTTTTAAAATCGACAACTTTTACACACTCTGAGGCAGGTTGCATTAATGAATTTACACCCTTTGCGTCTCTCTTCTGTCCAACGAGTCAGAACTCCTGACATCACTCTGCTAACCTCCCGAAAAATAAGGGATTGTTGGCAA
>DYDG01000015.1 GCA_020717845.1 Marinifilum sp. | reverse complement strand
TTATTTTTCGGGAGGTTAGCAGAGTGATGTCAGGAGTTCTGAAGATTAGAGGGATTATTGGGTCGGATATTAATGGCAAAGCCTATTGGTTCATAACATTTGAATTTGTGGGCTGCTTTAATAGTCGCAACTACAAGGAGGGAGCCCCCCTCTGGCAGGTTGCAGCTACATTGTAGCTGCAGGGCTTGTCCCTGCCCCTTTAACTTGCAAATTCAAATGTTATGAACCACTATAGGTAGACCCAAAAAAGTTCAATAGCTTGAACCAAGATACGATAAATAGTCGCTGTCCCGAATTCTCCCCCAATTTCCCAAGAGATATGCCTCATTTTTTAATTATATGCTGGATAATGCCATCTATCTACCCCCATCACGGCTTGAGGCATGGTTTATAGGATTAGCCCATACATTTGAGGATATTGAAGAAACCATAAGGGCAGTGAAAAAGGCATTTTAAGTAGGTCAATAAATTTTTTAAGGAGGAAAAAGATGGAGTCTATTATACCATTAATAGTATTGGGGTCACCTATCGTCTGGTTTATCGTTACTTATAATCAGCTAATCAGATACAGAACGAGTATCAAAAATGCCTGGTCACAGATTGATGTTCAATTGAAGAGAAGATATGACCTTATTCCCAATTTAGTTGAGGTAGCCAAGGGGTATATGTCCCATGAGAGAGGAACATTAGAAGAGGTAATCAAGGCCAGGAGTCAGGCTGTAGATGCTTCTGGACTACAGGAGCAGACCATGGCAGAAAACTTTCTTACCCAGAGTCTCAGATCTCTATTTGCTGTGGTAGAGAATTACCCTAACCTAAAAGCTGATCAAAATATGCTTTCTTTGCAGGAATCACTCACCTCAACCGAGAATATGATTTCCTTTGCACGCCAGTTTTATAATGATGAAGTAATGAAATATAATGCTATGATTCAAAGCATACCAGCTAACATCATTGCCAACCTTTCTAAATTCACCGGAGAGGAATTTTTCAAAATAGATGATTCTTCTCAAAAAGCAGTGCCCAAAGTCAAGTTTTAGGAGCAAAAGATGCACTTGTCTCATGTTGAGATTGAGCAAAGAAAGAAATGGGTTATAGGTTTGCTTTTGCTAATGTTGATTGTTTGTTACTTCTTTTTTATCTGGATTTTAGCAATTGTAATTAGCTTCCCAACTGTTATAATCATTTGGAAGCATCCCTTTGCTGAGAGTCTTTTCCTTGGTTTTAATGGAATAACGGTGATTTTAGGCATTGCTCTCATTGTTGGTATTATTCATTGGCACATATCTTTTAATAGAGATACTGTCCCAAAAATATTGAGAGTTCTCAATGCCCAGTCTTTGGATATTAATGATACTTATCATCAACGGTTGAGAAATATTGTTGAAGAAGTGAGAGTAGCTACAGGAGGGCAGGAAGTAAGATGTGTGGTTATTCCTACAACTTCGATGAATGCTTTTTCTATAATGTATTTTAAAGAAACTCCAATTATTGGAGTAACTGAAGGTCTTCTTTCTAAACTCAAAAGACAACAGCTTGTGACGATAATTGGTCATGAGATGGCTCATATTATTTCTGGCGACTGCCTTATAACTACGATAATCAGCGTCCTCTTTGGTTTATATGCCGAAATATTAAAAGGCAGTCGGGCAATGATTAAAGATAGATTGAATGGAGAAGATATACCTTTTTTCATTATTGTTTATATTATCACTTCTATTGTTCAGACTATGAGCGAAGCAATGAAAATATTTATTTCCAGACAGCATGAATATCGAGCTGATGCTGTGGCAGTGAGATTAACTCGAGATCCATTATCCTTAGCTGAGGCTATATATACTATCTCAAGAAACAATAGAATGATAGGTTATGGGGCTCTATCTCCTATCTTCTTTATGAACCCTCTTTGTAGTTCATTTGATGAAAATAATGGGTTGTTGGGATATCTTTTCTCTACCCATCCACCGGTAAAAAAACGGATTGATATTTTATTAGAAATGGTTAAAGCAGATATTGAGATATTAGAGGAAGCAATGAAAGCCCCGGATAGATTAATAAGCCCTGCTGATAGTACAGTCCTTCCCTCTAAGGCTTCTCTAAAAAAACAGGGGTGGCTTGCTCTTGATGAAGAGGGCAAGTGGACAGGGCCGTTTTCTCTATTAGAGCTTTCTAAACTAAGCTGGCTTAGACCAGATAATTGGGTACATAAGGAAGGTGAAGATAAAGTAATTCCTGCCTTTGAGGACGAAAGCTTACGCCGAATGTTTAAAGGATATCTTAAAGATGATCAGGTATCTAATTTTTTATGTCCCCACTGCAAGATGGAGCTTGCTGAAATACTTTACGAGGGAGCACCTATTTGGCGTTGTAATTACTGTGAAGGGCTACTTGTGGAAAAGTCTAAGGTAATGAGGATTCTCTCGCGAAGGGAGCAAGGTTTTTCAGAAGAAATAGCTAAATTTGCAAAATTTTATCAGCTTGAGATAAGAGAAAAAGAAAGGAGAAAGAAAACTGAGCAAGTGGAGGCTAAATTTTCCCTTAATTGCCCATCTTGTAAAAAGATGATGATACGAAAATTTTATTCACTGGTCTATCCAATTGAAATAGACTTTTGTGGCTGCTGTAATTATATTTGGTTTGACAAGCATGAACTTGAGGTTTTACAGTATCTTATAGAAAATGCAAACTAAGCCATGTCACTTGTGATTTGACAGCGAAACTGGCGAAACTGGGGACATCGCCTAATGGCATTAACTTAAGGGATTAAAGAAAAACCCCTCCAAAACCGAAGGTTATATTAGTTTGAGAAAACCATCGGTAGGAGGGGTAATTATGAAATATACTGATAATGTATATATCGGCAATGTGCATAGGAAAGCTTTAGGATTATTTTGCCAGCATGGGTTGACTATATTTCGTAACATTTTAGAACCTTTAGAGTTTAAACGAGTAGCGAATGAAACTATTGAAAAGCCCAAGCGGCAACGGATTCTAATTCCTGAAGTAATAGTATGGTTAATGATGCTTGCAAGTTTAGAGTGTAGCTCAATGGCAAATGCACTGTCAGAATTTTGGGAAGCAATTCGTCTCAATTTTGCAGATATGCCGTTGAAAGCAGTAAGCCCAGCAGCTTTTTGTAATGCCCGAAGCAAGTTACCAATTGAGTTTTTTTGCAAGTTGTTTGAGGTTCTAAGAGGACGTTTTTTAGAGAAATTCCCAGCTATGTTGGAATGGAAAGGTTATCAAGTTTACGCAGTAGATGGAACTGTCGAGGATTTGCCTCCAAGCAAAGAGATATTGAAGGAATTTGGAGGACCATCTAACCAGAAAGGACAAAGCAAAAAAGCTCAGGCTCGGTTAGTGGCAGTGATTTCTGTATTTACTGGATTTTGCATAGACTTTGTAATAGCTCCTTATAAGTCTAGTGTCATGTCAAGTCTCAAGTGTCGGATAGTTTATAATGTAGCTGCAGGGCTTGTCCCTGCCTTTTCCTAATGTAGAGACGCAAGATTTTGCGTCTCTACTACATGCGACAGATTAAGCTTGACGCGACACTAGTGAGCATGCAGCATTGTATAAGTTGCTTTTGAAACGAAAGTTAGGAGATTTACTTTTATTGGATCGTGGTTTTTTCAGTTATTGGGCTATTTGGAAGATGTTAAATGGAAAGATTGCCTTTGTGATGCGAGCACCTAAGGATTTACATTATAAAGTAATTCGCTGGATAAGTGATAATGAAGCGATTATAGAATTTTGTCCCAGCAAGTCAGTTAGAAAAGATTGGCCTGAACTTCCTGAAAGTTTTCAGGTTCGATGGATCAAGTACCAGTTTCCAGGATTTAGAGCATCCTATTTGCTTACGAGTATTATGGATGAGTCTGTTGCGACAGCAGAGGAGATTGTAGCTTTATATCATAGACGCTGGCAGATAGAGACAGTTTATCGTGAGCTTAAGCATGTTATAGATATTCAAAATATACGTTCACAGACTAAGGAGGGTGTAGAAAAAGAGAATTACACTCAACTAATGTTGAACAATCTGGTTCGTTGGCTAATGACAGAGGCAGCTGAAGAAGAAGGGTGTTATGCTGTGGATTTAAGTTTTTTGGAAGCAGTACGAGCTATTCAGGATGCTTTACCACAAATGGCTGTTGGTGCACCTCTCAAATTGATTCGGATTTACAGAGATACTATAAAACGGATAAAGGCAGCTAAAATACTTAAACGACCTGGTCGATATTATCCACGTCCTAATGATGGAAAAGCCAAAAACAAAGGAGGTGGACACTATGCTCAATCTGACCGTCTCGCTGCCTAATCTATTGAGAGATAATGGGTTATGCTTAAGTTAATGCCATTAGGCTGTGCCCACTCTATAGTTACGATTTTTCAAAAGCGAAACGTTCTAAATCTGGGAGAGATATTGCGTCAATACTTTCTTATTAAAACGCTGTCCGTGCCCTTTTGACTATATAAAGTGAAGACCTTTGAGCAATTCGGAGGACTTCATAACTTGTTTTACCTCATCGCGAAAGGCGCTGTAACGCTTAAACTTAATCTCATAAAAATCTCGTAATATGTTATCCGCTTTATTCCTATCGCCCAGCAAGAGATAACATTCAGCTAATGCCCCAAGGACTTCGGCTGCCCTTGAATAAGCCGCTCTATGTTTGTTAGAGACGATGTGGTTGATGCGGTTACAACCGATTTTGGCTGCCCAGTCAAGGAACTCATTCTTTTCTGATTCTGTAGGGCTAAACTGCTCCAGTCCTTTCAGGATCTCCTTATAAACGGTTGTGCTGATTTCCTGATTCTGGGCAGAGGGATAATACCGTGACTTGCTTTCAGCATATTGTTGCAGTAGTTTTGTAATCGTCACTGCCTGCTTAGAGTAATCTGTGAGCACAAACAAGGTGCTGCCAAAAACGATTCCTGCTTTCCCATTGGACCAGCCAACAGCCTCTTCCTTTTTCCCCTCACAAAACGCCTCGTTCAACTTCCCGGACATTAACAATGCCTTAACATATAATTCATTTCCAGTATCCCCTGGACGTTTGTGTTCCTGTAAGAATTCCAGTGCATTTTCAAGCTCCTTGGTACGCAGATTTTGTCTTATAGCCTCATCGAGCAAACCGAGCAAATCCTGTTCCTCCTCAGAAGAGAAAAACCTCTCGCGTTTTCCCTGCAAAATGAGTTTTTCTTCCCCAAGCTCCTGAGCAGCTTGAATTAGATATTGTGAGACCTGGACCCGAAAGCCATCTTTGGGTAAGGAATCCAATGCCTCCTGAGCTATTGCCAGAACACCTGTCCAATCACCTTTTTCTGCAAGAAACTGAATCCAGAACAGATAGCCCCGAGGCTGTGCTGCCTTCCAGTTTCTTGCCAGACGAGCAACACCTTCAATTCCTTCAAGCCAGTTGACTGCCTCCATCAATAAAACTTCGGCTCTATCAGTCTGGCAACCTGTTAACGCTTCCTTCCAGGCTGGTAAAAAAGAGTCCCAGGATTTCAGATCATCCCTTTTCGCATCAATAACATCCTGCATCAGGGGATAACTTTCTTCGGATAGATTCAAGCCATAGCGACTCATCGGAGCATGGATATTCATTGCCTTAAGGAGTTCATCTATTTGTTGCTTCCCATCTGAGGTCTCATAAATCGAGCGGCAATACCTTGCCCTCGCTTCCCTGATATCTATAGAACTCCTACCCAAAAAAGAGTCCTCTATGCCATCAAGATCATTAAGGACATGAAAAAGATGTTGATAAATTTTCCGGGCTGTCTGTAGTTGATCTTCCAGAAAGAAGCTCTCTGCCTCCAGGAAGAACTGGTCTAATTCACTGATATTATCATCGGTTATATATTCCGGGTCCTCGTTATCGTTATAATCCTCATCATCACAATTGTCATCCCAATAACTTCCATCATCAATAGAGGCTATTCTCTCTTCAATCTCTTCCCTTAGAGCGGTGATATTGATGAGAATTTCTTCTTGAAGATTGGGGTCAGTTTTCTTAATTGATGGCGAACCAGGCAGACAAGATTCAATCTTATTCAGGAAGCTCACTCGTTTTTCAACAGGAACCTCCTGGGCAAGACGAAGGATAACATCCGCAAGTTCCTCATTCGTCAATTGTTCACAATGATTTTTAATGATTTCCAGATATGGCTTTAATGCTATTTTAGATTGAGATAAATCGGTTTTCATCGGTTTTCCTGTGATATATTTCAGAAATTGAATAGTCACAGTGCCAGCTTCTGTAAGATGCGACTTCCTATTTCTTTCTACTACTTCCCTTTTATCAGATTATTCTCAAAAATCACATACTGTCGCTCCAATTTATATTCGCGTTCCAGTTTAAGATTTTCATTCAAAAGCTGTTGCGCAGCTTCGGTCGGATGCCAATCGATTTTCTCCATTCCCTTGAATTCATCACGGATTTTAGTGTAATCATGATTAACATAAAGGCTTTGACCGGGCAGGAAGCTGTATTCAATGCTGTTGCGGGATAAATCCTTGACTTCCGCATAACTTAACTTATATCGATCAATAGCCTTGACATATTCGAGAGTTAAATTACCGCGGCTAACCCCTTCATCATCGGAACAAATAGCAGTTGGAACACCAGCTTTACGATAGAGGCTAAAGGGATGTTCATTGTCTTTGACGCCGAGGATAGCTTCGTTGCTGGAAAGGCAGATTTCAACAAGAATATGGTTATCTCGCATATAGGAAAGAAGCCCGGCTACATCCTGTTCCCAGGCCACTGAGACGCCATGACCAATTCTTAATGCATGACCCTTCTTAATGGTATCACTAATCCGGGACTGCATGGATTCAATAGGGGATTCTCTTAAAACCAGTTCACCGGCGTGCAGGCTAAAAAGCGGCTTGTCCATTTTGTTCCATATATAATTGAGGATTGTCATCTCATCATTAAAATAAGTCCTGGAAAGGGGGGTATCCTCGGCCTGAACCAGGTTTACACCAACTAACCGGCTATCGACTTTAGTCGCATATACAGAACAAAACGCGGAAAGAAAGAAGTTTCGCATATCATCTGTAGAACGTTTAAGCTGCTGGAGATAGCGAATCTGGATATCTTGACCCAGACCGATCAATATTCCATTGTCTTTCAGGTTCTTTTCCCGTGCGTCCATAAAATCACGGATTGAGGCATCCACATCAAAGAAAGCGATTTTAAGAGCAGCAACAGCCTGGTCATATGCTTTGTCGAGATTATTAATATCAAAATCCAGGGCTGTCTGGTTAAAGAGAGCAAATACCTCATTCGGTATTGAACCAACCATCAATTCAAGGTACTGGACATTTTCATAGATGTTCCGCCTGGCTACTTCCAGGATCATATCATCATTGGTACGTAGACCAGACCACATAAAATTGAAAGTATCAAAAAAATGGTCATGGCCATTTGCTGTATTGGGAAACCATCCCCTCATACTATAAATATTTAGAAACTGGGCAAGGTAGACCGAATTCTTTTTTAGATCCGCTATGGATACAGGATTAACCGGTTTATAGGTAGGATCATTAGGATTAAAAAAGAGATTAGTTCCCAGATCATATGAGAGTCCATTTTTTTCTGCTGAATCAAGAATATAATCACTGTATGTTGCACCGCTCACATGGTTGTGCAGGTCAGCACCCTTTGGCATCTGCCTGACAAATGCAATCAATTCTGGTATTGAACTTTTTGCCGCTTCAAACCGCATAGCAGGAGTACCAGCGGACTTATCCCAGAATAAAAGAGACTTTTGCTGCTTAGATACAGATGCAGCCGCAGGTGCTATTACACAACTGGTTGATAAAGTAAAGAGCAACATCAGCAACAACAAGAGATTTGATATTTTTTTATACGCAGGTAGTGTACCAACTATATTTGCTAAACCACCAACTTGTACAGACGGAACATATTCAAAATTAACAGCTACTATTTTGCGAGTAAACATTCTCTTCCTCCACCGATTAGATTAGAAGGATCACGCCTCCCTTGCCCTCTAAAAACTATGCAAGCGGATTTCCCCGCACACAACTCAAACCTCTATAAGGTATACTGATAAAATTTGCTTTTGGAGCATTTTGGATGTGTTACCTTCACTTTTGCTCATTATGGAAATATTTCGACCTGTGCAATTAAGGTGCTTTACTGCAAATATACGAAAAATGCTGAAATTTTTACTTTGTTTTGCATGCAGATTCTCGCAGATTTTTGGTAGTGTCCTATATTAGCTTACTTTATTAATTTTGAGATTTTCTTACCGCAGAGACGCAGAGTACACAGAGATTAGCCACGAATTTTCACTAATAATGTGGATTTAATTCGTGTTTCTTTCGTGGTTATTCATAGTTTTTCATATTGCTTGGATACACTTCTCTGCGATCTCTGTGTCTCTATGGTAAATTGGACACTACCAGTTATTCTGCCGCCTCCTCAAAAACATACTCCATAGCAACCTCTTTACAATTTGGAAACAATGGGCAGCGGATACACTCACCCCAGATTTTATGTGGCAGGGAGGATGAGGGGATGGGGTTAAATCCTTTTTTGGAGAAGAAATTCTGTTCATAGGTCAATGTGAAAACCTTTGTTATTCCCAATGATTTGGCTTCTTTGAGGGCAGAACTTAACAATTCCGAGCCTATCCCCTGGCCAGAAAACTCCTTTAATACAGCCAGAGACTTAACCTCAGCAATGTTTTCCCAAACAACATGAAGGGCACAGCACCCAACTATCTTTCCATCTACTTCAGCCACAAAATAATCCCGTATGCTCTCATAAATATCCCCTAATGCCCTTGGCAATAGTTTTCCCCTTTTGGCATATTGATTAATAATTGCCTGAATAAGAGGGACTTCTCGAATATCAACCTTTCTGATTTTCATTTTTCCCTGCCTTGTATTGATAGCACAAATTGTAAGATTTTTTAGTTATCATTTGGTTGGATAAATTAAAAGTTGGAGCGGGAGAAGGGATTCGAACCCTCGACGTCAACCTTGGCAAGGTTGCACTCTACCACTGAGTTACTCCCGCTAATAAGAAATATAATACCATATCATATTGATTTTGTCAAGAGAAAAATAGTAGTCAGATGATGAATGAGTCAATTATACCTCAAACGGTCATAGATTGTAAATTTTTTCGGTGAGCAATGGGCATCGATAGCAAGGTGCGAAGGTGAGTAATAGCCTATGCTATTTCGAACCTGAGCAACGCAGCTATCGATGTTCAGAGCCAGCGAAAAATCACAATTTGTGGCCGTTTGAGGTGTATCATGCCACCAAATCCTCTATTGCCCTTATTGCCATATCTTCTTTTTTCAGAACTTGCAAAAAGAAAACCACTACATGGGGATCAAACTGGGTGCCTGAACCAGCTTTAATCTCCATGATTGCCTTTTCTCTTGGCATTGAGTCGCGGTAGGGGCGTTTGGATACCATAGCATCAAAGGCATCAGCCACGCTCAATATCCTTGACTTGAGTGGGATTTGCTCACCCTTTAAGCCACATGGATAACCCTTGCCATCGTATCGCTCATGATGACACAGGATTATCTCAGATACATCCTCAAACATATCTATATGCTTGATTATCTCTGAGCCAATGGATGGGTGCTTTTTTATCTGTTCCCATTCATCCTGCTCTAAAACACCTGGTTTTGTAAGAACCCCGTCTTTTATCCCTATCTTGCCAATATCATGAAGAAGTCCGATTATTCCCATGAGGTTTTTCTCATCTTGAGGGAAATCCATTTCATTGGCAATAGCTATCACATGCCTCTGCACTTGAGATGAATGCCCCATGGTATATGGATCCTTGGCATCAATGGCTGATGATAATGCTTTAACCGTATTTAAGAATAAATCCTTGAGCTTGGCATTCAAATCTATCAATTCAGCCATCTTTTCCTCTAAGGTAGCATAGGTACTGGATCGTTCGATAGCACTCCCAATCTCTGTCGCAAATATAGAGGTAAGCATCAAGTCATCCATATTAAAGATTATTCTCGATTTTGTTCTATTTATGACTAAAACACCAGCAGCATCATCTCTAATCTGAAAAGGGACGTATATAGATGACAGTATCTCCTGTCGCTTTGTTACCTTAATAAACCTTGGGTCAGCAGCTATATTATTGCCAGCCATGAGTAATGGCTCATTCTGCTCCAACACCCAGCCAGCTACATCCTCACCCCTTTTTATCCTCTGCTCTCTGATAATCTCTTCACTAATCCCTTTGCCTATCTTGATATAAAGCTCATCATCTGTCTTATCTAAAAGCATCAACATGCCCTCATCAGCATGCATAACCCTGACAATTGTGCTCATAATCACTGAAGCAAGGTCATCAAAATCTGTGGTTGAGCTTAATATCCTTGTGGCTTCATGTATAGCCGAAAGTTCAGCTATCTTTTTATCCAGATTAAAGGAAAGCTGTCTCTTCTGAATTATATTCTTTATTGTTGTCTTGAGCTTATCTATTTCAAGAGGTTTATGGAGATAATCATATGCCCCTTTTTTCATTGCATCAACCGCAGACTCAACAGAGCCATAAGCTGTAAGCATAACCACATCTATATCAGGGTTTATGTCCTTTAGCCGCTGGAATGTCTCTATCCCATTCAAGCCAGGCATCATTAAATCTATAAAGGCAACATCTATCTTACACCTTTCTGCTGTTTTGCAGGCATCAAACCCATTGGGTGCGGTATAAATATTTATTGTCTCATTCTGCAAGGTGATATGATAAAGCTCAAGAATATCTGTGTCGTCATCTACAAATAGAATGTTTGGTAATAGTTCCATGAAAATTGCTCCCTTTATTATTATTTCAACGATATATGCAAGCTGGAAGCTCGCATTACTGTTCACAAGCCTGAAGCTTGTATTACTTGCTTACTGCTCCAGAATATTGTTCTTGCGATAACACCTCAATCCCATGCTTGTCTACAACACTGAGCGTATAATAATACATTAGATTAGCTACAAGGTTTTCATCTATAATATAATCAGTAGTGATGTTATTTTTAATCAAGCTACCGGTTTCTCTCTGAATAATAGAACGATACATCCGTACATGGGAAAAGTTGTCATTGCTCGGATTTTTCCAGCTAATCTGAAGGCTATTGCCTTTACCTGTATCCATGATTTGCACATTCTTTATCCCCTCTAAGGATTGAAGAAATGTTTTACAGGCACAGCAGTCAGAATAATCTGACTCAAACCTGGCATTATAGGCTGACATGCGGTATTCATATCTGGTAGCAGCCATAAGCCCGGTATTTGTCCACTTAGTTGTATTTACCGGGACAGTGGTTACCACATTGAATTCATCCTCACCAATCCTTCTCTCAATAACAAACCCTGTTTCATCATTAGCATTATCAACCCATGAAAGTTCTATTGACGAAGATGAACAAGCCTTTATACTTAAGGCTGAAGGTGCATCAGGAGGAGAGCTGCCTCTTTCTAAGGCATATATCTTTCCATCCATGCAGCCGAAATACACGATACCATCCTTGCTTATAGCTGGTGAGGAGGCAATACGGCTATCTGCTGTATATGCCCATACAATCTCACCATCATTATCCAGGGCATATATGGTTTTTTCCCCGCTGATATATACTATACCCGAAGAATCAATGGCAGCCGCAGAATATATCCAGCCAATCTGACGTGACCAATCACGCTGCCCAACAGCATTTATCCGATAGATTTTGCTTGTTCCAGTTGGCTCGTTTGAGACAACGAATATGTTGCCATCAGGTCCAACCATAATGGATTGATTTATCCAGCCTGATGTGGCATACTTCCATTTCAGATCACCACTCTCTGAAAAGGAATAGAGGTTATCACCGTTTTTATCCTTAACTCCTACATAGATAGAGCCATCATAACCTACCCCGGCTGCTGCTCGAATGCCATAAACAATAGGGTATTTCCACATAATCTTTCCCTCTTCAGAAAGGGCATAAAGGGCACTGGTGTCTTGATCCCCATTGACACCAACGAATATCCCGCCATCAAACCCAATTACAGGTGAAGAAAATCCCATGCCCTTTAACCGGATTCTCCAGCGGACATCACCATTTGTTAGAATAGCATAAAAGTCTCCTGAGACAGAGATAACATATACTACCCCATTATGGATGGTTGGAGAGGATTCAATAGAATCACCAGCATAGTATTTCCATCTCAATCTGCCGTCTGTAGACAGGCTGTATAAATATCCATCTCGGGATCCCACGTATATTGTATCATTATCCAATACCGGTGAAGAGACAATGGATTTCAGGGTTTCATAAGCCCATAATTGTTCCCCTGTCCCTGCCTTAAGGCAATAAACCTTACCATCTGTAGAGCCAAAAAACATCTTTCCATCCTGTGTAAGAACAGCAGATGAGTTTCTTATGCCCTGCCCGGTTTGAAAGCTCCATTTCAATCTTGGTGCAAATTCCTCCTGACCAGGCGAGTGCTGAATAGATTTTTGCAGCAAGCTAATCTCACCCGGTGCAAGGGCAACAGCAATCAGGACATTTGACATCTGAGACTCACCCATCTCATTGCAAGCAGCCACACGGTATTGATAACTTGCTCCACCCAGAACATCTTTATCCTCAAGGCTTCTTATATCCTGTCCAATGGTTGCTATTGTCTTATATTCAGTACTTGTCCCATCTGCCCGTTCAATACGGAAGCCTGTCTCATTTAGAGAGTTATCCTTCCATGCAATGGTAATTCCATTTCTGGATGTAGTAACCAGAACCAGATTATCTGGCGGTTTTGGAAGGGCATTGCGAGTTCTAACCATAGCTGTATTTGAATAGCCTGAATACTCGTTCCCTTTAACAGCTCGTATCCGATAATGATAGATGCTGTCAGGAAGGAGCTTGATATCCATATATGATATTCCCTCTGGAGCAATGATGGCTGTCTCCTGAAAGTCTCCTGTCCGTGATGCTTTCTCTATGATAAATCCTGTTTCCCCATCAGAGTTATCCTGCCATGTAATCTGAACGCAACCATCATGAATTGCAGCTGCTACAAGCTGATCTGGAGACTGCAGGGGCGGCTCAAGGGTAGTAATGGTTATCTCATTGGAATAATCAGATGCACCAAATCTGTTGTAACTGCTTATCCGATAGGTATAATCTGTTTTTGGCATAAGGTTTATCTCTGTAAATATGGTATTGTTTTTCGATACCCTTCCCATCTCATAGAATTTTTTACGAATTTTTCTTTCGATAACAAACCCTTCCTCATCACTGGAATTATCCAGCCATGAAAGGTTTATCTGAGACGGACTTGTCGCCATCCCTTTCAATTCAGCCGGTAGACATGGCGGATTTGGTGGAGCTGGTGTAATTACCTTGACCTCGTAGCTATAACGGGAATTACCAATGTCATTATAGGCATAGATACGATAGATATAGGTTGTTTTGGGGCTGATGTTTTTATCCTCATAATATCTTTTGTTTGCCTCAAGCATGGCTATCTCTTCAAATTGAGTAGTATCATGTTTGCGTTCGATCCTGAATCCTCTTTCATTTGACGAATTATCCTGCCATGAAAGTTCAATGCCATCCTCTCCTACAATTGCCTTAAGTTCTGAAGGGAAAAATGGTTGCGTATCCTTTGTTGTTGCCTGTGCTTCTGAAGAGTATTTGGAGTCTCCGCTCAGGTTATAGGCACAAACCCGATAGGAATAGGTGGTATTTGAGATGACATCTGTATCTCTATAGCTTGTTATATCTGCACCCATGATAGCAATTTCTTCATAAGGGGTATTCCCTTTCCTTCTTTCTACCCTAAAACCTGTCTCACTACAATTTCCAGCCCAGGAGAGACTAATGTCTGTTTGAGAAACATCCATAATCTTCAATCCTGATGGCGGTTGTGGCAATCCCCTTGAGGTTTTAATATTAACTGCATCAGATACCCCTTCTCCATCTTTATTACAGGAAATTACCTGATATGAATAGTTTGTATCAGGCAAAAGATTTGTATCTGTATAATAAATGCTGCCAGGCCCAACCGCAGCAATGGTTTCAAATCCTTCTTTGCCAGGATCTTTTCTCTGTATTTTGAATGAGGAAGCTCCTCTGACAGAGATGCTTCCTCTCTTAACCACAGATGTATCCTTCCATGTAATCTTTACTCGTGTTGATTCAACAAGTAAAGCCTCTATGTTCTCTGGTTTTGACGGAGGGGCTGCTGGAATAGTGATACTTATCGGTTTACTATATTCTGTTCGTCCAAAGTCATTAAAGGAAACGATACGGTAAAGATATGTTGTTCCAGGGATTATCCTTGCATCTTCATAGGTAGTTGTATTCGGAGCAAGGGTGCAAACAAGCTTATAATCCTTTTGACCCTTGACTGCCTTAACTATCTTGAACCCATTCTCATTAGCAGAGTTATCCATCCATGTAAGCAGGACGCCACTGGCAGAGACAAAGGCTGCCTTAAGATCAGTAGGTATGGCAGGTAGATTTGGGATAGTGTGAATCTCCAGAATATTGCTATATCCTGACCTGCCAACAGGGTTATAGGCACATATTCGATAGGAATATCTGTTGTTCAGCTTAATCTGTTTGTCTATAAACTGCAAAGAGTTTGGCTCTAGGACAGAAAAGGTCGAAAGAATTGTCCATGTCCCTTTGTCTGTCATTCTTTCAAGGATAAAGCCCTGCTCATCCTGAGATTTATCACGCCAGGACAGGGTAACCTCATGTTTATTAAATTTCATTAAGACAAGCATATCTGGGGCAGATGGCGGAATCTGTGGTGTCCGAACCATGCACTCATTTGAATATCCTGAAAGTCCAGCATCATTGTATGCCAGGATCCGATAGGAATAATCTGTATCAGGCAAAAGATTGTTGTCCTGATATTCAACTGTATTTGAGGTAAGACGGCACAGTTCTGTGTATGTGCCCTCGTCATCTGTCCCCTTTAGCCGTTCCAGGAGAAATCCTGATTCATTAGACGATGTATCCTGCCACAAAAGGCTTGTCCCTGTCCCTCCCTGGACAGTGACCCGAAGGTTCAACGGTGCAGATGGCGGCATCTGAGGGGTGGTAATGATCGACTCATTGCTATACTTAGAGATACCACCGCTATTATAGGCACAGACCCTGTAGGAATAATCCATAGCCGGAGACAAATTGGTATCCTTAAAGCTGGTGATATTTTTATTTACCCTGACTATCTCTGCATAATCACTGTCCGGGGTTTTTCGTTCGATAATAAAACCATCCTCTCTGTTTCCTGTATCCTTCCAGAAGAGGGTATTCTCGAGTCCTTTCAGAGAGATTTGCAAATCTTTGGGGCTATCAGGCAGCTTAATCTCTTTTTGCGTCTTTTGCGATAACGCCTTCTGAATACTAACAAGCCCATAAACATCACCATTTCTGTCCCCAATATAGAGCGTATCGCCCGGACCAAGAGATATGGGTCCGGGTGTCATTCCAATCTGATATTTCCATTTTATCATACCATCAGGAAGGACAGCATAGATGTTTCCAGAACGGGAGGCAATATAGACCACACCCTTTGCATCCACTATCGGATGAGAGCGAAAGATGTCCCCTGTAGGAACCTGCTGTATCCCTTTTGGGGTAATGATACAAAGCCCATCCTGTGTTCCTATGTATATCTCCTGATTATGGCCAAAGGCAGGCAAGGAATAGATAGAGGAATTTATCTCTGTGATATTTATACTGCCATCCTTGTCAATGGCAGCAAGGGTATTATCAAGGGTAGTAACGTATATATATTCATTATCCGGAGAGATACATGGGGAAGAGAACGGTGAGACACGAATCCCTTTTTCCCATTTTATCTTGCCATCAGGAAAGACAGCATGTAAACTGCCAAGGTTTGATGAGATATAGATTATTCCTGATTTATCAATAGCTGGTGTTGACTGAATAGATGCGCCAAGCAGAACCTTCCAGAGCAGCCTGCCATCCCTGTCTATGGCATATAGATTACCGTCATTTGTGCCAAAGTATATTACTTCATCTATATCACCCACAACAGCAGGAGATGCCCATGAACAGGGGACATTGGCAGCATATTTCCATTTAATACGCAGTGTTTCTTTGTCAATCGCACAAAGGCTGCCATCTTTACACAAGACATAGATTGTTCCAGATTGCCCCAGGGCACAGGTAGAATCCACACTGCTGCCAAGGTTTATTGAAGACTCGCTGCCATCTGGTTTAACAACAAAGAACATACCTACTGAACTGCAAAAATAAACTCGACCGGATTCATCAACAATCGGCTGTCCGCTTATATATCCATGAACATGCTTACGCCACTTTATTATTGGCATGGTATCAGGTCCAGAAAGGGTGCTCCTGCCAGTATGCTGGGCATCTTGTTGAAGGCATGGCCATGAGATAGCCACTCCTCTGGCAAATGATGATTGCGGTAAGGACTTAATCGAGACGATACCATTGCCAGAAGGGCTCACTTCGTCAGAGTGGCTCACTCCGCCAGAGTGGCCCACTCCTTGTATTTGTGATGATACTGCATGAAGATTCAAGCATGACAACAACAAATAGGCAATAATGACCGCACATCGTATTTTATTATTAATGCAAGCATTAATGGTCATATAAAGAAACTCTCCACATTAAAGACTTGTAACACAAGATACACCTTTCACTAATACCTGATATTTTATCATACCATAAATGGATTGTCAACAAATAAAAACAAAGGAAGGGAGAAATTGAGAATTCCATCGCAACTACTGTAACTTCCTTTGTTTTTAATGTGTTAAACATTTTTAGCCATCTAATAGGCTTTGTTCATTAAATTTCCTGCAAAAATTGTTTGACAATTATCAAGAGATGGAATATAATTAATGATGAACAGGCTATTACCGGATACCCTTTCTTCAGTTTAAAGGAAATTCATTTTTAAGGTGGAAGAGGTTTTTTTCAATGCTTGAAAAAGAAAAAGAATCGCCTCTAAAGGGCATCATAAAATCACTTGGTCTTGTCTTTGGAGACATTGGAACAAGTCCGATATATACGCTTACAGTTATATTTCTCCTCACAAAGCCAACCCAAGAAAATGTGATGGGCGTCCTTTCTCTTATTGTCTGGACTTTGATTATGCTTGTTACTGTTAAATATGCCTGGCTGGCCACAAGCCTTGGCAAAAAGGGTGAGGGCGGGATAATTGTGCTTCGTGAAATCCTGGTTCCCCTTTTGAAGTCAAGCAGACAGGCAGCATTTATTACCCTGCTTTCCTTTATCGGCATCTCCCTTTTTGTCGGTGATGGGATAATTACCCCAGCCATAAGTATATTGAGTGCTGTCGAAGGCTTGCTTCTGATTCCAGGATTGGAAAGCACGAAGCAGACAACACTTATCCTTATTGCTGCTCTAATTGCCATAGTATTGTTTGCCTTTCAGCGTAAGGGAACGGAAAAGGTTGCCAGGGTTTTTGGACCCTTGATGCTCATCTGGTTTTTAGCATTAGCCATTTCAGGGATTATTGCAATAGCACACTACCCATCAGTGCTAATGGCTGTTCATCCATACTATGCCTTTAAGTTTCTTATAGAAAATGGTGTTAGCGGTTTTTTTGTGCTTTCAGGGGTTATCCTCTGTGCCACAGGTGGTGAGGCATTATACGCTGACATGGGACATTTAGGACGAAAACCCATTGTTAATGCCTGGTATTTTGTGTTTGCTGCCCTCTTGCTAACTTATCTTGGACAGGGTGCTTATGTTATTCAGCATCCAGAGGCACAGAACATTCTTTTTGCCATGGTATTTCATCAGGCACAATCTCTCTATGTTCCATTCCTTATTCTCAGTGTAATAGCAACAGTTATCGCCTCACAGGCTTTGATTAGCGGAATGTTTTCCATTGTATATCAAGGGATAACAACCCATATCATGCCTCTGCTTAAGGTTGATTATACATCTGCTAAGTTAAAATCACAGGTATATGTTGGAGTGGTGAATTGGTTTTTATTAGGGGCTGTTTTATTTATTATGTATGAGTTTAAGGAATCACACCGTCTCAGTGCGGCTTATGGACTTGCGGTTACAGGAACAATGGTCCTAACCGGGATTATGATGGTCTGGATATTCTGGTTAAAAGGCAAAATCCCATCAGCCATCATCTCTTTCTTCGTGACTGTTGTAGCTGCAATATTTATGGCATCAAATATATATAAAATACCTCATGGCGGTTATTGGTCAATTATCCTGGCATTAATTCCATTTGGCATAATTATGATTTATACCCTGGGACAGAAAACTCTTTATAACACAATTAAGATGCTGGATGTTGATGTTTTTCTTGAAAAATATAATGAGGCATATAAAACAATGAATAAGATTAAAGGCACAGCCATTTTCTTCACCAGAGGGACAAAGGTTATCCCGCCGTATATTGCTAATACCATGTTTACCAACAATATCATCTATGAGGATAATGTGTTTGTCTCCATAACCACGCTGGATGACCCTTTTGAAGCCATAGGTTTTTTCAAAGAGGACCTTGCAGAAGGTATAAGTGTATTTGAGATACAACTGGGATACATGCAGATTATCGATGTAGGTGAGATATTACAGCAGGCCGAAATAAATCCTAAGGCAATCTTCTATGGCCTTGACGATATTGCCACTGGAAACGTTATCTGGAAGATATTTGCCATGATTAAGGATTTAACCCCATCCTTTGGTCAGTTCTACAAACTTCCTTCAAATAAACTGCATGGTGTAATTACCCGCGTAGAGATATAAAAATCGTAACCGTTCAGCTAACCGCAGAGACGCAAAGACGCTGAGAAAAAATTAGAGGACAGAGCACAGATGAGAGACTACAGATTCTTTCTTTTTGCCTTTCTGTGTTCTGGATTCTAATTTTTGTTAATTTCTCTGTGCCTCTGCGTCTCTGCGGTGAACTATTACTAAAAATCAATCTGTGAAAATCTGTCTAATCCGTGTTATCCGTGTTCTATTTCGTTCTATTTCTGATTACTGCTGCCCCTGAATCATCCCTAAATGCATCATTGCCTCCTGCGAGGAGGGATTGAGTCTCAGGCTTGTCTGGATTGCCTCAATGGCCTGCTGCTTTTGCCCCTTAAAATGATAACAAACACCAAGCAGGTCATAACTTGAGGCATCGTTTGGATTAATACTCAGTGCGTGCTGCAGGTTAGATATGGCTTCATCATATTTCTGCATGTAGTAATATGTCATTGCCAGATGATACCATATTTCAACCTTATCTGCATGTATCTTTACCCCTTGTTTCAGGATAGATATTGCCTCTGTATGTTTCTTTTGAGAATTATAGGCAAGGGCAAGGTTAGGGTAATAAGAGACATTATCCTTGTCAAACTCCATTGCCTTTTTTAGGTAATTAATTGCTTTGGGAAAATTGTTGCCTTGAAGAGCCTCCTGTCCCAGCCAGGCATAATAATATCCATAAACACCTATGACCTCATCCGCCCACACCTCTTTATAAATACATGGGTCAAATACCCCACGATAGTTATAGGCTAATTCTTCCCCTGTCCCCTTGCCTCGCAGACAGTAAAGGATACCATCCTTGACTGCCTCATTGGGCATAGGAGCATTTGCATCCTTTTGAGTAGCAAAATCATGGGTAAAGTAGATCTGATAATCATTGGCATTGTTGTTAATGATACTGGAAAATATCTGGCTGTATGGATCGGTTGGCTTGCAGCCCAAAGCGACCTCAGGATAGAGTTTAAGAATCCTTTCCACATACCATGGCCTGGTCAGGAATAAGACACTAAATACCGGAACATCCAGACGAACATTCTCCACATACTGGAGATACCACAATGGAAACACGTTATAGTCTACTTGATTAAACATCATTGCCTTTTTTGGGAGATGCCTCAACAGATTCATGCCATAGTCATGAGCAAAGAAATATTTGCTCACATCTGCTTGATGATAATACGAGGTTAAGGGAATGATTGGCAAGAGAGATGCAAGGAAATAGGCAATCTTTTTGGGTTTAATCAGCTCACACACAAATAGTATCCCATATCCCAGCAGTATGGACATAACCATAATTGATGGTAAATGATATGATTCATGGTCTATTAATCCCTGGATAACCTTTTGTAATCCAAGTGCATAGAGTGTGTTACACAAAAAGATAAGGCACAAAAATATCAGCAGGCTGAGGCTTGTGCGGTAGAGCTTCCATAATCCCAGGATGATAAATGGTGAAAGCCAGAACGTAAATTGCTTTCCCAGAAGGTAAAGATGATACCCATATGTTTCCCATAATTGAGAAGGGGAAGAAGCCTCCTTAAACATGCTCTCTTTGTAAATTCCGCCGGTAATAAGCCGCAAAAAGCTGGTGATAGTGGTTGGCTCCCCCCAGTCAATCAATGGCTGCTGAAACCCTCTAATAAGCAGATAGCTATAGGGGAGTAAGCCCAGAAAGAAGCACAGGGTCAACATACCCATGCTACGGGCAGAAAAGGCAGAGACACAAAATTTTGCGTCTCTACTTCTGTCTACTGTCCAGATTAGATAGATTATTGCCGGGAAAAGGGTAATGATTAAAAGGTGATTGGTAAAGCCAAGCCCATAAACAAATGCTCCAAGATATAGATGAAACGATTTTTTTGTTTCACGCCAGATGAGCAGTATCAAGACAACCAGAGCAGCAAAAAAGACATAGAGTGAATAAACATCAGCTATCTGTGATACACGAAAATGGGTGTAGGAAAAGGCAAAAACACCTGCTCCAACGATAGAGATCACCAATTTTCTGGTTAGTTTAAGCAGGCAAAAATAAACCAGCATCACGGCTAAGGCACCAGCGATACATGAAAGCAATGTAACCCGCATCCCGATATTTGACAATGGAATCCAGGTAAGTATGTGTCCCAGCATTGTCCATGTAGGATACCCGGTAGGATGGGCAATGCCCAGTGTATAGGCACAGGTAATAAAATCACCGCTATCGCTAAAGGTTACGGTTGGAGGGAGCAGATGAAGATAACATCCAAGCACACCAAGGAATATCAATATTCCCCACAGGTATTCCATTCCCTTTACCCTGACAGCCTCAATCCCTGTCTCTATCGGCAGCCAGGATTTTTCTTTTCCTTTTTCTTGTCCTTGGATTTTTTGTGCTGCCTTTGGTTTTTGCTTTACCTTTTTCGACATATTATCAGCTCCTTGTGTGCCTTGCTGGGAAGGGGTTAGGGATTAGGGATTAGGGGTTAGGCAAAGTTTTTCGACATATTATCAGCTCATCGTGTGCCTTCCCTCTTCCATTATTTAAGTGTCTCAGCCAATTCCTGGCATAGCAGTCGGCTCAAGAAATCAATATCTTTTCGTAATCTTTTACGTTCTTCCTTTGTTGTAACCAATGATTTTATAGATGGACGATTGCCTTTAAATGTATCCCTTGCCTGCCATAGTTGTTGACCTGTCTCGACATCAATCATTCTCACACTGATTCCTACCTCAGCTGATGGTTGTAGGAATGAAATATAGACAATACCTCCAACAATTGTAATTATCATTCCAGTAACGAGAAGTGCACTTAACCAGTCACCTTCCTCTTTATCCTCTTTCTTTGAGCAACTTTTATTTTCTATGATCACAGGAATCGTTGTAGATTGTTGTGATTGGGCTATCTGTTCCTCTTGCTCACGAGATTTATATTTAGTAATTACCCCTAAAACAACTGCCTGAGCACCAAGCATCTTGCCGATTTTAACTGCGGTTGCCTCATCAATTCTATCTTTGGGAAGATCCTGCTCCTTAAAAAGTTCATCTATCCTTATTCGTTCGACTAAGTCAAACTTACCGAGTTTGCCTAATTGGAGATTGAACTCATCTGTAACTGAGAGACCGGCTTGCTTATTAGCAGTCAAATTCTCAAAGGGCAAAACTGCTATTTTTGTCTGTTCTAATTTATTTATTGAGTCAGTGATAAAAAAATTATTCATACGATATGGTGTTGTTCCTACACAACCTGTCAGGTTAAACAAAGATAGAATAAGAAGGAGACTTAACGGTTTCAAATAGATTCTCATGTTATTCCTCCTATTCCTCTACAAAGGTTTGGACTAATAATTGGCACAGGATTTGGGCTAAGAATTCCTTATCACTTTTTAATCGCATTTTTTGCTGAAAACCATCAACCAATACCTTTACCCGTCTATCACTTGCGTAAAGGGTATCTCTTGCCTGCCAGATTTGTTTTCCGGTCTCTACATTGACTAACCTGATACTTATCCCTATCTTACCCTTGCTGTATTCGAGGACACTGCCAAGGATTACACCATGAGCACCTAACATCTTGCCGATTTTGACGGCAGTATTTTTATCAATTCGATTTGGGTCAAGATCCTGTTCTTTATAAAGTTCATCAATCTTTATTCGTTCGACTAAGTCAAACTTACCGAGTTTTCCTAATTGAAGATTGAATTCATCGGTAACCTTTAATCCGGCAGAGTGATTACTGCTTGAATTCTGAAAAGGCAAAACCGCTATTTGCTGAGCTCGTAATTGCGTTACTGCCTCTTTATCTACAAAGGAATTAGTCACTCGATACGGACTAACAGCAGCACAACTACTTAACAGTAAACTTAAAATTCCCAAAAAAACTACTTTTTTCATCTTATCCTCCTTGCAATAAATATGTCTGAGAGGATTCGAACCTCTGATCAATGGTTTAGGAAACCGCTGCTCTATCCTTTTAGAGCTACAGGTTTTCTATAACTTTTCTATAACCAATTGCCTTCACTTAACAATATTTTACCAAAAAACTTAGCCTATGTCAACAGAAATTGTGAGATTTAGTGAAAGAGGGAAGGTGCACGGTATCCAGGGGGTGTTCAGCCATAATCATGCCAAAATTTTCTTGACTTCTAACCATGGATATGATATACTTTTAGTAGTGGTGTATGATAATATGCTCTTATTGTCTGTTATAAATTTTACAGGAGGAATTATGTATCAAAAAACAGTCCTTGACAATGGGGTGAGGATCGTCACTGAAGAGATGCCGTATCTTCATTCTGCTTGTCTGGGAGTATTGATTGGTGTGGGATCAAAGGATGAAACATCAGAAAATTGTGGTATCTCGCACTTTGTTGAACATATGCGATTTAAGGGGACAAATAAGAGGTCTGTCAAGGAGTTATCTGAGGTGATAGACGAATTGGGCGGTCATGTTGACGCCTCGACCGGCAGGGAGTATACCTGTTACTATGCAAAGGTTATTGACTCTAAATTGCCTCAGGCAATAAATATCCTCTCTGAGATATTCTTTGAATCAACCTTTCCGGCTGAAGAGATAGAGCGGGAAAAAGAGGTCGTAGGCGAAGAGATTAAGATGTATGAGGATTCACCAGATGAGATGGTTCATGATCTGTTTGTGCAAAGTATGTGGGGAAAACATCCATTGGGCAGACCTATCTGGGGCAGCCAAAAGGTGGTAAATTCATTAACACGGAATATGCTTTTTACATTTTGCAATGATTACTATACGCCGGACAGGATTATTGTCTCTGCTACCGGCAATGTCTCTCACCAAAGAATAGTTGACCTGTTCTCTCCATTTGGACAACTTAAAAGTGAGGGATTAATGATGAGAAAAATTGAACAGCCAGAGGTGTCTGCCAATATTATGGTTCAGGAAAAGGACTTAGAGCAGGTGCACTTTTGTCTGGGAACAATAGGTCTTTCATATACTCATGCTGACCGATTTGCGTTACGGTTATTGAGTGTTATTCTGGGCGGCGGGATGAGTTCCCGACTCTTTCAGACCATAAGGGAAGAAAGGGGTATGGCATATGATGTTCATTCCTATTGTGCCTCTCATCAGGAGGCAGGGATATTTGCCGTAAGTGTTGGAACAAGCCCTGAAAAATACAAGGAGTGTATTGAGCTGATCCTGAAAGAGTTTGATGAAGTAAAAAGGAATGGTGTCAAGGTTTCTGAGCTTGAAAAGGCTAAGGAGCGAATGAAAAGTGTCATTGCTCTCCATATGGAGGATAGTAGCTATCGGATGAGCCGTCTGGCAGAGCAGGAATTCTTCTTTGGAAAGCATTTTGTTGTCGATGAGATATTGAAGAAGATCAATAAGGTAACCCTGGATGATCTTAACCGGTTGATATGTTTGCTGCTTGATGAAAAATATTTTAATCTTGTAGCTATTGGGCCAATAAAACAAAAGGATTGTGTTCAGATTATGAAACAAGCGGGGAAATAATGTTTATAGCCAGAAAAAAACAGAAACAGAAACAAAAACAGAATGAAAAAAATGAAAAACTCAATATTATTCCCTTGGGTGGTCTTGGTGAAATAGGCAAGAACATGATGGCTATAGAGTATGGTGAGGATATTATTGTTATTGATGCTGGCATGATGTTCCCTGAGGATGAGATGTTGGGTGTGGATTTTATTATCCCTGATTTTAGGTATCTGGAAAAAAAGGCAAAAAATATTCGGGGGATAATTATTACCCATGGACATGAGGACCATATCGGGGCATTACCCTATGTTCTGCGAAAGCTGCAGGCTCCTATCTATGGCACAAAGCTAACCCTGGGGCTTATCCAGAACAAGCTATCTGAGCTTGAGCCAGCGATTTCAGTGGAGTTGAATTGTGTCAAACCGCGGACAAGTGTTCAGCTTGGTGTGTTTAAGGTAGAATTCTTTCGAGTAAGTCATTCCATTCCTGATGGTGTAGGTTTGGGGATACATACACCATTTGGGGTAATCATTCATACTGGAGACTTCAAGATTGACCAGACCCCAATTAATGGGGAAGGGACAGATTTTCATAAGATTGCAGAGATATGCAAGGACGGTGCCCTGGCACTGCTCTCTGACAGTACCAATGTGGAAAAAGAGGGATATACTATTTCAGAGCAAGAGGTTGGAGAGATCTTTAAACAGGTGTTCAGGGGTGCTGCAGGCAGGATAATTGTTACCACCTTTGCCTCCAATGTCTACCGTATCCAGCAGGCAATAGATGCCAGTGCTATCTATAACCGCAAGGTTTGTGTTGTTGGCAGATCAATGGAAAATGTGACGGCCATGGCCAATGAGCTTGGTTATCTGACCATTCCGCCCAAAACACTTATCACTGTTGATGAATTAAAGCATGTGCCGTTGAAACGGACGGTTATTATTACTACCGGCAGCCAGGGTGAACCCATGTCTGCCCTGACCAGAATGTCTATGCATACCCATAGACACATCAAAATTTCAAAGGGTGATACCGTGATTATCTCAGCTCGGGCGATACCAGGCAATGAGGTCTCTATCTCCCGCACAATAAATAATCTCTTCAAGCTGGGGGCAGAGGTTGTTTATGAGAATGTTTCTGAGGTTCATGTTTCAGGGCATGCCAGTCAGGAAGAGCTTAAGCTGATGTTTACCATGGTTAAGCCTAAATATTTTATCCCTGTTCACGGTGAGTATCGGCACCTGGTTCATCATGCAAAGCTTGCTCAAAAGATGGGTGTTCCGGTTAAAAACATCTTTATCATGGAAAATGGGACAAAACTTGAGATAACCCATGAAAAGGCAGCGATTGGTGAAAAGGTTGAAGCAGGTCAGATATTAATAGACGGCAAGGGTGTTGGGGATATAGGCACGGTTGTGCTGCGGGACAGACAGCAACTGGCACAGGATGGAATGCTGATAGTCGTGGTTACCATAGATCGTCAGAATGCAAAGCTCTTAGCTGGTCCAGAGATCATCTCACGCGGCTTTATCTATGTTCGCGAGGCAGATGAATTGATGAATGAAGCAAGAACAAGGGTAAAAAAACTCTTTGAAGAATTGGTTCAGGAGGGAACAAGCAACTGGCCAGCAATAAAGTCAGGGATCAGAAATACCTTGGGTAAATACCTGTTTGAGATGACTGAACGTAGACCTATGATATTGCCTATTATTGTGGAGTTGTAAAACTCGATGTTCAAGGTTTTTCAACCTGTGATAGTCAGAATAGAACGGCTTAGCATATTTGTAGCTGCGGGAGGTAGCACCTCTGGCGAGCTTGTCCCCGCTTATCCAAAAAGCGACCACAAGGAGATAGCACTGGCAGCAGACCTTTGGCAGTGAGACTCTCACCTGCCTCTGGCAAGTCGCAGCTACAAAAATGCTGGCTGGCATTTTACCGTTCTGGACTGGTGGTTACTATATCAGTCGCATGAATCCATATCCATTCAGGCAGGGACAACCAGCCTGACGACAGATGCCAATGAGAACGGTGCATTCTTTACCACATTCGCCATTCCCCAACACCTTTCAGGAACGCTTACCATTACTGTGACAGGTATCAGCTCTCTCAAGACAGCAGGTGCTGCTTTTAACCTGATTTCTTGCGGCGATTTTGGTGATGCACCAAACAGCAGCTTGTAAAGACCCTGGACATTGGCGAAAAAGAAGCCGGTGACTACACAGCCCAGTCACAAGCAGCATACTGGAACGGAAAAAACGAAGATGGTGAAGAAATAGCCTCAGGTGTTTATTTCTATCAAATGCAGGCAGGTGGCAAGATGATGACCAAACGAGCAGTGGTGCTGAAGTAGTAGGGGAGAAATTAGACAGGATAACAGGATAATCAGGATTAAAAAATTATCCTGTTCAATCCTGTTATCCTGTCTAAAAATCAAGGAGATAGGCAGCCTAAACAACACGCTTATTCAACCTGTTGTTTTGCAAAAACATTAGAAACTCTTTCCCACAGACACTCGATGGGTATTATCCACATCCCCATATGGCACATATGCATAATCAAACTGGAGAACCTCTGCATTAATCCCTATGCCAGCACTCACTCCATCTCTGAGGTCATTATCAGAACCATAGCCAGCCCGCAGGTTCAATCGCGGTGTTAGTTGATAGCCTATGCCGGCGTTTATTCTTAGGTCATTGTCTGTCGGTATGGTTACATCCATGACACAAAGCAGCTTTGGCAGATTAAGAGCAATGCCGCCATTAATCTCCAGTGGCAGGCTGTCTGCCTTGCTCTCAAACTTCATCTTTGTTCCCAGGTTTCGCAAGGCAGCACCAATCATCAATCCCTTAACCCTTGTTGAGCATAGTATGCCCATATCTACAGCCATTCCTGTGGCAGAGCTATCCTTGATCCTCTGATGAATGAGCCTGACATTACAACCAACCAGCATCTTTTCATTCATCTTACGTCCATAGCCCATGGTTAGAGCCATATCACCTGCCGTGAAATCACTGCGGTTATCTGCGTCTTTCCAGCCCTCTATGTTTCCGCTTCCAAGATAATTAATACTGCCGGCAATCACCCTGCCCTCAGACAGCGGTTTGGCATAACCTGCAAACTCATACCTGACACCACTGAGCCATTCACTGTGCATAAAGCTTGCCTGCGGCTGCTTGATATTGCCAAGACCTGCCGGATTCCAGCAGATAGAGTTCACATCCCCATCAACCGCTGTAAAGGCACTACCAAGTGCTGCCGGTTTTGCCCCCACAGCTATCTTGAGAAACTGTCCGCCCTTTGTGCCTGCTTTGCTGTTTGTCGCTTCGGCATGCAGGGATAGCCCGGCAGTAATTGCCAGGATACATACACCAACCAGTGTTTTCTTTACGTTTCTTGCATTTCTTGCGTTCATCATACATTTCCTCCTCGTATGTTTGTTTAGCTAATACTCGATGTTCAAGTTTTTTCAACCTGTGATAGTCAGAATAGAACGGCTTAGCATATTTGTAGCTGCGGGAGATAGCATCTCTGGCAGGTCGCAGCTACAAGAATATCAGCGGGCATTTTACCGCTTTATTCTTGTGGTTACTATGAGCCACAAAAACTTTGAACATCGAGTAATAGCTATTACTTATTACCATGATAATCGGTCAGTGAACAGGCTGGAAGCCTGTTGCTACCGATTATCTTATCACCGCCAGTTTTCCTGTCCGTTTATTTGCCAACCCATCATTAATGATATAAAAATATAGCCCGCTGGCAACTGGCTCATGGTTATCATTATCAAGCATCCACTTATCGCCATCTGACACATCTACAAGATCTTTGACCAATTCACCATTCAGGGTGAATATCTTGATATGTGCCTTGCCAACAAATCCAGTAAAACGCATGGGTGATGTTGTCGTTGGATTGGGATATATCTTTAGCCCATCAAAACCACCCATTTCAGCATGGACATGCACAGTCTCTGCCTTTGTTGCCTGCACCATAAAATGCCTGACAGACAGATTATTATCCGAGCAACCAGTATAGGTATAGCTACCTATGCTATCCATGATCACGCTTGTCTGTGTATCCCTGTCTAACAAGACCAGGTTATAGCCCTGGGGCAGGCATTCCATGTCCCAGGAAATAGATACATCCTCACCTGACAGGTTGGTCTTTACCTCAAACTCCCAGTCAATGGAGTCTGCTATCGGTTTAATATCCCAATCAAATTTATCAAATATCTTCTCCTCTGGATGTGTAAAGTAAAGCGTAACAAATCCGCCCTGCGGCTCTGGTGGCTCTAATCTGTCAACCATGTCCAACATAGGACAGGCACTGGGATGGACACCAAAACATGGGTTAATGTTGGCTGTGTCAGAATATTTGCCAGTTGAAATATTCAAATCCACCTGCCAGCCTCCATTATTAACCGTTTCAAATGGTGCTGCTTGAATTGCAGCTTTATTTGTAGATGATATTGCCGGGATAATCAATTCACAGTCTGTCAGACTGGCAAACCAATATCCGCACCATGCCTCCATTTTGTCAGCTGGTTGATAACTGCCCTTAATATATTGATAAAGCATGTTCATCACCCATCCAGCGGCAACCGCATCTGTCAGCCTCTTACTTACCCCATCCTTCCTGACCATTACCCCTGACCAATCAGGTGTAAAATTAAACGGGCAGCCCAGCATGTTCCAGCCAGGCTTTAAGGGAATACTGATGTCTCCTGCTGCTGGATCATCTTCTATTGTAATTGTTGTTGTTCCCAGCATACCCAGCCAGTAGGCATTTCCTTTACTAATCATGGCTGCCTCTCCATATCCCTGTTTGCTGGGATTATATCCATACAGGTAATAGGTGCTGATACCCTTGAAGATATTGCTTGCCTGCTGATTAGAGCCAACCGGGACAGAGATGAGGTTCCAGCCAGAGCCAAAGGTATGTGCCAGGCTTTTTGTCTGGGCAGTATTTCCTGTGGAGTAAGCCTTGAGTCTCAATTCAAAGCTGTAGAGCGTCCTGCCAGAGATATTGCATTTATCTGTTGTCTTCAGGTTCCAGGAGCGGCTGTCATCCATACTGTTAAGGACAATATCATATCCATCAGGAAGCCCTGAAAAAGAAAGCGTTGCAGCGGTATCGTTTGAGGGAGCTTTCACCTGAAAAGCCCAGACAGCATCACGTGAATATCCTCGAATATCACGGCTAAAGTTTTCAAATATCATGCCCCATTCCGGTCGCTGGAAGTATATCTGAATGCCTGCCTTATCGGCTGGTGCTGGCGGCAGAGGCTCATCAAATTCAGCATCAAAGCCGTTATTTGCTGTAGAAGACATGCCCAGAACAGCCGTTGAGGTTGTTTGTTTAGCCTGAGCAGTAATCTGTATCTCCCAATCACTCGATTGGACAGCGGTTGACGGTTTTTCTTCCTGAGGCTGAGGAATCACTATTTCTGCAGTCTCTGCAGCAGCACCTGTATCTGGTTTGGGTTGATTATTGACAACCGTTGATGTCCCAATCTCAAACCAGACAGTATCTGCCTGACATGTCCCAATCCATCTTTTTGGCTGGTTTCCCCATGAATTATAGGTTGCTTTTAAGGCATATTTGCCAGGAGAGATAATTTTATAGCCTGAAATAAGCTCAGGTCTATTGCCAAAGGCTATCTGTCCGATATCTATCCTTAAGGATATTTGTTCACCTGGTTTAAGGGTAATTGCCGCTGGCAGACCACTTGAAAATGGTCCAATATAGCGGACTATACGATTGGACGACAATGTTTCTATTTCAAGGCGTAGAGATTCAGCCTCTAAACTCAAGCTACTGACTGTTACTGCCTTTGTTCCGCTGCATCTCAATACAGCCATAGCTATGATAGGCTCATCCACAGCAAACACCTTCTTGTCTAAAACAACCTCAAACTGAAGCTCGCTTGTAGAGGTAATTGCTATATCTTGTCTCTGCTCACCCCTCTTTATGGTTACCTGCTTTTGATAGGGTTGATACCCTTTTGCCTGAACCACTAATAAATATACCCCTGGCTCAACATCTGGTAGCAGACCTTTCGCTGGTAGCGAACCTTCCGCTGGCAGCGGACCTTCCGCTATGAACGAATAGTCCCCATTCTTATCTGTAACCGCACTATATTTACCAAGGGTTACGGTAGCATTCTGTATCGGCTGTTTGGTTACAGCATCAATAATCTTGCCAGACACTCTTCCAGACCGCATCTGCTGCACCTCAAACCTTAGCTTTAAGCACTGTATCTGCGGATAGATATTGCTTTTGTTCAGCCAGCCCTCAAGCACATATTCACCCGGTTTATCACATAGCCATGTTGACTGAAGCAATACCTTTGTCCCATTATCAACAAGGGTTGTTGCCCTGGCAGGAATCAGATTTTGCTTGCTCCATTGAAAGACAATGTTATTACTGCTATCACGTATGACCATATCCCCTATTGCGGTATCAAAGGTTAGCTCTCTCAGGTTAAGCGGCAAATTATTGGTATTTACGACAAGGCTAATGTTTGCATAATCACCCTGATAATAGGTGCGATTGTCTGTTTTAACCGCTGCTGTTATTGGAGATGCCCATTCCATTGGGTAGAGGCTGTATTTAGTATAGAATGGCCTGCCATTAGCAGACATTATCAGTCGGATGCCTTCACTATTAATGGCTCCAGTGCCAGTGTAAAGCACCCCTATCTTAAAGCCTCCCTTCTCCTTTTTAATCATCACTGGGGTTATTTGATATTGATCCAATATCAACCCGGCCTTATCTAATATCTCTACACCAAGGTTAATGCTCTCCCCATGATCAGATGTATACTTATAATCACCGCTAATCGTTAGCCCGGAGTTAGAACTTGCAACATTGGGAGAAAAAGTTATTTCATCCTCTTTGGCTGTCTTAAATGACCACTTAGACGGCTGAGCCAGGTTGTTACCCACCACATCCCGGGCAATACTATAGAGTGTGCAGGTATACGTTGCATCTGGCAGAGAGATGTTTGGGGTAATGGTCAGGATATTGCCGCTATCATTCCAGGCAGCAGTATAGCTGGCAAAGGGAGAAAAACCAATGATATTCTGCTGATTTTTATCCATCTGTTCACTAAACTGAATAAAAAATGGTATTGTTCCATGTTCGATGCCTGTCTGCCCATCAGGAACATTGGTATGAACTACAATTGGCGATGTCGCATCCAGTCTGAATGTCTCACTTACTGCGGTTGCCTTCTCACCCAGGGCATCGGTAACCATTGCCTTTACCCGTATTGCCTGAGAATCAACATGTGGCAGTGTCCATGGATAATAGTCTTGAGACAGGCTGCTATCCATGACAGAGTATGTCTTGCCCCCATCAATGGAATAGTATAAATCTACTGTATAGGGTGAAATGCCACCAGAAATTAGCCAGTTGATATTCAATTTGCCGCTACCCATCAGGCATTCCTTGCCAGTTATCCCTTTCAATAGGATCAATAGCGGCGCCTTTTTCTCTAAAAGAACTGCTCCACCATTCTTAAGGCTAAAGTAAGAATTACTAATATCTGCTGCCCGATTGCCCTTAGAGTCAATCACTGAGACCATAACCCCCATTCTGTCTGAAACTACTGGCGGTAATGTCCAGATATAGGCATTTGGACCTGATGACTCCTGTTTCATCCCTTTAACAATATTTGGATTTACCGGATATGCTCCATCTTTAGCGTATGAAAGAGTTACATTGTATGGCGGGATACCGCCAAGGATGTTCCAGACGACATTTTGCTGACTTCCTATTGTCCAGACTTCACCGCCATCTGGAGAGGTCAGGGATGCCTTCAGGTCTGATTGGTAAAAATCTACGGTTATCCTGCCAATGGGTGATTCATAAGGATATGGGGTATCAACTACCTCTAAACCCTGATAATCATCTGCGACAAAGACAAATCCATTAGATGCGTGCACATCAAATGCCTTGCCGTCTGTCTTAAATGTCTCGATTAGTTTCGGATTAGCTGGCTCAATAAGATCAATGGTATGAATGCCGCCGCTGCCGGCAGCAATATAGGCATATTTATCAAAGCCAACAATATCATAAAGATTGCCGGGCAGGCTGAGCCTTGCCTTGACTAAAGGATTTTTAGGGTTTGAAACATCTATGACCTCTAAAAGTGATTGATAATTAACTAAATATGCATAATTATTACTGACAAACACCCCTTTTGCCTTAGCATTGTTTTTGTAGGTTGACAACAGAGCAGGATTGGCAGGGTTAGAAACATTCACAATAAACATTCCGCTTTTATCATCCGCTATGTAGGCATAATTATTTGACACATATAGTCCGCGAAACTGTGCCCCGCCAATCTCCAGCTTGCCAACGATAAAGGGATCAAGCGGGTTAGAGATGTCTATTATTTGCAACCCTGATCGATAATCCGCTACATAGGCATATCTGCCAACAACCTGAACATCATAAGCCCAGCCTGGGGTATCGCAGCTGCCAAGCAGGACTGGATTTTTGGGAGAAGAGATGTCAATGATCTTCAGCCCAGCATAGCCGTCCGCGACAAAGGCATATTTGCCTGAAACGAACACCTCATATGCCCAGCCGTCTGTGTTATAATTGCCTATTGGGACAGGTTTTTCAGATTTCTCAGGATTGGAGATAGTCGAAATATCTATTATCTCCAATCCCTGCTGGAAATTGGCTACATAGGCATACCCATCCTGCACATGGACACCATAAGCCGTGTGCAGGGCATCACACTTGCTTGCTAATCTTGATTTCTCCAGATCACCAGCAGCAAACTTAAACCTGCCCAGCTCAGGGTCAATGGCAATGCAGCCAGGGTGGACCTTTATCTCAGGCCAGCCAGCGGCAGTAGAAAGATCCATTGCCATAAGTTTTTTTCTTAGTTCAATTGGTGTAGATTCATGGCAAAGATTCTGGCCGTCAACAAAGATGGCAATACTTCCATCGTTTAAGGAAATCTGAGCCATAGAAAGTGGTGCATTTTCTATGTTGGCCAGTTGTTTATCTATGTTGTCAGGCATAAACTTGAACGTGAAGGGGTTAGTATCGCCTGCATCAGAAGGGATGACATTCTTCATCTGTTGTGCATGACCCAATGTCGCAACAAGCATAAGGACGCAAAGAAAGAAAGGGACGCATTTCTTCATTCATTTAGCCTCCGGGATTGATGTGTTTAATGCTACGGCTATGCCATAGGCTAAAATATATTGTATGTGCTATATGGACACACAGCTATTGCATAGATAAGCAAACATGCAGAGACATCTTTAGACAAGTCTGGCATCTCTGGCAAGCTACTGCTAACCCTTGCAACAGGTTGTATCAATAGAATGGTTATGGAAGAGGAAATAACAGAAGGAATGGCTATCCTTTTATTGTTGTTGGATACCAAAAAGGCAGGTTTCTGCTCTACCACATTCATCTTCCACGCATAGTTATGTATGCAAATTTCATGCCAGATATGGAATCATGTCAACAAGCTCATACATTACAGTAGGTTAGTAGATAAAATGTAGATGTTTGCTGTTGCAAAGATGTATGACTTTTGGACATGATTTGGGACATTGTGTTCAGAAATTGTGTTCAAGTATTGGACATGGACTGTTTGTATCCCCAATCATTGGGGCGGACTATTTTATCCAGCTTTATCCAATCTGTTGCACAATGATTAACCGATTAGTTTTTTTCTATTGACCTATCCCATTTAATATGTTACAATATAAGTATGGTTCATGAACCGTTTTTGCTTGCCAAACATATGAGGAAACAATATGCCTTATACTCTGCAACAAACTGCGATTATTCTATTATTGCTACTTTCAGCCAATATATCTGGTGCCGCGACAGCATTCAGGTTTGGTCCGCTTGCTCAAAATCCCAGGGTAGGCGATTCGTTTGAGCTGCCAACACTGACTGCGATTAATGGGGATGGGAATGTTGACATAACCTATAACGGCACTCATACCCTTTCTTACTGGGGTCCTCAAAATGGACCAATATCTGGCACACCATCCTATACTACAGCGGTGCAGTTTACAAATGGTGTAAACACTACAAGGCTCTTGACCACCCTGGTGCGTGCTGAAACAACAACCCTGTGGGTAAAGGATTCAAACAATACAAATATAGTTGGCAGTTTGACACTCAGTCCCTTGCCTGCATCCCCTCATGCCCTTATGATTGTGCCTGAACATTCAGGGATAAATGCTGGCTATCCCTGGACAGCAACCGTGACAGCGGTTGATATTTATGGGAATACAGCTGATACATATGAGGGCAATAAATCTCTTAGCTGGACATCTACTGCAAGCAGGGCACCCTATGGCACAGAATCCCCAGTCATTCCAACGAACGGCATCAGAATATTTACACAGGGAAAGACGACTATCCCTGGATTTGTCTTGTTTAATGCCAGTGAAACACCTATTATCAGCGTTAGTGATGGTTTGATGACAGGCTCGATTAAGATCAAGGTTGATCCAGGCAAAAATGACCATTTTGATGTTACTACTGAGCACAATAATATTGAGACAGCGGGCATAGGTTTTGGTGTTAATTTGACTATTATTGATCCTTACGGCAACCTGATCGGCACCTCAAGCAATATGCTTCGTGTTTCCTGTGATTGGGATGCGGCGACCTCTTCCAATGGAACTGCTCCCAAAAAGCCAGATGACAAAGATATGGATTTTGCCTCTGGCAGAGCCTTTCTGGGCACATTTATCTTAACCAATTCCAGGGAAATGCCTCGTATTACTGTTCGTTCAGGCGCACTAATCTCTGGCACATCATCAACCATCATGGTCAATGCATCATCTCCGACGGCAATACAGCTTTTTAATATAGGCACAACAACAGCTGGTGATGCCTTCCGGCTTGGGACTATCACTGTCTATGATGCCTTTGGTAATACGGCGACAACCTACAGCGGAAGCAAGAGTGTAACCTATAGCGGGCCAAATGATGGACCTAAAACGGGCAAGCCTTCTTATGCTACAGATGTTTTCTTTGACCGTGGCATATCCATAACCCCACTGTTGACTACCTTAGTCTGTGCAGGAACAACAACAATTATGGCTCAAGTAGACAGCATGGAAAGCACCTCAGGCATGATTAATGTCTTGCCTGGCAGTGCCAATTGCTTTGATGTCCAGACAAAGCACAACAATGTTGAAACCGCTGGTGTGCAATTTTCAATAGATATTATGGCCATGGATATATTTGGCAACATAGCGACTAAATATGAGGGCAGTCGTGCTATCAGTTGCTGGTGGAATGCAACCTCTGTTGAAGGCAACCAGCCTGTAAAACCAGATGTTGTTGTAACAATATTTGATCATGGACAGGCTGCAGTTGACGGCTTTATCCTTACCAATACCGGGCAAACACCAATCATCTCTGTCTCTTCTGTCCCTGAAGGGAATATCCGCGGGACAACCAGTCCAATCACGGTTAAACCAGCCCAAAGTATCCACCATTTGCGAATTATCACTGAGCATTCAGGCACAGAAACCGCTGGCGTGCCGTTTACAGTCAAGGTTATTGTCTGTGACCAATTGGGTAATTCTACTGAGTATATGGGGACTGAACGGATTACCTGGTCATTGGACAATGCCACCAGTCCTTTTGGCCTGCCGCTATCTGGCAGCTACACATTCATATCAGGAAGTTTGACCATAGGTGGATGGAAAATAACCAATGCACAGGATAGACCAGTTATTCGGGCTGCATTTAGAGCAATTACTGGCACATCATCCCCAATCAATATCTTGCCAGGGCAGGCTAACTATTTCAAGATTATTGCCCCAACACCAGTAACCATGGATGTTTCTTTCAATCTTACCAGTATCACTGCCTATGATATTTGCGGGAATACAGCCACAACCCATACAGGCAGCAAGGTATTGATCTACAAGCCAGCAGGGACAGGGACATCCTACACCAGCCCGGTTTACTTTGAACAAGGCGTATCTCAAACTACACTCCAGACTACCCTGACTAAGGCAGAACTCTCATTGCAGCTTCAGGTTACTGATGGGACTATCTCTGGCACCTCTAATCCTATCACTGTTAAGCCAGGCAGCATAACCTCTCTTGAGGTTACTACCGAGCATCAGGGCGTAGAGGGCGAAGAGAGGGCTGGTGCCTCATTTTCCGTTATTTTGACACTCAAGGACAGATCTGGTAATACAGTAACCGACTACACCGCAAGTACCCCTGTTATCTGGTCATGGACAGCTGGGAATTCACCCAACAATGGCACACCAAGCAAGCCTGCTGACGGTAATCAATCATTTGTAAATGGAAGAGCTACAATCAATGGCTTTACCCTTACCCGTGCTGGAGAATTTCCAAGCATTACAGCCATGGTTGGCAGTGAAAAACTTACTGGCAGCTCTCATGGAATAATTGTCAAAGCTAATGAGGCTAACTCATTCAGGATAACGGCTCCGGACAGGGTAACAGCCGGAGCAAGCTGGACATTGAATAGCATCACTGCCCTGGATGCATTTGGGAATATTGCCACAGAATACAGCGGGACAAAGTCTCTTAGCTACAGTGGGCCAGGCTCAGGGACACTATCTGGCCAGCCAACATATCCGCCGCAAACAGTCAATTTTGCCTTTGGCATTTCTGTTCAGTGTCTTGAGATGAGGCTTGTTCGGGCTGAGGAGACAGCGATAAGGGTGGAACAGGGCAATATCTCAGGTTATTCTCCAAAGATTGTGGTTGAGCCTGCCAGTCCGGGCAGGTTTATCCTGTCTACAGAAAATCAGGGCACTGAAACAGCAGGGCATACCTTTACCATAACCATCATTGCCAGGGATAGCTTTGGCAATGAGTCCAGGGGTTATACGGGTCTTCATCCACTTATCTGGTCATGGGATGCAACTCTATCACCCAGAGGCATAACCGGGTTTTTGCCAGCTAATGGCAATCAAAGGTTTGATGGCGGGATAGGC
This sequence comes from Marinifilum sp., assembly GCA_020717845.1. Lineage (GTDB taxonomy): Bacteria > UBA9089 > CG2-30-40-21 > CG2-30-40-21 > CG2-30-40-21 > CG2-30-40-21. Next base: position 1,861 of record DYDG01000015.1, on the reverse strand, counting down.
AGTGTTTCAGGGGTTATCCTCACCAACGCTGCCCAGACAAGGATATGTGTCTCTGACTATATCCTTTCTGGCACAATAACCATCAATGTTATACCAGACAGGGCATCATATTTTGATATCAGGCTGCCGTCACCAGTAACCATTAACCAGCCGTTTCGTATCGCAAGCCTTATAGCAAAGGATAACTTTGGCAACATTGCTACTGACTACTCTGGCACAATGCCGCTTAATTTTTCAGGGCCAGGCACAGACAGCTATGGCAATAAGCCGTCTTATCCAACAACCATTCTCTTTGAGCAGGGTGTGGCCAGCTCAACCCTGATCATGCCTATGACCATTACCTTGAAAAAACCTGAAACCGTGTGCATTACCCTTCATGATGATGATGTTCGTGGCACATCCAGCCGAATCGAGGTTGTTGCCTTAAAGGCAGGCTGCTTAGTCTGGCCACATGAGGTTTATGCGAATGCTACCCAGACGATTAACTATTCTGTCCTTAATATGGGTGATAACGAGATTAGCCAGATACGCATAAACATACCAAACGGCTTTACCTATATTGATGCTGGTACTCCGCAGGTGTCAACCGAGCAGTCATGGTTGGCTGCAGGCACTAGCAATGGGAAGTGTATTCTTTTAACCCCATCTGACATTAATAACTATCTGCCGCAAAATGCTATCTTAACTGTCCCCATTACAGTCTCTACTCAAGAAGACGAACAGAATCCTGCCAAATGGACATCCATGGTTACTGGCAAACAGGGGGCAATAGTCCTGACGCAAGAGGCAATTGATGGCGACTCAGAGGTATCCATTACAGCATATATTCTTATCTGTCATGTCTCAACAGATAAAGTCCTGCCAGGTGGGGCAGCAACGGTTACGGCTAAACTTATCTACCAGCCAACAAACGAGCCAAAGAGCGGCGAGCCTGTTGACTTTTCTGTGATAACCGGTAGTCAAACAATTTTTGCGACTGCCTATACTGATGGAAACGGTCAGGCATATATCAACCCAGCAGGCACAACCATTGGGACTATAACAATTGAGGCAAAGTATGGGCTGTTCAATGTGCAACGAGGAAGCTTTCAGGTTATTTCCCCTTCCCCAGAGCTTTCTGCTGGCAAAGGCAGCCTTGTCAGGGAAGGGATAATATACGTAACCCCGGCTACACCATTTTCCTTAACACTATCTGGCAGCTGGACATGCGAATACAAGCTGGATTCTGGTTCATACACGAGCTTTTCTCAAGCCTTTACCATTGACTCACCTGGTGAGCATGTCCTCAGTTATCGCTATGTAGATGCAAGCGGTCATCCTGGATACGAGTATACTGCCAGTATCTATGTTTCACCCATTCAGACAGAAAAGCTGATAAACTTTCCTAACCCATTCAACCCGACTATGGAAGAGACAACTATTCAGTATTATCTTGCTCGTTCAGCTGACGTGCTTATTCAAGTATACAACCTGTTTGGCGAATTGGTCTGGATGAGAAATATTATGGCAAGAGAGCAAGGGACGCAACAAATACCATGGAATGGCAGGAATGGTGATGGCGAGATGGTTGGCAATGGCAGCTATATCTGCCGGGTGATTATTAAATATCCATCGGGTGATGTGGTTATGACCAGGAAGATTGGGGTGGTGAAGTGAAACAGGTAGATAATCTCTAAGCTGTTAGACAGAATGAAAAATGAGGAGGTTTGAAAAATATGGATATAACAGAATTCACGATAAGACTTTTGCTTCTTTTCTTCCCTGGCATAATTTGTTCATATATTATAGACACATTTACCATACATAAACCACGACAGGCTGTTACGGAATGTAAAATTCAAGACAGTTTATTTTCGGACAG
>DYDG01000014.1:39002-39544 GCA_020717845.1 Marinifilum sp. | reverse complement strand
TCGAATGGTTTATTAATGTAGCTGCAGGGCTTGTCCCTGCCTTTTTCCAATGTAGAGACGCGATTAATCGCGTCTCTACTACATGCGACAGATTAAGGTTGACGCGACACTATTTTTGTTTCACCAGATAAATACAGTATAAACATTCACCTCCCTTTTGTCAATCAATATTTTTGTATTATTAGCTATAGACTCGATGTTCCAGGTTTTTCATGGGATGTGTAAAGAAGTAATAAGTCAGCAATATTCCAACTTATTTTTTCTCAAGTTCAAAACTCCTGACATCACCCTGCTAACCTCCCGAGAAATAAGGGATTGTTGGTAAAGAGGCTTCGATAAGAAAATTGAGCGGCTTTTACCGAATGAAATTGCAAGAGACTACAATATCTTGTGGATAGCTGCATTAAGAACACAACCAATAGAGCTATGCTCTATTACAACCGCTCATTTTTTCTGTGAACATGTCAGAAGTTCTGAATATTCCTCCAATTAGATAAGTATATAGATGCTAATTTCCGCATCCTTTTAATTATACACTATCG
>DYDG01000014.1:0-38992 GCA_020717845.1 Marinifilum sp. | reverse complement strand
TGGAAGAAAATTATGATTCCGTCTGAAGCAGCACAATTCTTTCATGCAGATTTCGCAGAGATTAAGATTTCCCTTTACTTTTCTTTGCGCGACCTTTGCGACCTTTGCGTGAATTCTTTCTACCGTTCACTGGTGACCTATTACAAAATGATAAAAATTGTAGTTGACACAAGGCTGAATAAATGGTATCATAATACTCTATGTAGCTAAATTATGAGGAGGGTTTCTCTTGAAGTATACAGGTGCACAAATATTAATTGAGGCTTTGATAAGGGAAGGGGCAGATACTATCTTTGGGTATCCTGGAGGGGTATTGTTGCCCATTTTTGATGTTTTGTATGATGCTAAGATAAACTTTATTCTTGTTCGACACGAACAGGGGGCAGCTCATGCGGCTGATGGCTATAGCCGTTCTACCAATAAGGTTGGGGTGTGTATGGCTACCTCTGGACCCGGTGCAACGAACCTGATTACAGGTATTGCTACAGCTTATATGGATTCTATACCAATGGTTGTTATTACTGGACAGGTGCCAACAACAATGATTGGAAATGATGCCTTCCAGGAGGCAGATATCATTGGTATTACCCGACCAATTGTTAAACATAGCTACTTACTCAAGAATGTTGCTGATATTCCAAGGGTGGTTAAAGAGGCTTTCTGGATTGCTAATACCGGACGGCCGGGTCCTGTGCTTATAGATATACCAAAGGATATAAGTACAGCGGTCATGACTAACCCTAAGTATCCTCAAAAGGTGGATATTCGAAGCTATAATCCAACCTGCCAAGGACATCCAATGCAGATAAAAAAGGCTACTGCTGCTATTGCCTCCAGTAAAAGACCGGTTATCTATTCCGGAGGCGGGATAATGTCATCCAACGCTGCTGAGGAGCTTCAAAAGTTTGTCGATATTACCGGTATTCCGGTAACATCTACCCTGTTGGGGCTTGGTGGTTTTCCGGGAACGCATCCATTATTCCTTGGGATGCTGGGTATGCATGGAACAAAGTATGCAAATTATGCCATTAGCCATGCTGACCTGGTTATTGCTATTGGTGCCAGGTTTGATGACCGGGTAACCGGGAAGATAGATGAGTTTGCTCCAGCAGCCACAATTATTCATATTGATATTGATCCGTCATCTATCAGTAAGAATGTTCTGGTTCATATCCCTATTGTTGGTGATGCTCGACATATTTTGCAGCAGATAAATAAAGAGGCAATCGCACCAAAGATTGATGAGTGGATAGGGCAGATTAATCAATGGAAAAAGGATTGTCCACTTGGATATAAAAAAGGTGAAAAAGGTGGGAAATTAAAGCCACAGTTTGTTATTGAAAAGATATATGAGGTTACAAGCGGGGATGCAATCATCACTACAGAGGTTGGACAGAACCAGATGTGGGCAGCCCAGTATTATAAGTTTGATTACCCAAAGAGTTTTCTGTCCTCTGGTGGATTGGGGACAATGGGTTATGGATTTCCGGCAGCAATTGGTGCTCAGGTGGCTAATCCTGATATGGTTGTTTTTGATATTGCCGGTGATGGCAGCTTTCAGATGAATATTCAAGAGCTGGCAACCGCTATCCAGTATAATCTGCCAGTCAATGTGGCCATATTGAATAATCATAACCTGGGTATGGTCAGGCAGTGGCAGGAGCTTTTCTTTAATAAGAGATATTCCTATACATCTATGGCTGTTCAGCCTGATTTTGTCAAGGTGGCTGAGGCTTATGGTGCAGAAGGGATTCGAGTGGAAACAGAGGAAGAGGTTGTTCCTGCCCTGAAAAAGGCGATAGCCTCTAAAAAGCCGGTGGTGCTTGATTTTTGGGTGGAAGAAGAGGAGAATGTGTTTCCAATGGTGCCGGCTGGGGCATCATTAACCCAGATGCTTGAGGGAATGGCGTGAAAAACAGGTAGGAAGGCTGAAGACTGAAGGCTGAAGGATAGCAAATGAATTGACCTTCAGCCTTCAGTCTTCCTACCTAAAACAGGAGGCATGATGAGACATACAATATCTGTATTGGTTGAAAATAGGTTCGGGGTGCTGGCACGGGTAGCTGGTCTATTCTCTGGCAGGGGGTATAATATCGATAGCCTGTGCGTTGGTGAAACAGATGACCCAACAATATCAAGGATGACTATTGTTACCAATGGTGATAACCGGATTATTGAACAAATAGAGAAGCAGCTCAATAAACTTATTGATGTAATTAAGGTTATGGATGTAACCAAAGAGGATCATGTCGAAAGGGAACTGGTTTTGATTAAGGTTGCCGCAGATGAGGGACAGAGGACAAGGGTGCTGGAGATAATAGAGATATTCAGGGCAAAGGTTATTGATGTTTCTCAAAAAACAATGACTGTGGAGATAACCGGCGATGAAGGCAAGATAAATGGAATTATTGAGATGCTTAAGCCGTTTGGCATCAAAGAGCTGATGCGCACAGGCAAGGTGGCTGTGGTGAGAGGAGAGAAATAATAAGTCCTATAGGACTTATTTATAGGTCTCATAAGACCTATAAAATCATAAAGGAGGTTCGAGGAATGGCAACGATTTATTATGAAGGGGATGCGGACATTACCCTGTTGAAGGGTAAAAAGATAGCCATTATTGGCTATGGTGCTCAGGGACATGCTCAGGCACAAAACCTGAGGGATAGCGGGTGTGAGGTTATTATTGCAGAGCTGGAGGGCACACCAAATTATGCTATGGCAAAACAGGATGGGTTTACCCCTGTTTCTGCCAATGAGGCCGCTGCACAGGCTGATTATATCCAGATGCTGGTGCCGGATCAGACTCAACAAAAGGTCTATGAGTCAGCCATAAAGCCAAATTTGAAGGCTGGCAAGGTGCTTGGTTTTTCACATGGGTTCAATATCCACTTTGGTCAGATTGTTCCCCCTCCTGATGTTGATGTGGTGATGATTGCTCCTAAGGGGCCTGGTAAACTTGTCAGACGTGTTTATACTGAGGGTGGCGGTGTGCCATGCGTTGTGGCTGTCTATCAGGATGCATCCGGTAATGCCCTGGAGCTTGCCCTGGCATATGGCAAAGGGGTTGGCGGTACCAGAGCTGGTATTATTGAAACAACCTTTGAAGAGGAAACAGAGACCGATCTCTTTGGTGAGCAGGTTGTCTTGTGTGGCGGCGTTACAGAATTGATTAGAGCAGGTTTTGACACATTGGTAGATGCAGGTTATCAGCCTGAGATAGCTTATTTTGAGTGCTGCCATGAGTTGAAGTTGATCGTAGACCTTGTCTATGAGAAAGGTATCACTGGCATGAGACAGGCAATAAGCGATACAGCCAAGTATGGTGATGTTACGCGTGGCAGATGGATTATCAATGATGAAACAAGGGAAACTATGCAGGAAATTCTGGCAGATATCCAGACCGGTGAGTTTGCTAAGGAATGGATACTTGAAAATCAGGCAAATCGGCCAGTCCTTAATGCCCTTATGAGAAATGATGCTGAACATTTGATAGAGGATGTTGGGAAAGATTTGAGGGATATGATGGGCTGGTTAAAGGAAGAGAAACGCTAAGATAATGGAAGAGACAGAAGGGGCAGGTGCTGAACTTGCCCCTTCTGTTTTTATTCGTGGTGCGTGATCATTTAACATGACCGTAAAAGGAGACGGTTATGTTAAATGATCACGGAAAAGGAGGGTTAAGATGAGTCTGGATGCAAAAGATAAGGAAATACTGGGGATATTGGAAAAGAATGCAAAGATGCCTCTGTCAAAGATTGCGGTTATGGTTGATCTGATTGAAAAGGATGTGGAATTAAGAATCAAGAATCTTGAGGAAAAGGGAATTATTCTACAGTATAAAACGATTATTAATTGGGAAAAAGCGGATGAGGAGAAGGTTTATGCCTTTATTGAGGTTAGGGTGATCCCTGAAAGGGATACTGGGTTTGATGCCATTGCTAAAAGGATATATAGTTTTCCAGAGGTTCATTCTCTGTATCTTATGGCTGGGGATTATGATTTTGCTGTGGTTGTTGAGGGGAGGAGTATGAAGGAATTGGCCTATTTTGTAGCTGAGAAATTGGCTCCATTGCCCCATATCCAGAGCACAGGGACACACTTTTTACTCAAAAAATATAAGCTCGATGGCAAGATTATCGAGGAGGAAATGTCGGATAAAAGGCTATTGATGACGCTGTAATAAAGGGGCGAGAGAAACTTTGGTGTCATTAAACAAAAGGAAAGTTATTCATGAGTATTGATGATTTTATTTGGCTGCCGGATATTCTTGAGAAACTGGCTATTAAGCACCATGTCACCCAGGATGAGACTGAGGAGGTATTTTTTGACTGTCCACGATATTATTTTGTTGAATCAGGGTATAGGCTGGGTGAAGATGTGTATTCAGTTAGTGGACAAACTGATGCAGGCCGATATCTGATTGTATTTTTTATCCACAAAGCAGACAGTACTGCTTTGATATTGAGTGCAAGAGATATGGATAAAAAGGAGCGAAAACGTTATGAACAAAAATAATAACTTGCAACTTTCCAGCATCTCAAAAGCAGGCACACTGGAAGAGATTGCTGACTTTTGGGATACTCATAGTCTGTCCGACTATTGGAATGAGACCCATGAAGTTGAATTTGAAATTAGAGCCAAGCATAGACGGCGTGTAACACTTGACCAGGAAGTTTATTCACGGCTCGAATCTCAGGCACATACACGTGGCATTCTACTTGAAACCCTGGTTAACCTATGGTTGGCTGAACGGCTCCAAATGGCAGGATAAACGGAAAGTAGTAGCAGTTAAAGAAGGAAGCAAGAAAGAGGCAGGAAAGATGAAAGAATTAATTTCACACAAGGTTAACAGTATCCCGCCATCTGGAATACGGCGGTTTTTTGACTTGATTGCATCAATGGAAGGGGTTGTCTCGCTTGGGGTGGGAGAGCCTGATTTTGTTACACCATGGCATATCCGTGAGGCAGCTGTTTATGCTATTGAGCAGGGGTATACATCTTATACCTCAAACGCTGGTTCACCTCAATTGCGAAGAACAATCAGCCAAAAGCTTTATGATGATTACAGCCTTACCTATTCCCCTGAGGATGAGGTGCTTATTACGGTTGGGGTGAGTGAGGCTCTTGACTTAGTGCTACGGGCAATCATTAATCCAGAGGATGAGATAATCATTCCTGAGCCATGCTATGTTTCATACAAGTCGTGCACTGTTCTTGCTGGCGGGATTCCAGTAGTTATCCCTACAATGGATACAGGGGGTAAGGTTACACCAGAGGCGATAGAGTTGGCAATTACACCAAAAACAAAGGCTGTCCTTCTTTCATATCCATCCAATCCTACTGGTGCATCATTAAACAGGGATGAGCTTATGGCTATTGCAGAGGTAGTAAAGAGACATAATCTGTTGGTTATTTCTGATGAGATATACAGCCTTCTTAGCTATGATCAGCCTCATACGACTATTGCCTCTTTGCCCGGGATGAGGGATATGACCGTTCTTTTAGATGGCTTTTCCAAGGCATATGCCATGACTGGCTGGCGGGTGGGATATGCAGCAGGTCATAAGGATATTATTGGGGCAATGTGTAAGATCCATCAATACAGTATGCTTTGTGCCTCTATTGTCAGCCAGATGGCAGCTGTAGAGGCAATTAAAAATGGCAGGGCAGCCATGGATGAGATGAGAAATGAATACAACCAGCGGCGAAGGTTGATTGTTGATGGGTTTAATCGTATGGGGCTTAAGTGCCTCATGCCAGAGGGTGCATTCTATGCCTTTCCCTCTATAATGTCTACCGGTTTGAGCTCTGAGGAGTTTGCAGAAAGGCTGCTTTTTGAAGAAAAGGTGGCTGTTGTGCCTGGGGATGTTTTTGGCGAGTGTGGCAGCGGCTATATTCGGTGTTCGTATGCTACCTCTTTGGAGAATATTGAAGAGGCGTTGAAAAGGATTGAGCGATTTGTCAAGAGATAACCTCACAAAAAATTTATTGATAGAGGCAATTGTGGGATTTAGATGCACTTGCCATGGGTAATAAGGAGAGCAGTCAAATGAGGCAGAAAGTAGGGAATTATTTATTAGATGTCTCAAAACTTATTTTTGCTGGAGTAGTCTTGAGCAGTATTTTAGGCTTTGAAGATGTCCCCAAGTTACTGGTACTAATGTTAGGAAGTCTGGCAACTTTAATTACAGCATTGGTTGGATTTTCTTTAGAAAAGGAGGGTTAACTAATGGAAGCAATTATACTTTTTGGAATGATTTCTATTGTTGGTTTTGTTGCTCTTATTTGTATAAGAACCTATGATGCAAGGCACAAAAAGCAGCAGTATACGGCATCAAAATAAGATTGTAGAAAGGAGAAGATATGAAATGTTTACATGAATTTGACCCTGATATTTATAATGCTATCCAGCAGGAGGCATTTAACGAATCAAACCGATTGGTAATGATTGCTTCAGAGAATCATGTCTCGCAAGCGGTGCTTGAGGCTCAAGGGTGTGTTCTGACAAATAAATATGCCGAGGGCTATCCGCACAAGCGGTATTATGGCGGGTGTGAGATGGCGGATGTGGTTGAGGATCTGGCAATCATGCGGGCAAAGGAATTGTTTGGGTGTGAGCATGTTAATGTTCAGCCGCATTCTGGCTCTCAGGCAAATATGGCTGTTTATATGGCTATGCTTAAACCAGGGGATACGATTATGGGGCTTGATTTGAGCTGCGGCGGTCATTTAACCCACGGCAGCCGAGTGAGCTTTTCAGGCAGTATCTATAATGCTGTTGGGTATGGGGTAGATAAAACTACTCATGTCTTTGATTATGACGAGCTGCTTTCTCTGGCAAAAACCCATAAGCCAAAAATGATTATCTGCGGGGCAAGTGCCTATCCAAGGGTTATCGATTTTGAGATGTTTCGAAAGATAGCCGATGAGGTTGGGGCATATCTGCTGGCTGATATTGCTCATATTGCCGGCATGGTTGCAGCTAAGGTTCACCCATCACCAGTGAATATCTGTGATTTCGTGACTACCACTACCCATAAGACCCTTCGTGGTCCACGCGGCGGTATGATTATGTGCAAAGAAAAGCATGCCGCAGCTATTGATAAGATGATATTTCCAGGCATTCAGGGTGGGCCACTGATGCATGTTATTGCTGCTAAGGCAGTTTGTTTTAAGGAAGCACTCAGCCCGGAATTTGTCCTGTATCAGCAGCAGGTTGTTAAGAATGCAAGGGTTCTGGCGGATGAGTTTATGCACTATGGGTTAAGCCTTGTCTCTGGCGGAACAGACACCCATCTTCTGCTGATCAATCTTACTCCGCAGGGATTGACAGGTAAGGTAGTGGAGGATAGCCTGTCCAGAGCAAACATCATTGTCAATAAAAATACTATCCCTTATGATACCAATGGTCCTGTTTTAACCAGTGGTATCCGCATTGGCACCCCCAGCCTGACTACTCGTGGAATGAAAGGGGAAGAAATAATCATGATTGGCCACTGGATAGAGCAGGTAATCGCAGAGCCGACAAATGAAGAGGTGCTTATGGATATAAAACATCAGGTGCTTGCATTGACAGAAAGGTTCCCAATATATGAGTGGATGTGGAGGTATAACTCGCATCTTCCAGCTTGAGTATTATGTTTCGACAGGCTCAACAACCGTGTTCGTTCCCTGAGCTTGTCGAAGGGCGATTTCGCTCAACGACCACAAGCAGGGATGCTTGTGCTACCTACCAGTTAAGGAGTAATTACAATGATTCATGCAACAACAATTATAGGCGTTTCCCGCAACTCTGAGGTTGCGATTGGCGGAGATGGGCAGGTAAGCCTGAACCAGACCATTATGAAATCAGGGGCAAAAAAGGTTAGACGGATGTATAAGGATAAGGTGCTGGGCGGATTTGCCGGGGCAGCAGCTGATGCCTTTACCCTGTTTGAACGATTTGAAGCAAAACTTGAGGAATACCATGGAAATCTTTCAAGGTCAGCCGTTGAACTTGCCAAAGAGTGGCGGACAGATAAGTATCTTCGCCGTTTAGAGGCATTGCTGGCGGTGATAGATAAGAAAAATGCCTTTATTATCTCTGGAAATGGTGATGTGATTGAACCTGATGATGGGATTGTGGCCATAGGCTCTGGCGGAGCGTATGCCCTGTCAGCAGCTCGGGCATTAATCAGCCATACAGATATGAATGCCGAACAAATTGTCAGAGAATCACTCTTGATTGCCTCGAAGATATGTGTTTATACCAATGATCAGATAACGGTGGAAACGTTGTAGTACACCATGCCATTTGTTTTTGTGAGTTACGCAAAGGGGCAACCACAAGGGTTGCAGCTACAATGTAGCTGCAACCCTTGTGGTTGCCTGTAAGGGTAAGCCCATAAATTCAAATGTCATGAGTAGCTGCAACCCTTGTGGTTGCCTGTAAGGGTAGCCCATAAATTCAAATGTCATGAGATAGTAGTCGTGAGTACCTTTAGGTGCGTCCCATGCTTTTATGGCTGTTGAGCCTGTCGAAATGTGGTCATTGAGCGAAGTCGAAATGACAACTAACTAATGGAGGGAATTATGCAACTGACATCGATACTCTCAGTCCTGCTTCTCCTAACTATCTTGCATTTACCATCTGAGGCAGCAAAGGATAGGTATATTGAGATAGGGACATTCAATATCGAACATCTTACTACTAATGGTAAAAACATAAAGCAGATTGCCAGGGTGATCAAGGATCTTGGGCTGGATGTGGTTGGTATTGAAGAGATTGAAGAAGTGGCAGCACTTGAGAAATTGGTTGGCTGTCTTGACGGTTTTAAGTATAAGATAACCAGCGGAAATGCACCTATCCGTGTAGGGATAATCTATAATAGCTCTACCATAGATGTCTCTCAAGCAAGGCAGATAACATCCCTTACCCTGAATAAGCCGAATACGTTCAGACCGGGTTTGAGTATACGGGCAAAGGTTAAGCCGGATGGGTTTGATTTCACCATGGCAGTGGTGCACCTAAAGTCAAAGGGCGGCGGCATGGAGGAGGAAACCGATTTGTATCGCAGGCAGCAGGTCCAGTGTTTGTCTGACTGGATGGATAAGGAACTTCTGGCAAATCCTAAGGAACGGGATATTATTATTGTTGGTGATTTTAATGAGTCGTTGGAACGTGATCCATTTGCTCCACTTATCTCCAGAAAGGATATGAAGGTATTAACCGGGGATCTTCCACCTGGCAATATTTCGTATATAGGCAAGAAAGGAAATCGCAGGTATCAATCATTGATCGATCATATTATCCTCTATAAGGGCAAGGGTGGTGCTTTTGAGGAATATAAGGCTGGAAGCATTTCTCTGTTGAAGGATTACAGCCGAAAATATCCTGATTATGATACCCCTGTGCCACCAGATGGGATTACCTTAGTATCAGACCATCTGCCGGTATATGCTGTTTTTTCGACAAGGGATAATGATTGAAGAAAGATTAACCACAGAGGACACAAAGGAAAACCACAGAGGACACAGAGGGGAAACACAATGGAACTTATGGTAGAATCATCCAGCAGCAGAGGGACAAGAGCATTAAATGGCAGTATTGAGATCCCTGCTTCAAAATCACATACTATCCGGGCTGTTGTCATCGGCTCTCTGGCTGAAGGGGGCACCTCTGGCAATGGCAGCTCAGAGATTATCAATCCGCTTCATTCAAGCGATACCATGTCAGCTGTCCATGTCTGTCAGGGGCTTGGGGCAAGGATAACCATTGCATCTAATTGGATCGTTCATGGAACAGGCGGAAGGGTGATAACACCAGAGGATGTTCTTGATGTGGGGAATTCTGGCACAACGCTGTATCTTACCCTGGCTATGGCTGCTCTGGGTGATGGGTATTCTGTGTTTACAGGGGATAGCCAGACCAGAACAAGGCCTGCTCAAACCTTGATTGACAGCCTTAATGAGCTTGGTGCTCATGTGTTTTCTACAAGGGGGAATTCCTGTGCGCCAATTGTTGCTCGTGGACGAATAAAAGGTGGAGAGGTAACCATTGATGGAAGCAAAACATCCCAGTATATCTCCAGCCTGCTTATAACCTGCCCCTTAGCCGATAATGATACAACGATACGTGTGATAAATGTTACTGAAAAGCCATATATCCAGATGACCATGAACTGGCTTGATGAGCAGGGTATCGAATACTCGCATGAGGGTATGGACTATTTTTTTATAAAGGGTGGGCAGGGGTATCGCCATTTCAAAAAAAGGATGCCTGGTGATTTTTCTTCAGCCACATTCTTTCTCTGTGCTGGGGCAATTATTGATTCAGATATAACGCTTATAGGCTTGGATATGAATGATTCTCAAGGTGATAAGGCTGTTGTTGATATGCTCTCATCAATGGGTGCAGAGATAAGCATTGTGCCAGAAGGTATCAGAATCAAGAATAAGCAGCTGCATGGTGCAGAGTTTGATCTTAGTGCCACACCCGATGCCTTGCCGGCTATGGCTGTGGTAGGATGCTTTGCTAAGGGTGAAACAAGGTTGGTTAATGTCCCTCAGGCACGGTTCAAGGAGACAGATAGAATCAGTGTTATGTGCAAAGAGCTTTCATTGATGGGTGCTAAGATCAAGGAATTGCCAGATGGTCTGGTGATTGAGGAAAGCTCACTTCATGGTGCTTATGTCCATGGGCATGGCGACCATAGGGTGGTCATGGCTCTGTCTGTTGCTGGATTGGCAGCAAAGGGGCAGACTGTTATTGATACTGCAGAGTCTATACAAATAACCTTTCCCAATTTTGTGCAATTGATGCAGCAGATTGGGGGAAGAATAGGTCATATAAGTCCTATATGACCTATAGGTCATATAAACCAGAGGAGGTTGTGTTATGCTTGGTTGCGATATTGGTGTATTATTCAAGGTAACGGTTGCTGGTGGTTCTTATCAGGATGGGAACACCACGCATATTCAGGGTATCCCACCTGGTATCAGGATTACAGAGGAGCAGATATACTCAGACCTTTTGCTTAGAAAACCGGGTCAGGATGAGTTGACCTCTCCGAGAAGGGAGCCGGATATCCCTATTATTTACAGCGGGATAAATGCAGCTGATACCATGCCTGGATTTTCAAATAAGGGGTTGACCAATGGCACACCCATGGTTATCCTTATCCCTAACATGGACAGGCACTTTGAGCATATTGATGCGTATCAGAAAACAAATCGAACACCCCGTCCAGGTCATGCCTCTTATGCCTCATATCAAAAATATGGGGAGTGTGATGATGCTATTGGAGCCGGGATATTCAGCGGGAGGTATACCTGTACCATTGTTGCTGCTGGTGTGGTGGCAAAAGAGATATTGAAAAGGCATGGGATTGAGGTTACAGGTTATATCCGTGAGGCAGCCGGTGTCCGGGCAGGGGATATGTCCATTGAAACGATAAGGGAAAGGGTGACTGCCTTTAGAACGATGCGAAAGAAGCATGACCCTGTGTATGATATTATCTTTGGGCAGGGACGAATCAAACCAGAGATGAGGCTTTTGGAAAAAATGGCTGTTTTAGCTGAGTTTGAGCCGCAAATCCCAGAGCTTTATGCCCGTGGCAAAAACATGGATGAGGAAGCCATTCGCAAGGAATATGGTGTGCATCCAAAATTGAATTGCCCTGATATTGAGGCTGCGGATGAGATGTATAGACGGATTATGGAAATTACTCAGGATGGTGATTCAAGCGGTGGATTGGTTGAGGTTGTGGCAACAGGACTGCCAGCAGGTATGGGTGAGCCAGTCTTTAGAAAATTAGATGGTGAATTGGGGAAAATGATGAGTATTGCCGCTGTAAAGGCGGTTGAGATTGGGGATGGGTTCAGGGTTAAGGATAAGCGGGGATCAGAATGTAATGACCAGATGTATGGCGAGATAGCTCCTGTCTCTGGCAAAACAGAGGTTTTCTATAAGTCAAACCATGCAGGCGGTATCGTTGGCGGGCTAACCACTGGTCAGCCACTTGTGGTCAGTCTGGCGGTAAAGCCTACACCAACCATTGGCAAACCGCAGTCTACTATTGATAAGATTACCCGGGAAACCATGATCCTGGATGCAGTTACCCGGCGAGACCCAACTATTGTGCCGCGAGTCTGGCCTGTGGCTGAGGCTTTTGTATCTATCATTTTGCTTGATCACTATATGCAGCATCGAGCGTATCAGGGGATGTAGGAGGCTGAGAAATTAAAAATTAAAGGTTAAAAATTAAAAGGATTAGAATCTGCCTAAATTTTTAATTCATAATTCATAATTTTTAATTGTTGTATAGGAGGCTGTAACATGGCGAAAATATTGGTTGTTGATGATGAAAGGGATCTGGGATACCTGCTGGGGGCAATTCTCAAGCTTAAAGGGCATGAGGTTATCCCTGTTTTTGATGGGTATCAGGCCATTGAGGAGGTAAAAACTACCCATTATGACCTTATTATGATGGATATTAGATTACCTGGGATAAATGGGGTGGAGGCATTTATTCAGATTAAAGAGATTGACCCAAAAGCAAAGGTGGTGATGATGACCGGGTTTGCTGTGGAGGATTTGATTGAAGAATCCATACAACAGGGGGCATATGCCTGTATTCATAAGCCATTTGATCTGGAAAAGGTGATAGGAACAATAGAACAGGTTCTCATGGAAAATAAAAAAGTGATATTGATTGCTAATGGTGACAGCCAGACAAGGGATGCTGTAGGAAAGGCACTTGCTGAAAAAGGTTATTGCATTATTACAGCACTAAATGCTGAAAATGTATATGTAAGCCTCAAAAATAACCACTGCCATTGTATCTTGCTAAACTTACAACTGCCTGGAATAAATGGACTTAAAATATTAAACGAGGTAAAAAAAATATACCCTAATGTTGTGATTATCGTTATGGCAGATTGTGATTTGCCTGAGATGATCATGGATGCAAGGCAATTGTCTGTCTATGGGTATATCAAAAAACCCGTTGATATTGATGCATTAATCATGCTTCTCAAGGAAGCGAATGTGTAGGGAATTGTCTCGAGACCGTTTCCTGCGAAATTTTAGCTGAACGGTTATATTAGTTAAATACGAGGAGGTGCAACAATGTATTCCCCTACGACTAATGCAGAGGAGCTTGTTGAAATAGTTTGCCGCATGAAAAGGAAGGATGGGGACGTTGCCTTAATCCTACTTGGCGAAAAGGATATGCCGGATGTTGAGCAAATGATTTCAGGGCTTAATAAAAATGGGGTTGATTTCTTTGGCGGCATGTTTCCTGGGGTCATTTACGATGACAGGAAATACGAACAGGGAGCAGTGATTAAGGTTTTGCCGGCATTAAATAGCCCATATCTGATCAATGGGCTTGATACTGACAGGATTGAGCTGCCTGATTTTATCAGCCAGCCAGACAAAAAATACACAGCCATGGTTCTTGTAGATGGGCTGACCTCAAACATTGCCTTATTCCTTTCCCAACTGTTTGACTGCCTGGGCAATTCTGTCCATTATTTTGGCGGCGGGGCAGGTTCCTTAAGCCTCAAACAACAACCCTGCCTTTTTACTAAACAAGGATTTGTTCAGGATGCTGCTGTGGTTACGTTTATCAAATTAGAATGTAATCTTGGTGTTAGCCATGGCTGGAAAAAACTTGCAGGACCAATTGTCGCTGCCAGAACCTGTAAAAATGTGGTTATGGAATTAGATTGGAAAGACGCCTTTGAGGTGTATCGAGAGATAGTTGAGAATGATTCAGGGTGTAAATTGGCTGTGGAAAATTTTTATGGGACAGCTATGCGGTATCCATTCGGGATATACAAGGAAGGAGCAGAGGATATTGTCCGTGACCCGCTTATGGTAAATGAGAAGGGTGAATTGGTCTGTGTGGGTGAGGTGCCTGAGAATAGCCTGCTAAATATCTTAAAGGGAGAGCCAGACTCACTTATTCAAGCCGCAGCCCATGCAGCTAAAGAGGCTTGCGGGAAAGGAATCCATTGTAATATGGTGGCGGATTGCATCTCAAGAACACTCTTTCTGGGAGATGATTTTTCCAGAGAATTAGCCGCAGTAAAGGAAAATCTTGCAGTGGTAGGTGATCAAGCTATCCCCGCAGGTATGCTGACCTTAGGAGAAATCGCATCTTATGGTGAAACATTCCTTGAATTTTTTAACAAAACTATTGTTGTCGCAGGATGTTATGAGTGAGAAATAAGGGATGGAGCTGTCATTTTAATCCTGCTGTAAACTGCCGGAAGAATCTAAAATATCAGAAAGGAGGAAGAAAAAATGCCTGTTTTGCAATTTCAAGAACTGGAATCATTAAAACAAAAACTGGTTCATATTGAATTTGAGGTAAAAGAAGCCTATCAGTGGGTGGACAAATTAGAAAAAACTAATGAAGAAGGCAGGATTGAGAATATTTTAAAACAAGCAGATAAATTAAATATATTAAGGGGAAATTGGTCAAGGGAAATAATAGCCGAACAGGGTAATCGACTGATGGAAGAGTGTAGAGCTGAGGCAATAGATAAGGGAATTGCTATTTCAGATGAAAAGGAGATTGCAGTTGGAGATTAAGAAACTAAAAGCTGTTTTTGATATTAATGTCTATCTGGCTGCCTACCTTAGCCAAAACCCTTTCAGTCCAACGGTTGAACTACTCAAGAGATGGAGGAATAATGAGTTTGTAATACTTTATTCAGATATGATACTCCGAGAAATTATCAGGAAGTTTATTGAAAAAGGGATTGATGCCCGATATATTATCGCCTTAATAAGTGATATACAGCTTTTTGGAGAGTATGTTAATGTTACATCTGACGATATTAAATCTATAATACTTGAAGACCCTGATGATGATATTTTTGTTGCTTGTGCTCTAAAGGGGGAAACAACACATTTAGTTACTTACGACCCCCATTTTGATTGTCTTAAAGGAAAATATCCACAATTTGAAGTTCTTGACGGACTACATTTCCTTTATCAAGTTAGAGGGGATAAAATGCCTGAAAAATAAAAAGGAGGCTGTGTCATGAGTGCAATAGCAGAGAATCTATTATGGATGTATGAGGTATCCCTTTCCATAGGCAGGTCGCTGGATTTAAGGGCAAACTGTGAGGACTTTGTGAAAACCCTTATGTCTCGAAAAAACCTCTCCTATGGTGCTGTCTGGATAAAAAACAGATTTCTGCCAGATGAAACAGATGAGAATCTGGCTACCCTTGTCTATGCTCATCCAATGGCTCAAACAGGTGTAAAACAGATTGCTGTTGCTCACCCTGTCTTTTCGCTGTTAAAAGGCAAGGATTCTCTCCTTGTTTCATCGCAAGAGGATACTTTTGCTCAACTACTTGTTCACAGAAAAGTAGAGGCAAAAGGGGGATTGATTGTTTTTGCTCTGGGAGACATAGGTGTGCTAAAACTTTTTTTTCCTACAAAATTATCTGAGGAAGAAATCAATCAACTTAAAACACTGATCCCCAGGTTTACTACCTCTATTGAAGGCTGTTTATCATATCAACAGACACTACATGAACTTGCTACAGTCAAACGGGCAGAGGAAAAACTATTGCTGTATAAATTTATGGTTGACTCGGCTCATGATGCTATATTTTTCAAGGACTTAGAAAGCCACTATATCATTGCCAATCAAAATACCCTGGCGGCATTTGCATTGTCTGATCAAGAGGTAATTGGTAAAAATGACTATGAATTGATGCCGGATCATGAAGAGGCAAAAAAGAATGTTGAGGATGACCAGATTGTCTTTAAGATAGGCAATTCTGTAGAAATCACCAAACATATGACTGCAACAGATGGAAGTGAACGCTGGTTTCAGGCGATAAAGGTGCCGCAATTTGATGCTCAAGGGAATATAATTGGTCTGGTTGGCATTGCCAGGGATGTTACTGCGAGTAAATTGATGGAGATAGAATTAAGAAAACACCGTGATCATCTTGAGGAGTTAGTAAAAGAACGTAGCAAGGAGTTGGTAGAAAGTGAGGAGAAATACCGTAATCTGGTTGAGCGAGCAAATGATGGAATATGTATTATCCAGGATAGCCTGTTTAAGTATGTCAACCCACAGTTTAGTTCAATGCTTGGTTATTCTGTGGAGGAGATGCTTAACACACCATTTGTAAGATATCTTCACCCGGATGAATTGATAGCGGTTACAGACAGATATTATCGTCGTATGGCTGGCGAGGAGGTTCCACAGAGATATGAGTCTGTGCTTAAGGCTAAGGATGGCCAGGCAATTGATGTAGAAATAAACGCTGGAATCATTACTTATGAAAATCGTTCGGCAGATTTAGTATTTATTCGCGATATTACTGAACGCAAGCAGATGGAAAAGGAGCTTATAAAGACAGAAAGGCTTGCTGCTGCAGTTCAAATTGCCTCAGAGGCTGCCCATGAGGTGAAAAATCCATTAACGGTTATCAAGGCTGGGCTTTATTATCTGGGAAAGATTTTGCATGAGGATAATAATGAGGCTCAAAAAACCATCTTCCAGATGGATCAGGCTACACAAAGGGCAGTTATCTACATTAATGACCTGTTGAACTTTTCCAGGCCTATTGAATTAAAGAAGAGTGAGATAAATATAAACGAGGTGATCCAACAGGCACTGGATGAACTGCCAACTGAGATATTTGCTAATATTGATGTCCAGCAGGAGCTATTCAGTGGTTCACCATTGATTCTGGCTGATTTTGAACGGCTTAAACAGGTGGTAACCAATCTGGTCAAGAATGCTGCTGAGGCGATGGGGGGTAGTGGTAAAGGGTTAGTGGTTAGAAGTGAAAAAGGATGGGAGTTTATCGAGATAAGCGTTTCTGATATGGGCAAGGGGATAGCAGAGAAAAACCTGAAACATATCTTTGATCCGTTTTTTACTACAAAGGGCAAGGGCACAGGACTGGGACTGGCCATCTGTCAGCGTATCGTTGAGGCACATAATGGCAGGATTGAGGTTACAAGCAAGATGGGTGAGGGGACGACGTTTGTGGTTAGATTGCCCGTTCAATAGGCTTATCCTTATCAGCAAATAAGTGTAATCGATCAGTCATTGGTAGGAAAACGGCTGGAAAGTGGATAGTGTCGTGTCAACCACAGTAGGGGCAGGGCTTGTCCCTGCCAATGCGATTCACTGACCAATTACTGAAGAAGGTTCCGTATGAATAAAAATCAGAGTATCTGGAAACCGATTTATACCATCAATTCTGCAATTGTCCGGGCATTGATGGATATTGAGTCAGCTAATACTGTGGTCAAGAATACGCCTTTATCGCCTGCTGTTGAAGCTGAATTGCGGTATAGGGCACGCGTGGTGCTTTCACTCTTTGCTAAAAAGGATAGGATTACAACCCAGGATGCAGCATTTGCACTTGGGCTTTCAACACGAATGGTCAGAATACTTTTGAAGAAATGGACAGAGGATAAATGGCTGATTGTGGCAGATTCTTCTAATCGTGGAAGGTCATATGTTTTATCGGCAATTTATTGGCAATGGGGGAAGGGAAGTGTTCAAGGTGTCAATGGGTTGAGGGTTCAAGGGAAGGATGAAGAGTTTTTTCTTGCCTTGCCCCCTCGACCCATTAAACCCTTTTAACTAAAAGAGCTTTGATAGGAGTAAAATATTATGTCAAGAGAGATAAAGATTGAACATGTATGCCGTGTTGAGGGACATGGCGGGGTAACCATTGACCTGGAAAAGGATATTGTTAAGCTTGAGATATTCGAGGGCTCAAGGTTTTTCGAGATGCTTGTTGTTGGCAAGTCATATGATGAGATACCGGTGATTGTTTGCCGAATATGCGCTATTTGCAGTATCTCTCATATGATAACATCACTGATGGCCATTGAAAATGCCTTTGGGATACGAATATCCAGGCAAACAATGCTTTTGAGGGAGCTTATCCATTGTGGCGGAATGATAGAAAGCCATGGACTGCATCTATTCTGTCTTGCTGCACCAGATTATCTTAATTGTAATTCTGTTATTGATCTGGCAGCTAAAAAGCCTGAGCTGGCAAGTATTGGGCTTAGATTGAAGAAATTGGGCAACCGGATCCAAGAGCTTATTGGCGGCGGAAGGCCTATCCATCCGATAAATCTATGTATTGGTGGCTTTGGGAGGATTCCTGAAAAACATGAGCTGCTTGCCATAAAAAAAGAGCTGGAGACAGCTGTCAATGATGGGGTTGAAGCTGTCAGCTTTTTTTCTAAGATAGATGCCTTCCCAATGGATGAACCTCAATATTTCTCAGCATTAAAACCTGTTGGTGACAGATTTAGTTTTTTTGGAGAAAGTATCTGTGTTTCTGGAAATATGGTTGAAGAATTTGCAATAAATGATTATAAAAGGGTGTGTGAGGAGGCTGTGGTTGAACATTCTACGGCAAAGCATAGCCTTTATAATGGTAAGCCGTTTATGGTAGGCTCTCTGGCAAGGGTGGTAATGTTTGGACATATGCTTTACGGCAAGGCAAAAGAAGCCATGGACATGACTGCGATAACCAAGAATCCACTTCATAACAATCTGGCACAGGCAATAGAATTGGTTTATGCCAGCCAGAGATGCATGGAGATTATCGATGAGCTTCTTGATACCCAAATGGAGGATGAGGCATCGCCTGTGTTCCAACCAGGCAAGGGGACAGGAACAGCTGCATTAGAGGTGCCAAGAGGGACATTATACCACCACTATGAATTTGATGAAAGCGGGAAGAATAGCAGGACAGATATTGTTACCCCAACAGCTATTAACATAGCCAGCATGGAAAAGGGTGTGAAAAGAATAGTAGAATTACATAAACAAGATGCTGTCCTTGCTAATTCTACAGAAACAATTACCTCTAAGATAGGTATGTTGCTGCGTGCTTATGACCCCTGTATTTCATGCTCGGTGCATTGAAGCTGTTATATGGAAACCAATAAAATAGTTGACAATATGTAGCTGCGACCTGGCAGAGGTGCTACCTCTGCCAGGGGTGCTACCTCTGCCAGGGGTGCTACCCCCTTGTGGTCGCTTTTAAGCGAGGACAAGCCTCGCAGCTACAGAATAAAGGAAAGCGGGATGGTTCACCATTGTGTGAAAGCTTGCGGCTAAAAACACTGTAGGGGCAGACCCCTGTGTCTGCCCTGATTTGTGGACAGATAAAGGAATCACACAAAAAATGGTGAAAATGAACCGTCCCAGGAAAGCAATAAAGAGGAATGGGCTAACAGTTAACAGACATAACAGACAAAGGAGAAATCATGCAACAATCTTTTCTTTCTATGGATACCTCAGGGTATCAAGAAAAACAGGACGATATCAGGGACTTGAAGATTACGCCGAGTTTAGAGGTAGTGAAAAATCAGTATAGCTGTGAAGATTATCTGGTAGAGCTAAAAACAAATGAGTTTACTACGGTTTGTCCAAAGACAGGACTTCCAGACTTTGCTGTTGTAACCATCCAGTTCAAACCTGCTCTTTATCTTGTTGAACAAAAATCACTGAAATTGTATCTTACTGGATATAGAAACATTGGCATATTTCAAGAACATGCTACCAATAAGATACTGACAGATTTCATTGCCTGTGTGAAACCAAAATGGGCAAAGATTGAAACAGTATGGAATGCTCGTGGTGGAATTGATGTCAAGGTAGAACGAGAGTATTCTATATGAAATGTGGAATGGAAATAACCACTGTCCTCTGTGTTCTCTACGGTAAATATTTAAATCTCCATCCCCATTAACACTTTGGAAAGTCTTTTGGCAATCTCTTCAGTAACATCTGGCTGATTGTAAGCTCCGGTCTTCAATTTGATGGCTGCCTGAGCTACTAATTCTATCCTATCTGGGGTAGTGTTTGCTATCTTTTTTGCCATTTCTCCAGCATAAAGACGAAGCTGGTGTGCCTCTTTTGCGTGAGAAGATATTTCAATCCTATCTTTTGGAAATACCTTGCTTTCTAATTGCCTTACTGCAAGATTTTTGTTATCCATCTTTTGTATTTCTGGGGTACCGGTAACAGGATTAATCAGCATCTTCATCATCTCCTTAAAATTTTTCCCTCATCTCTTTTATCGGCAGGATGATTAAAAAACTTTAGCATTATTTTTGAGTTTTTTGCAAATAGAAATTTATCACGAAGGCACGAAGAAAAACAGAACACAGATAATTTCCAGATAAAAAATCCGTGAATATTCGTCCAATCCGTCCAAATCCGTGTTCTATTCCCTTCACTCCCTGCCGACAAACACATACGAGATCCAACCCATTGTTCCATCTTCAAGCTGAACATGGTAATACCACTTCTTTGAGTCATCTATGACCCGCAGCTTTGTGCCTTTATTGAGACTGGCAACGGCTTGATAGGTAACCCCTGGTCCTGACCAGAGGGTGATATTATCACTCAACAGGACAGCTATATACTTAGGCTCCAGAAGCTGTTTGACCTCTTTAGGTGGAGCTTTTGGTGTAACTGGTTCAGGCTTTTTAGCTTTTTCTTCCTTTTCTTCCCTTACCGTTGGTTTTTCTGATACAGTCACCGAAGGCTTTTCAAGTTTTTCTTCTACCTTCTTCTCTGGTATTTCCTCAACCTTTTCAACCGTAGGCAGTATCTCTTCTTTTTTCACAGGCGTTGGGACAAACCTCATCTGAAGTGAGGCTATATGGGTAAAACCAAGATCGCCCTGAGGCACAAGGGCATAATCCAGACGGTAGTTTGGAGATGGAGACAATCCAAATCCGCAGGAAAACCCCTTTAAGATGCTTTTTTTGTGCAGGTATAGCTTATCATCAGTATCCTTTTCATCACGATACCCAAGCCTTAGGGAAAGCCATTCATTTAAGTAAGACTCAATTCCAAAGGATACAACGCTTGCCTCCTTTACCCAGGTAGCTGTTTCTATTGTTCCTATTGATTTTTTACCATTAATTGTTCCATTGACGCAGATGCCGCATCTATAACCAATTGGCAGTTTTGCCCTTTTCTCTGCAAGTTTCAAGCCTGTTCCAAGATTTTGGACTGTCATTCCTAATTTTAAGAATCCCATCTGGTATAAAATCCCAGAATCTATTGCCATGGAAAATGATTTTTTGTCCGCGATTTTCTCACTGATAAGCTTCAGATTACTGCCAATAGATATTCCTTTGGATTGTGATGTTGCATAGGAGGCAATCAGCATTGTCCCCTGTGCACCAAAGGTTTTCCCTGTTGCTTCGTATTCACCATTGGCATTAATTTTAGTTTCCAGCATCCTATCTGCACCCATTCGACTTATAGAACAGGCATAGGATGATTTGCCTTTGCCAGAGGTGCTACCTTGTGGTGAATGGACATAGCTCAGAAACCCTGTCTCTATTCCAGGCAGCCAATTATTTTGCATCATGGCTATCTCATATCCTTTTACCTGGGTAAGCCCGGCTGGGTTCCAATAAATAGCAGCTGCATCATCGGCAAGGCTGCAATATGCCCCACCCAATGCCAATGCCCTTGGGCTGCTGCCTATCTTTAGAAAATTAGCCCCAGTAACACCGCGATTAATTGCAGCATTATTATCTATTTCTTGAGCAGCTGTGGTTAGGGATGGAAATATTATACCTGTTAGAACTATCAGTAGAAAGTATCGCATTGTTTCACCTTTATCTAATCTTACCTTATCACAGCAAACCGTTCAATCCTTTTTTCTCCATTGCATATGGTAATACACAGATAGACGCCTGAGTTTACCTCAACCCCATCTTTGTCAGAGGGGCTTCCTTCATTTTTCATGTCCCATTTCACAAATCCATCCGGAGCTGGTTGGACATTCTCCATAATCCTTATCAAATTGCCTGAGATGTCATATATCCTTATCGTTACATGGCTATTAAAACTGCCAAACCTTACCCATGGGCCATCAGGATACTTGCTATAATTCCATTCCTGAACCCTTAGTGGGTTGGGATAGATAAGCAACTCCTTAGAGGAATCCATTGTTCTAACCGTGATAGTCCAGGTAGCCTCCTGCCTCTTCTGTCCCTCCTGTCCAGCAATTGCAGCCTTAACGATATAATTCCCGCTCATTGTTCCAGGGGTAAATGTAGTTGTCCCTAAGCCTGTCTGATCAATAGTAGTAGATGTAGCAGAAAACGACACAGTCGCAGACGATGGCTCAATCAGACTCCATTCTACTGTGCCAGGGCATGGATTGCCAAACTCATCCCTGGAAGATACCTCCAGAATGATATTTCCACCCGGCAGGCAGGATATTGCAGAAACGCTTGGGGTAAGTGTTGGGCTGCCAGGACTCACACAGATATTGAACGGCTTGAACAGCATAGCCCCAAACTTAGCACTTATTGTATATGTCCCGGCAATCGTGTCTATCTTGTAGGAATATTCAGTTAGACCATTTGAGATAGAGGTTGTTTTTGTTGCTGTGGTTATGGTTCCACGGATTACGGTCCAATCAACGTTTCCGCTCTGAATAGGGTTGCCATATTCATCATAGATGTTGAGGGTAAATGTCATTGTCCCATTTACTACGGCTGCACCGGTAGATGTGCCAGAGACCGTATCTGTAGCCAGATTCCCTGATAGTGCACTAATGGTCCATGTAGCAGTATAACCATCCACCTGTGCCCTCACAACATAGTCTCCTGTTTTGGTGCCAATAGTTAAGACAACGCTTGCTGAGCCTGTTTGAAGGTCAATAGGGGTAGATGTAGCAGAAAGCGATGCTGCTGCAGGCAATGGCTCAATCAAATTCCATGTTATTGTGCCAGGGCATGGATTACTAAACTCGTCCCTCAAGTATACCTCAAGTGTTACATTCTCACCCACAGTTCCATAGCCATGGCTAAGATTTTGGGATATGGTTGGTGTGCCGGGTGTAGCTGTAATGGTAAAGGTGGCAATCCTGCCATCATGTGAGGCGGTTATCTCATATATACCGGTACGAGTGCCAAGGGTAAACATAAGGGTTGCGGTTCCGTTTATGGTTTGAGTGCTGGTAGATGGCCAATCAACAGTTGCTGAGACAGGGTTGCCATATGAATCATATAACCCAATGGTTAGTGGCAGGGTAGTATTAACTGCAGCAGTTGAGGGCACGTATCCGGTCAACATTGTCCCTACTACACCCGGTTCAGCTGTAATGGTCCATGTAGCTGTCCAGCCATCAACTTGTGCCCGGACAACATAGTCTCCTGTTTTTGTCCCAATGGTTAAAACAACACTTGCTGAGCCTGTCTGATCAATAGGGGTAGATGCAGCAGTAAGTGATGCTGCTTGAGTCAATGATCCAACCAGACTCCATGATACCGTGCCTGAGCCTGGATTGCCAAACTCATCTTTTAAGCACACCTCAAGGGTTATACTATTCCCCACCGTTCGTGAGGCATGCGTAAAATTCTGGGATAAGGCACTCGTGCCTGCTATGGCTGTGATGCTGAAGGTAGCGGTTAATGTTCCAGAGGTGGAAGTAATAATGGACACACCCGTCTTTGTCCCAAGGGTAAATGCAAGGGTTGCGATTCCATTTATGGTTTGAGTAGTTGTCGCTGCCATGCCCTGTGGCTGCCAATTGACGGTTGTTGTAGCTGCAGGGTTACCCCATTGGTCATACAATCCAGCCATCAACACCAGCTGGCTGCTTACCACAGCTACTGTCCCTGGTGTAATAGCTGTGGTTATTACACCAAGCTTATCGGGTAGAGCGGTAATGGTAAATGTAGCGGTTAATGCTCCAGAGGTTGCGGTAACAAGATACACGCCAGTTTTTGTGCCAAGGATGAATTCAAGGGTTGTGCTGCCATTTATGGTTTGAGTAGTGGTAGCTGCCAGTCCCTGTGGCTGCCAGTTGACAGTTGTTGTAGCTGCAGGGTTGCCCCATTGGTCAGTCAACTCCACACCTAATATCATCTGGCTATTAACCACAGCCACTGTTCCCGGGGTAATGGTTGTGGTCATTGTAGCCGTGTTATCAGGCATGGCGGTAATGGTAAATGTAGCAGTTAATGATCCATATCTTGCTGTTACAATATACACACCAGTCTTTGTCCCAAGGGTAAGGCTTGTTGTAGCCATGCCTGAACTATTGGTGGTGCTTGTTGATGGGCTAATGAATGCTCCATGTAATGGCTGCAAAACCTGCCACGTAATATTCCTGCCCTGGAATGGATTGCCTGAATTATCCATGAGTACTGCCTCAAGGACTATCTTGTTGTCAACAGTTGCTGTTGAGGGATAGCTGCCAGATGAAATGGTAGGGGAGCCGGCAATAGTTGTTGCTGTAAATGTCGCTGAGATACCAGAAAACCCTTCAGGATATACCTTGATGGTGCATGTCCCTGTTTTGGTGCCTAATGTAAGAATAACACCTGCCTCTCCTGCTTGATTGGTTGTGGAAACAGTATTTGCAAGCATGGCATTGGATGGATTTGAGATAAACTCCCAGAATATGTTTCTCCCTTCGATTGGATTCCCATACATATCCTTTAACCTGACACCCAGTGTCCATTCATCCCCAGATGAACCGTTGTAGGTTGTTGTCCCTGTAGCCTGCAGGTTGTGTGGCTCTGCTGGTAAAACAGCAAACGTTGTTGTAGCTGTCTTGCCATTTTGGGCGGTGATAGTCAACGTTGCCTGCATTTGTGCCTTAGTAAATGAGGTTGTCCCTGTCCATGTGCCATTAGTCTGCCATGAAAATCCATTGGTTATACTGCCAGTAATTATACATCCATTTGGTGTCATTGTGCCCAGAGAGCTGCTGAAGCTAAGGGTAGCTGTGGCTGGATTATTGTAGCTATCCCTTACAGCAACACTTATTGTCGCCGGGACACCTGCGGTAAATGTTGCTGGCAGGACAACATCTATTGTAGCCAGAGCAGCCGGGATGGTGAGGATGATTGCCCCGCTTGTGCCCATTACCGTATCATCTGCTGCCAGAAACATACTGACAAGTGTTGCCTTACTGCCGGATGAAAAATTTGGCTGGTAACTGCCGACTATCTGTCCGCTGGCATTGGTTTGAACGGTGATTGTGCCAGGTGAGGTGATGCCTGTGCTATCAATGGTGAATGTGCCAAAACTGTCAGATTGAAATACCACGCAGGCAGATGTCCCCAGAGCGGATGGGTTGTTATACCTGTCCTGCAATTGAGCTGTAACTGGAATACTTGCATCGCCAGCCTGGACAGCACTATTGGTTACAGGTGAGCTGATATTGAAATGGTGTGGCGAGCCCGAGACAATCGGGAATGGGCTGCTTGTGCCTTTGTTGATTCCATTGATTGAGGCATAGATAGTGCCGGTTCCAAGATTATCTTTTAACCCTGGTGGCCAGGGGAATTCTATAGGACTATTAATAACACATGAGCCGAGAGTTGCAGAATCAGTGTCAACCATTATCCTTAATATTGGCGAAGATGTCCCGCTATAATCAACAGTATTGCCGCTTACATCCTTTGGATAAAGGGTGATGGTTATGCTCCCATCAACACTAATTGGTGGGTTTTCAACCAGGATATCGAAATGATCAAAATCACCATGAGTAATCGTAATGCTCACGGTTGCAGTCAGTGTTCCGTCGTTACCCATGGTGCTAACTACTACTGCACCTGTTCCAGTATTAGCTCCTGCAGTAAATGTAGCCTTATTGCCACTTGAGGAAGAAATCGTCCCAATCGCTCCCTCAACATACCAGGTACAATTTCCAATCAGGGTAGGATTTTCATATCTATCCTTCCCTAAAATTGAGAAGCATCTTGAGCCTTTGATAGGCACGTTAGCTGTGAGGGTATTTGTTCCGGTTTCTAAAAAAAAAAGTGCTGTAGGCTTGCCAGGCTTGATGGTGATGGTTTTTGTGGCAGTAACCTCATCACCTTGAAGGACACCATCTGCATTTGCAGGTTGGGCAGTAACCTCTAAGGTTATTGTCCCTGTGCTTGTGCCTGCTGTAAAGGTAACGGTTTTACTATTTTTGTTGGTAAGCAAACCTACCCCTTCAATAATATACCAGGAATAAGTAACATAGCTATCCTCAATCTCCTCACCAAGCTCATCAAAGGCTTGAGCCGTAAAGGTTGCTGTCTCGTCTATCCCAACAGCATTTGTGCCAGTGATGGCAACTGAGGTGAGGCTGCCAATGGATACGATGAAGGAGGCAAGTTGTATGGGTAGACTAAGATCAGATTTATTGACTACTGTTTTACTCCCACCAGCACTGACTTTTATTACAGTCATACCACTAACTTCCTCACAAGCAGAAAACCAATAGTAGTGTTGGCCAAGGCTGAATGTTCCCGTACATTCATATATTCCATTATAACCTTTTGGTTCCATGGCTATCTCCTTATCACCCTTTAACCATATCTCACATGGAGAGTTCCCCTCAGGATCTGTATATTTTATGCGAAAGGTAAATACAGTGCCTGCAGTCCCAACATTTGGCTGAACACCATCATCTTTATAACCCGGTTCACCTGTCCATGTTAGAAGGGGAGGGATGTTTGCTGTCCAGAAATCAAAGTCCTTTTGAAAATAAGTGCTTTCTGCAACATAACGAATTGAACAAGAAATCGTACCAAGCGATGATAAATCTGTTGTCGGATATTGATATTGATAAATAATGCCAGTCATAGATGTGCCAGATGCATAATCCATTGGATAGTCTCTTCCATCAATACGTATTATTGGAGAATTCACTGGTGGAATTCCTGTTATGTCCACATACTTGATTTTACAGGTAAAGGTTGAGCCATAACTGGCAATATCAGGATCAATCCCATCATTTTCGTATCCCAAACCACCGGTCCAGTCAAAAAAAGCAGAGTCAGATGTAGTGGGAGTGGGATAAATACGTGGAGACTCTGTAGGAGGAGTCTCATTAACGTCTGTTAATTGAAACCGATATGTATAGATAGTATCAACTTGCAAGGTAGATGTAGCGTAATATACCGTGCCACTAAGAGAATTGCCACCTGCCTCAGATTTCATAATGATGGGAACCATATCATTATTAAGTGAATTAATAACCAGCTTTGGATATCCATTTGAAGGTGTTCCAAAGCATTTTACCTTATATGTAAATACCGTATTTGTCCCACCATTTTCTGGATCAAGTCCATCACTCTCGTAATTTTTGCTTCCAAGCCAGCCAAGTATCTGGTCAGATACTACTTTCGGTCCTTGATGAGTAATTATTGGAGACAACTCATCTGCTTCCTGTAGGTTAAAAGTAGCTCCATTCGTGCCAGAGCGTTCTGCAGTGTTAATTATCATATCATATGGATCATCTGGTGGATTACCGGGTATTTTTATTACAAAGGAATAGTTATATGATAAAGGCGTAAGGGTTGATGTAGCGTAGCGGTAGATCACACCTTTTCGGTAGTCTTGATTTGAGCCTTCAGGTGACATAACCAATCCCATAGGTACTTCATTGGGAATATTAAGCACCATCATCACATCCCCTGCCGGTGCCTCATTATCATAATCAATATACTTCACCCGAAAGGTAAAGGTAGTCCCCTGGACACCGACCTCTGGATCAAGTCCATCAGACTTATATGTGCCAGTGCCTGGCCATGTAAGGATAGGGAGATAATTCCCAGCATAAGACATAGTTGTCATGGTAATTAACAGGCAGGATAAGAAGGATCTCAGAACGAGGTTTTTCATTGGCAAGACTCCCCCCCATTTTTCTATTGATAATTAGATATTGTATACCAATCATCAATATTTGTCAATAAATATTTTTGGTATTTGTTAATTAAGTTTCAAAAATAAGCCATTGGAATTGAAAAAATAGCAGTAATATTGTAGAGAGAAGAAGTATCGCTTGATGTTCAAGTTACATAGAGTGCTATTTCCTCACATGAATCTTTTCTGTCAGGCCCGAGGAAACAAGGATATCTTTATCTGTAATAATAATGCCTTCTACCTGTTCCAGATCTTCAATAATATCCATACCTGCCTTTTGGCCAAGGACAAAAACCGCATTTGAAAGGATATCAGCGACAAAAGCGGATGGGGTGACTATCGTTACAGACACACATCCATTAGAGACTGGATACCCGCTTTGCGGGTCTATGATATGATGGTATCTCTGACCATCAGAGATAAAATAGCGTTCATAATCCCCAGAGGTAGCCACAGCCATGTCATGAAGCTTTAATGTAGTCAGAATATTATTCTTTGATCTTGGATGTCTGATGCCAACCTTCCATGGAAATCCCCACGGATTTGTGCCAATAGCCTTAATATTACCATCAAGGTTTATTAGAAAATTATGAAACCCTGCATCCATAAGAACCTTAGCTGCCTCTTCAACAGCATACCCCTTATTTACACTGTCTAAATCAATCTTCATCCCCTTCCTGTCAAACAGCATTTGTCTTTTATTAATATCAAATTTCACATCTTCATGCCCTACCAACAAGGCACTATCTATTATCTTTATTCTTGGCGGCGGAACAGTATTTGAACCAAAATCCCATAGTTTAGAAAGGCTGCCAATGCTGACATCAAATGCCCCATCTGTAATCTTAGAATACTTTAATGATTCCCTTAATATCTCACACATCTCATAGGATACTTCAACTAAAGATTTATCTGCTTGTTGGTTTATTTTGGAAAGCTCACTTTTAGGGTCACAAAAGCTTGTAATCCTCTCTATCTTCTTCATTCGATTAAAGGCAGCATTTATTGCCTTCTTTGCCTTTTCCTTTTCATCACCAACCACCTTGATCTCGGCAATAGTACCCATTAAAAGACAGTTTTCGTAACAAACCTTTTGTTGCCCAATACAACCAGACAAACAAGCTATTATTCCTATGATTATAAGCTGTTTCATTCCAAAATACTCCTGGCAGAAAACGATCCCAATCGTTCCCTACAACAAAGTCCCTTTCATCATGGTTAAATTTCCCCGCAGGCGAAGAATTGCCTGGCTATGCAGCTGAGAGATTCTGGATTCAGTAACATTCAAAGCCTTTCCTATTTCTTTTAGGGTTAACTCGTCATAATAATATAAGGCAATAATCTCTCTTTCTCTTTCTGGAAGCTTATTAAGGGCACAAATAAGGATATCTTTTATATCCTCGTTTTCTGCCAATACATCTGGACCTTGTTCCTGAGGATTTTCAACCATATCCATAATAGTTACTTCATCGCTGTCATCCTTTGAGCATAATACATCCTCTAACGAGACAATAGACGTGGTATTTACCTCCTGGATAAGTTTATAAAGATCATCTATAGAAATATGCATTGCTTCTGCTACTTCCGTATCGGTTGCTGGCCGTTCAAGTTTATACTCCAGAGAGGCATAAGCATTTTGCAACATCTTTGCTTTTTGTCGCAAGGTTCTTGGGACCCAGTCAAGATGTCTGATTTCATCAATTATTGCTCCTCTGATTCTGGCTGAGGCATATGTTTTAAATTTTATTCCCTGCTTGGCATCAAACTTTTCAATGGCATCAATCAAGCCAAGAATCCCATAAGAGAGCAAATCCTCAAAATCAACGTTAGGAGGCATATTAATTGCAACCCGTCCAGCAATATATTTAACTATCGAAGCATACATTAGTATCAGCTCTTCACGAATACCTGGGTTTTTTGTTTGTTTATATTCTTGCCATAATTCTTCTTCAGTTTTCTGCAATGGCATATTCGTGTCTCCTTCTTTTTACCCTATCTTCTTAAGTCTCAGGTTGTGCCTCATTATCCTCATCATCTGACATCCATGTGCGAAAGGCTAAGGCAATCTGTTCAGCATGTTCAATACCATAAATAAAGGGCTCTTCCTGAGCCGTAGATGGCAGCATGAATTTCTTCTCGAATGGTTCTATTTCTACCTTTAAGCTTGGCCATTCTTCTTCTTCTTTAGCCTCGCCTGGAACAATCATGGGCATAGTATAATCTACTTCCTTATCAATAAAAAGATACGCTAACTGAGGCACATATGTTTTTAAAACTACTCCAAGCATCAGCGACAGGCAAAAAAAAGTGCCAAAAGTAAGTATTGCCCGTGCAAGGATAACTAATAATACCTCAGGACCCTGTATGCTCCCAGCAAACTTCATACAGGTAAACCCGCCCATAAAAAGAGCGGCAAAGAATGAAATGATCAGGCTTGAGATAATAAGAATCCGCATGGATCATGTCCTTGGGTTGTCTAAGCTCTACGGCTGAAGATCAATCATCATTTATCACTAAAAACCTTCAGCCTTCAGCCTATCTTCATATTATACCACATTTTTCGTAATTCGCAAGAAAAATCGCAAGGGTGTTGCCCTACGATTGAAATCTCTGAAATAGCCGGCTAAAAAAGCCTTTTTCATTATCACTATAATTTTCTTCTGGAATCTCTGCCAATTTGTTTCTGATATGAGAAATGCAGCTTGCTGCTTTACAATTTGGGTAAGTAACAAAGAATGGAGCCTGTTCACTCACCGCTTTTCGGACCAGAGCATCCTCCATGATATATCCCAGCCTTTCTATCTTTAGCCCAAGGAACTGTTCGGCAATATTTACTATTTTATCTGAAACCTTTTTCCCTTCAATAATATTCTGAATACGATTGACCACCAACCCTACCTTAATAGCCTCATTTTTAGCAGCTATGGCTTTGATCATGCCATAGGCATCGGTAATGGCTGTTGGCTCAGGAGTGGTCACCAGAATAACCTCATCTGCAGACAGCACAAAGGACAGCACATTCTCAGACAATCCTGCAGATGTATCAATAAATATCAGGTCAAACAATGGCAGCAAGGAATCTAAACTTTCAATAAAGTCAGTCCTTTTTTTTGTCCCCATATTGGCTACCTTAGTTACTCCAACTGCACCAGTGATTACCTTTATCCCGCATGGTCCATGGGCAATTACCTCAAGAATGTCTTTTTCCCCTGAAATTACATGAGAGAGGTTATATTTTGGGGGTGGGATGAGTCCTGTAATAATATTTACGTTAGAAAGCCCCAGGTCTGCATCCATTATCAGCACCCTTTGCCCTAACATGGAAAAGGAAATGGCCAGATTTGAGGCTATATTGGTTTTTCCTACCCCGCCCTTGCCGCTGGTTACGGTTATTATCTTACACTTAGAATTATCCTCTGTCACTACCTGCTGTTTTTGTCGAACTAATTCTCTAAGTCTCTCTGCTTGATCAGCCATATTACACCCCTTGAAGAAAGCTGTCAGGTATCAGCAGTCAGCTAAAGAAGGAGCTGATACCTGACCTTTCTTAAATAATCATCTTTGCCAGTTTATTGGCATCAGCTACCTCAATATCCTCAGGCACATTCTGTCCTGTAGTTATGTAAGATATGCCTTGAGGAATCTGGCTCAAGACATTAATAATTGTCCCCATACCAACGGTTTCATCAAGTTTGGTAAAGATTATCTTGTGAAAGTTTACTTTCTTGAAATTTTCTATAATATCTATCATTTCTCGATATTTGGTTGTAGCACTAAGCAATAGATGGACATCCATTTTATACCCTGCAGCATCGATAAAGCTCTTTAACTCAGCCATTTGAAGGCTATTCTTTTGTGAGCGGCCAGCTGTATCAATAAGGATAAGGTCATAATTAGCATAAGCTATCATGGCTTCTCTAAACTCTTGCTGAGAAAAGGCTACCTCCAGAGGAATGCTCAGGATATCTGCATAAGCCCGCAGCTGTTCTACCGCAGCTATTCTGTATGTATCTACGGTAATCAAGACCACCTTTTTGTTTTTGTCAAAGGCAAAATCAGCAGCCAGCTTGGCTATGGTAGTGGTCTTGCCCACGCCGGTTGTTCCAATCAGGATGACTACCCTGGGCACACCTGATACAAGCTGAATCGGCCCTGCGGTTCGAATCAATCCTGCCAGATGGGTTCTTGCCCTCATTTCTATAAAGTCCCCATCATCTACTAATCCGCCTGGTGACTCGGTAATTATTCGTTTAATCAGCCGTTCTGCTAATTCCTCACTTAACTCATTTTGAGTAAGCTTCATATAAAGATTCCCTGACTTTCCTGGATACACATTCATTTTACTACTGTTTACACCGATCATGGTATCCATCTTTGTCTTTATCTCTCGCATCTCCTTCTGGAGCAGATTAACGGCATCTATCTCTGACAGAGGGGAAATTTCCCTTATTGGCAAGTTTTCCCTCTGCTTAATCTCTACCCTGTTTGCTGGAGGGGCAACAATTGCTGCATTAGGCCGGGCTGATATACCTGGTTTTGGCAAGGGAGTGTTTACTGCTCTGGTCATTCCAGCTGATGGAGATGAAGGCAGGGATGCTGGTGCCTGTTTAATCACTGGTTTCATGGGCAGCGCAGCCGTCACCTCAACCATTTTTTTTCCAAACAAGCCAAATAACCCGCCATGCCGAACCTGGCGTTGATCAATCAGCAGGGCATCCTTTCCCAGGTCAATGGTCATCTTGAGGATGGCTTGCTGCAATGTTTCAGCCTCATAAGTCTTATATCTCATCATTTTTTTATTTCCTCCATTTATTCAGAGCATTCCTCCCCTTTTCAAGGGGAGAAACAACCCCCTAACCCCCTTTACTAAGGGGGACTAACCCCTACCCCCTTTACTAAGGGGGACTAACCCCTAACCCCCTTTACTAAGGAGGACTAACCCCTACCCCCTTTGATAAGGGGGAATACAGACACAAGCAGGGATGATTGTGTTACTCTTTCGCAATTCCGCATTCTGCCTCCCGCATTCCGCATTATATTGCCACAGTTCCTACGGCTCGCACCTGAGCATCAGATCCAATCTCATTATAAGAAATCACGCCTATAGTAGGCAATATTCGCAAAAGCAATATTTTGACATGTCTGCGTATCCTTGATGTGCACAGGATAACAGGCCGTTGTTTTGCTGTAGAACGAACTATTTCCTGAATAGATGCCAGTATTCTTTGTGATAAATCTGGTTCAAGAATAAGCTGTTCCCCTTCACTTCCAGTTTTGATGCTAGCGGCTATCCTTTCCTCAAGCTGAGGATCAATGGTGATGACAGAAAGGAAGCCATCCTCTGATTGATATTGCTGATTGATATGTCTGGCAAGGCTCTGGCGAACCTTTTCAGATAAAAAGATAATATCCTTTGTTCTTGGTGCCCAATCAGCAAGGGTTTCAAGTATGGTTAACAGATCCCTGATAGAGACACCCTCTGCCAGAAGGCAGTGCAGAACCTTTTGCAGCTCACCAAGGGAAAGCACTGCAGGGATTAGTTCATTAACCACAGCCGGATAATTTTGTTTCAGGGTCTCAACAAGGGTTTGCACCTCCTGACGGCCAAGCAGATCGCAGGCATTTTCCCTTATTAAGGCAGTTACATGCGTGGCTACTATAGAAAGTGAATCAGCTACAGTATACCCTTGAGCCTCTGCCTTTTCCCGTTCAGATGCGTCTATCCAATAAGCTGTAACGCCAAATACAGGATCCTTTGTCGGCTCACCCTTTATGGATTCAGCCTGATTACCTTGCCCCATAGCCAGAAACTTATCCACCTTCAATTCACCCTTTCCTACCTTCAGTCCCCTTATTTTTATGCTATAACCATTTGGCCTCAACTGGATATTATCCCTGATCCTTATGGGAGGGACAATAATTCCAAGGTCAAGGGCTAATTGCCATCTTATAGTAGTCACCCTGTCAATCAAATCCCCGCCCTGTTCCGGGTCAATTAAGGGAATCAATCCATATCCAACCTCCAGTTCCATCTGGTCCATTTGCAATAATTCAGCCACACTCTCAGGCTTTTTCAACCTTTCCCTCTCATCCTGTTTCTTTTCCTCGCTTGCCTTTTGTTGACTGATTTTAAGAGCACCGGTCATGACATAAGCTAAAGCACCCATACCGCACATGAGAAGAAACAATGGAACCTTGGGCACAGGGGTAAACATAAAAAAAGCAAGTATACCTGTTGCAAACCATAATATCTTGGGTGATGATGTCATCTGCTGAACAATATCTGTCCCAAGGTTATGGTCTGATGCTGTCCGGGAAACAAGCAAGCCAGTGGCAACTGAGACAAGGAATGCCGGGATCTGAGCGGCTAAGGCAGCCCCAACCGTATAGGTGGTATATGTTCCAAAGGCAACCCCAATGGGTTCGCCTCGCATAAAAACCCCAATCCCAAGCCCGGCAATAATATTTATCACTGTAATCACAATACCAGCAATGACATCTCCCTGAACAAACTTGGTTGCACCGTCCATGGAGCCATAAAAATCCGCCTCTCTTCGTATCTCAGTCCTTTTTTCAGATGCCTCTTTTTCAGTAATATAGCCGGCATTCAGGTCAGCATCAACAGCCATCTGTCTGCCTGGCATAGCATCAAGGGTAAACCTTGCCGCTACTTCTGATACCCGAATAGTTCCACGAACAATAACCAAAAGCTGAATAACGGTCAGGATAATAAAAACAATAATCCCAACAACGATATTATCGCCAACTACAAACGACCCAAATGTCTTGACAATCCCTATCTCTTCCCCTCGTCCGCCAAGGATGAGCTTGCAGGTAGCAACCTCAATGGCAAGACGAAACAGGGTTGCAACCAGCAAAAGCGATGGGAATACAGAAAATTCTGTAGCCTTAACAACATAGGTGACGGTCAGGATAACCATCACTGCCAGGGTAAGGTTAAGGGCTATGGACAGATCTATAAACACAGGCGGCAGTGGCATGACCAGCATGATAATCACACACAAAAAGAAAGAGGCTATCCCTAAGTCTGCCCTCTGCATCCAGTGTAGTTGCGGAATCGCAAACATTGCTTTTGTATCTGCCATATGTATCACCTATTACTCGATGCTCAAGTTTTTGGTCCTTTTATTACCAAAGAGGTAATCGGTGATCGGTGATCAGTGATCAGGTAATATTAGAATACCGCTTTTCCTGATTACCGATTACCAATCACCGATTACCATTCCCGCATTCTCACGCTGCCTTTTGTTTTAATCGATAGACAAATGCCAGTATCTCTGCTACTGTTTGATAGAATTGTGGTGCAATCTCTGACCCAATATCTACTATTTCAAACAATGCCGCAGCCAGTGGTTTATTCTCTATAACAGGCACATCATTTTCCTTAGCTATGTCAATAATGCGTTGTGCCATCAATCCCTTACCCTTGGCCACCACCGTTGGTGCAACCATATAAGCAGCGTCATACTTTATAGCCACAGCCAGATGGGTTGGGTTGGTAATAACCACATTTGCTGTGGCAATCTCAGCTATCATCCTTTTTGCCGCTGTTTCTCGCTGCCTTTGTCTTATCCTTCTTTTAACCGAAGGGTCACCCTCTAACTGTTTCCACTCATCCTTTAATTCATGCTTGGTCATCATCAAGCTCTGTTTATACTCATGCCTCTGATGAAGATAATCAAACAGGCTTATGATCAATAAAAATATAGCGGTATAAATAATTATCTTAAACGTCAAACTGGCGATAAGTGTAAACCCTACTATCAATTCTACATCCAGAAGATTGAGAAGAGAAAAAAACTCCTTATGGATGACAGCATACGAGATCCAGATAATTACCCCAATCTTAAAAAATGTTTTGCCATATTCAATCATGGAAATTTTGGATGGGATAAGTTTTTGCCATATCTTGGAAACATTAAACCTCATCCTCGCAAAATCAAACCTTAGTGCCTTTGGGGCAAAATATATCCCTACCTGTAATGCCTCAACAATAACAGCAACCAATACGGCAATCAACATAATCGGCAGGGTAACCTTGAAAAATGCTATAATAATTACCGGAAAAAGACCCATGATATTATCTGCTGAAAATTCCACCTCATGCAGATGAGAGAAACAGTACATGAAATAGCTCATCATCCTGGTAAACATATAATATCCAAGCATGGACATAGCCAGACAGGTTATCAGGGTAATGGAAGCAGAGGTAATCTCCATGCTCTTGACAACCTGTCCCCTTTCCCTTGCCTGCTGCCGTTTTCTCGGTGTTGGCTCTTCGGTTCGGCCTTCATCCTCAGCTCGAGCAAATAGCTGAATATCAAAGGTATCTACTGGCTCTATCTGCTTTTCCCTATATTCTTCCTGCTCAAGCCGCAAAAATCCTACTGGCAGAAGGTCTGCTGCCAATACAGGATTATAGCCAGCATATCCAACAATATATTGGGTATCATATGGTTCTATCATAATTCGTTACCCCTTGCAAACATTCGCATAACACAAGATCAATCAAGGTGGGAAACCCCTAACCCCTATCCCTTAACCCCTAACTTCTATCCAGCCCCTACCACCCGTCCCATAGCATGTAATAATTCATCTATATCAGAAAACACGCAGGTAAATATATTTTGTGCTGCCTGACCAATCAATGGCATAACCAGAATCAAGATGACAATACCCGCAACAATGGTTATTGCCCAGCCCAAAGCCATGATATTCATTGCTGGTGCAACCTTTGCCATCAATCCCATAGCCAGAGTTACCAAAAATAATACACCCATGATTGGCATGGCTATTTTCAGAGCTGTAAGAAACATACCGCAAAAAACAGCAACAGTTTTATCAAAGACAAGGTTAGAGGCTTTTAAGGAAAATATCGGGACTGCCTCGTAGCTGTTAAAAACAGCTGTAATCATAAGATGATGCCCGCCTGCAACCAGAAAGATAAGCATGGCAAAAAGCCCAATAAGCTGTCCAATAATTGGCTGCTCTACCTGAGAAAGCGGGTCTACTGTATTTACAAACCCAAACCCCATCTGCACACTGTAGAATTCGCCTGAAACCTGAAAGGTAGACATAATAATAGTGCAAAGAAAACCAATAATTATGCCTATTGCTACCTCAGAGATAACAAGGCTATAATACTCACCAAGGTTTCCTGACAAAGAGGGGAGCGTATGATTTACCACAGGGAATATCAACAGAGCCATAAAAATGGCAAGCCCTGCCTTTATTCGGAGCGGAACACTCAAACTGCCAAAAAACGGACTTATGACAAATATCCCTGAAATCCTTGTGAAAACCAATAAAAATCTTTGAAACTGGGTAACAAATAAGTCGTAATGCTCCATTATATGTCCTATATGTCCTATATGTCTCATAGGTCATATAGGACCTATAAGTCCTATAGGACCTATCCAATCAAATCCGGAAATGTATTTATCAATCGCACAGTATATTCCATCAATGTTTTCAACATCCATGTTCCAAAGACAATTATTGACAACAGGGTAACAATTATTTTAGGAACAAACGACAGTGTCTGTTCCTGAATAGATGTTGCAGTCTGGAGGATACTGATTACCAGACCCACAAGCATACTCACAGCCAACATAGGTGCTGAGATCAGGATGGTATAGAATAATGCCTCTTGAACTAATTTTACAGCAAACCCTTCAGTCATATTGCTACCTCGATTATATTTCTCGTGTTTTTCACTTTCCTCTTGCATTCATTGCAGGGGCATATATTCCACACCCCTGCAATGACTTAATTCGCACCGCATTCATTTATGCTGCCGCTACACTGCTGGTTGTCTCGCTTTCAATCCATTTAAGAATAGACAGCACCAGACATCTCACCCGTTCATACTCTTTAGAGAGAAAGTTATAGGTAACCTCATTTACAAGCTGATTCTGATAACTTACCTTCAAAAAGAAGGTAGTATCCCTCAAAGAGTTCATGGCTGCTTCAAGAAAATGCCTATATTCATGAAGGGTTTGCTGAGAATGTCCCTCAGCGATATTCATAGCCACACCCATAGATGAACCCTTCATTTGAATTGCAAGGTCATTGTAGGCAACCTCTCTCGGGTAACGGTTAACGATACGGCACACTTCCATAACCAGTCTGTTCGCTAACTGCCAGACCCCTAATTCTTCGTACCTCGGCATAGCCCTTACCTCCCAGTTTTAATTTTCAGTATGGATTAAATCTTTTGTCTTTACATAAATTCATCTCAACCCATACCTAATTTTCGGCTATTACCTAAGTTGCAACATTCCTTACCACAATACAACAACTTAAATAACATTTGTTTATGTTTCACCTCCTTGATTTACAACTACATTCATCGCCACCTTTTGCAGCTAATGAAAGCTTGCCACTAATGAGTGGATCAATAGATTCCAGCCGTCAACCATAACAAACAAAAGTATCTTAAAGGGCAATGATATCATTACTGGTGGCAGCATGATCATGCCCATAGACATTAAAACACTGGCAACAATCATATCTATCATCAAGAACGGAATAAACAATAATATCCCCATCCAGAAGGCAGAGGTTAATTCACTAATCATAAAGGCAGGGATAAGAACATAGGTAGGCACATCCTTCCTTGTTGTAGGTCTTGGCATCTTACTCAAGTCAATAAATAAGGCAATATCCTTTTCTCTGGTTTGCTTAAACATAAATTCTCTTAATGGCAGGGATGCTTTTTTCAGTGTTTCTGGAAAGTTCGTCTTGCCGGCAAGGTATGGCTGAAAAGCAGTTTCATTGATCTTTGATATAGTTGGTGCCATGATAAAAAAGGTGATAAATAAAGCAAGTCCGACAACGACCTGTTGAGGGGGAGCCTGCTGGGTAGCTAAGGCTTGTTTAATGAATGAGAGGACAATTACTACTCGAATAAATGAGGTAGTCATCATGACAATGCTTGGAACTAAGGTCAGAATGGTTAGAAGGAATATGATTTGAAGAGAGAGGGCAACATCCTGAGGCGTTTTTGCCTCTGTCACACCGATATTGATCTTAGGAATACCGATAGGCACAGGTTGGCTGAAACACCATGCAGACGAGAACACAACAATAGCTATCACAAATAGTAAGCAAATAGACCATTTGCGCATCATTAACCCCTCCCAGAGTTTTATAAACATTTTTACATATAAGATAATATCAGATAACTCTTGTTTTGTCAAGTATTTTTTCGATAATCATAGATAGAATTTTCGGTGGTGTCTGAAATTAGCTAAAGGTTTGCCACAAAGGCACAAAGGCACTAA
>DYDG01000074.1 GCA_020717845.1 Marinifilum sp. | reverse complement strand
TTATTCTCAGACACCACCGAGAAAGCTCGGATCAAACTCAAGAGACTCTACCCACAATAGTAAATGGAATGAAGCAGTAGTTCTTATTTCAGTAGCTACTATATGACCCCGTGAACGCTTATCAGAGTTGTTCATGAGCATTCATTGATATAACCTACCCCCTACAGACACATATCCATGCCAGCAGGGGGTATTTAATAATGCAAGTTTAGGCTGAAGGCAAGGCTATGTAGCACAGACAGGAATGTCTATGCTACATACAATATACCTATCAGCCTTCAGTCTATGTACCTTTTCTTTACCTCTTAGAATACTGGAAACGACGTCTTCTGCCATAAAGGCCATACTTCTTTCGTTCATGCTCTCGTGGATCCCTGGTCAAGAATCCGCCTTTACGTAATATAGGCTTAAATTCCAGATTAGACTCCAGTAATGCCCTGGCAATA
This sequence comes from Marinifilum sp., assembly GCA_020717845.1. Lineage (GTDB taxonomy): Bacteria > UBA9089 > CG2-30-40-21 > CG2-30-40-21 > CG2-30-40-21 > CG2-30-40-21. The sequence goes on along the minus strand of DYDG01000074.1, from coordinate 10,772 downwards.
CCATGACGGATAGCCCCAACCTGTCCTATCTTCCCGCCACCGCCTACCCTGATAAGCACATCATATCTACCAATGGTTGAGGTAGCAACCAATGGCTGCTGGACAATAGCCAATTGTGTATCAATCAAACCACCCAGATATTCTGCTATATCCAGATTATTAACCATCATTTTTCCGGTTCCAGCAACTAATCTTACACGGGCAATAGCCCTTTTTCGACGACCTGTTCCATAATAGTGATTTCCTTCCACTCTAACAATCCTCCTTTGTAACTACTCACCACTGAGAAGGTGCAGTAAATTCTTATAGTTTTAGCTTCAACAGTTCTGGTTTTTGAGCCTCATGTGGATGCACATCACCAGTATAAACCTTTAGTTTCCCAAACATTGCTCGACCAAGAACAGTATCAGGAATCATTCTTTTCACTGCAAGCATAATCACCTTGTCAGCATTAGTTGACAAGAGCTTATCGTAGCGGGTACTCTTTAATCCTCCCAGATACCCGGTATGCCGATAATAAAACTTTTGCTGCTTTTTCTTGCCTGTAAGCAAGATATTATCTGCATTAATGATGATTACCGAATCACCAGTATCAACATGTGGGGTAAAAAGAGGATTATTTTTCCCTCTAAGGATCTTTGCTACACAACTTGCCAGCCTTCCCAAGGCAATATTTGTAGCATCAACCACATACCATCTCCCTTTTACCTCGCCTGTCTTTGCCATATACGTCTTCATCGTTCCTCCTTTAAGATAATTATCCTTTTAATCTTATAATAATAACATGGATTGATTTTTGTGTCAAGTAAATTTTTGCAAAACTTGTAATGCGTCAGTGAATTGGGGGAATTTCTATAGGAAAGATACACACACCTTAAAGCTCTTTCTCCTTCTTCTTACACATCTTCCTACCAATGACTGACCAATTACTACCTTCCCTCTTCCATTTCTGCATCAACATCCCCTAAGACAGGTTCGAGGCTGTGATGCGGCAGCTTAACAAAAATTGCCATAATCGCTGCCAGGATCAATAAGACTCCCGCACCGTAGTAGGCCAGGGTAAAGGTTTGGTATATATCATACAGTTTACCAGCCAGAAGCGCCAGTGTAAACCCGCCGACACCCCAGGAGGTAAATACCAGCCCGTAGTTTGTCCCAAAATTCTTTAAGCCATAAAAGTCTTTGGTAATAGACGGAAAGAGCGAAAGATTCGCCCCGTAGTTCGCCCCGATAAGCGATGAAATTATTGCCAGAACCGAAATACTTGCCAGAACACTGCCGCTGCTTGCCCGTGAAAGCAAGAAGACCAAAACAGCCTGAAACACAAAGCAGAAGGACATGGTGGCTTTACGTCCGATCTTGTCGCTTAGCATTCCGGCTATTATGCGACCCGCCCCATTGCCGATAGCCAACACTGCCACGAGAATAAAACCCAGGTCAATATTTGCCTGCTGCTTGGCGATTAGGGATAGTTTGGCAATGATCATAAGCCCGGCGCCGGCGCCGCAGGCATACATAAACCAGATCATATAAAACTGTACCGTGCCAAGCATCTCCATTGGGGTAAAATCTTCTTTTTTGCCAACTTTCGTTACCTTTGCCTGATCGGCTCCAGCAGGCACATAGCCTTTTGGAGGCGACTTCAATATTTGGGCAAGTCCAACCACGACGATCAGAAAGACAATGCCACATACCATAACCGTCCGGTTAATACCGTAAGCACCTATCAACCACTTTGTCAGAGGGGCGGCATAAACAGGGGCCAGTCCAAATCCGGAAACCACTATTCCCGCAATAAGTCCTGTCTTAGCTGCCGGAAACCACTTTATTGACGGCGGGGTTGTGGACGCATAGCCAAAACCTATCCCAGCACCGGCAAGCAAGCCAAAACCAAGCATGTAACCCAAAGGTGAGGTAGTCATACTGGCCATTATAAAGCCGATGCCAACCAGAAGTCCGCCCAAGCTGGACACGATACGGGGGCCGATCTTATCCTGAAGCCAACCCGCTGGAACCATCACAATCGAGAATACCAGGCAAGCAATCGCATATGGCCACGATTTGTCAGCTTCGCTCCAATTCCAACCCTGGGGCACACCCTTGCTAATGACGCTCCAGGTATACAAGATACCCAGAGCGAGGTTAATGCCAATGGCAGCAAATGTAACCCGCCATCTATGATTTTCAACTACTGTAGTATTTGCGTTCATAAACTCCTCCTTTTACTCCCTCTCCACAAACACATCTAAATTCCACAATTGTCTCTAATAAACAAAGCTTTGTTGTTTTCTTCTACAATTACAGGTATTAATAGAAGGGCTCTCTCATGAGGTGCAGTAGAGATGCAAAAATTTGTAACCGTTCAGGGTGTAATGAAGGAAAAATGGAAAAACTGGAAAAAAGGGAAGTAAATCATTAATATTCTATTTCTTCCTTTTCCATTTTCCCATACTTTCCCCTTTTCCCTTATTTACACCTGAACGCTTATAAAACAACATCCACAATCGTAAACCCAAACAGCCCTATACTTATCCAGCCATTTACAACAAAGAACGCTTGATTAACACGGGAAAGGTCTGTTGAAGAGACAAGCATATGCTCGTAGATGAGCAAAATGGTTGTGAACATTACCCCAAGCCAATAGTATAATCCCAGAGGAACCATGTTCCCTATTATTATCAAGATAATAATGGTTACAACATGAAAATATCTTGAAACAAACAAAGCATTTTTTATGCCAAAGAACTGCGGGATAGAATAGAGTCTGTTCTGCCTGTCAAAATCTACATCCTGCGTGGCATAGATAAGATCAAAACCAGCAGCCCAAAACAGCACCCCAAGCCCAAGAATCATAGGGATAATATCAAATCTTCCACATATAGCCAGCCATCCACCGATTGGTGCACAGGCAAGGACAGCTCCAAGCCCAAGGTGTGACAGCCATGTCCAGCGTTTTAGCCATGAATAGCCAATCAACATAGCCACTGCAAGCGGAGAAAGAACAAAGCATAATGGATTGAGTTTATAGGCTGAGAACAGAAGCAAAACAAATGAGACAATGGATAATAGCCATACCTGCCATAAGGGGATCAGTCCCTTTGGCAATGCTCGATTCTGTGTCCTTGGATTATTTGCGTCTATGTGGCGGTCAATTAATCTGTTTAGTGCCATGCCTGCTGTCCTGGCACCAACCATAGCCAGAGTAATCCACAACCAATAATAAAATGAGGGGATCATTTCACAGGCTAAAATAGCCCCAAGATAGGCAAAGGGAAGGGCAAAGATGGTATGCTCGAATTTCACTAATTCCACAAACTGTAGCAGTCTGGTTAAAACCATGAATCATTCTCCCATATGTCCTATAAGTCTTATAAGACCTATACGACATATAAAACCTATATGACATATATGTCCTATCACTCAAACCCATAAGTTTTCCATTGTTCATCCACCAGCTTTTTTATCTTATCATCCATACTAATCAGGGTTGGCCAGGGGCGGGTCATGCCCTCTTCTGTCCCCTTTGTGGTAGCATCTATGCCCATTTTTGAGCCATACTCGGCAATATTACTGGCATGGTTCAAAACATCAAGCGGGCCATCAACAAAAGAAATATCACGACGAGGATCCATATAGTTTAATACCTTCCAGGCAACCTCAGACAGGTTTTGAACATTAACATCATCATCAACAATAATTATAACCTTGCTAAACATCATCTGTCCCATGCCCCAGATAGAGTGCATAACCCTTTTTGCCTGCCCTACATACTCTTTTCTGATGGAAACAATCACACAATTATGGAATATACCCTCAAGAGGAAGATTCATGTCTACAATCTCTGGCAGCTGAAGTTTCAGCAGCGGAAGGAATATTCTTTCTGTTGCCTTGCCAAAGAAACAGTCTTCCATAGGCGGCTTGCCCACAATGGTTGTAGGATATATAGCATCATTCCTATGAGTAATACAGGTAATATGGAAGACTGGATACTCATCTGCCGGGGAGTAGAATCCAGTATGGTCGCCAAATGGCCCCTCAATCCTGCGTTCATGTGGATCGACATATCCTTCTAACACTATCTCTGCATTAGCCGGAACATCTATATCTACGGTTTCACACCTACTAAGCTCTACTGGTTTTTTTCGCAAGAATCCTGCAAAGAGCATCTCATCTATGCTTTCAGGCAATGGGCAGGTAGCAGCATACATGCTGGCTGGATCAGCACCAATAACGACAGCTACCTCCATCCGCTGATTTGTCTCCTCGTATCTTTTATACTGTCTTGCCCCATCCTTGTGCATATGCCAGTGCATCCCGCAGGTTTTTCCATCATACACCTGCATCCGATACATCCCCACATTCATCCTCTGGGTTTGAATATCCTTAGTAAAGACCATGGGCAGGGTAATAAACCGTCCAGCATCTAATGGCCAGCATTTGAGTATAGGAAACCTTAAGACATCGACATCAGCACCCTTGATAATCACATCCTTGCACGGCCCGTTTTTTACATTTTTTGGGATAAACTGGCTGAGTTCATGAAGCTTTGGCAGCATCAATATCTTCTGCCAGATGGTGTCTGGCGGCTCCATAGTCAAAAGGTCTGTAATCCTTTTGGCAATATCATTGATATTATTTACCTCAAGGGCTAATTGCATCCTTTCATAAGAGGCAAAGGCATTTATGATTACCGGAAAATTATGCCCCTTAACATTTTCAAATAATAGTGCCGGCCCATCCCTTTTAACCATGCGGTCTGCGATTTCTGTAATCTCCAGATCACAACTCACCTCATGTTTTATCCTGATTAAAAGGTTTCTCTCTTCTAATAAATCTATGAATTCATGCAAATCTTTGTATGCCATAGTGCCTCATTGTTGTTACACAAGCATCTTGCTTGCGGTCATTGCCCTTCGACAGGCTGTTACGGAATGCAAAATCAGTGACAACGGCATACCACATATGGTGGACAATAGTAAATTTGACCCAACATATTGCGTACCTCTCGTGCCAAATTCTTATTCCGTAACAGCCTGTCGACAAGCTCAGGGACCGCCCTTCGACTGCTGCTCAGGGACCGAATGTGGTCATTGAGCCTGTCGAAACATGATTCAGGATACTCAAGCTGGCTTCCAGCTTGAGTTGCATTCATTCCACAAAAATACTACATATCCAGCCGTATGCTCCATCAGGCAGCACAACCCTGTAATACATTTCTTCATGTCTGCCAACAACCATTAACCTTGTTCCCTTCTTTACTTTAGCAATAACAGAATAATTTGCACCAGGTCCCTCTCGAAGCGGGGCATTATCTGTAGTCACAATAACCATGTCTTCAGAAGCATCTTTCTCGCCTTTCTCGACTTCCTCAATCTGCTTATTCTCTTCAACAAACCCTTCTTTTTCTATAGCAGCAGCTTTTTCAGTAGTAAAACGCTGCTGTCCAAACTTAGTCTTGATTGAAACCCGATGTGTATCTTCCAGAACCCCATATGGGGCAAAGGCATAATCAATAGTTGTTCTGCCGATTTTCACGCCAAAGCCAAGAGAGACCTTCTCAGGCATATCCTTGAAGCTGCCATGTTCATTATCTGTCAGGAACTGATACCCACACCTTACAGTTATTGGGTTAGCTATTTTTAACTCCATTCCAGCACAACCCCTCAATTCCCTATTCGTCGCTTTATTCAGTTCAATCCCAAAACATGAGACTTCTGTCTTCCATGCAGCACCAATACGATACATCAGAGGCAAGGCAAACTCATCCCTATCTGTCTGTATTTTGTAACCAATATTTTGAACACTTAAGGCAAGGCAAAGAGAATTGTTTGGGGTATAAAGACAACCAAGGTCAATTGCCCCGGCATTAACCTTATTATTATCGAGTTGTTCTTGAAGATACTTAAATCCGCTGCCAATGGATATATTTTTGTTTACTTGTCTGCTTACAACAAACATCCCGGACATATTTGAGACGTCAAACAACCTGTTTGTGAGCTTTGGCTCATCATCTGTATCCCTTAATACCTCAGGAATATGGTTTAAAGACAGATGATTAAGGCTTATCCCAATGGTAAGATTTTTGGCTGGGTAGGCATAAGCAAGACATTCATAACGAGTATCCTGAAGCCAGTCCTGATGATGGAAGGCAACCTCCTCAGTTTTTATCATGGAAAGACCAGCTGGATTAGACCAGATACTGGCGGTATCATCTCCTGCTGCAACAAATGCTCCACCCATACCCGCTGCCCTGGCACCAACATCAACCTTAAGAAATGCCATTCTTGCCGCAGCAGATGAAGAGGAAATAAGCAGTATGCTTACTATTAATAGAAAAAAATGGACTATCATCATATTGCAAATACCTGCATATTCTGAATTTTGACCTCTGGATACCCGAACTATTTCTCTACGATTTTCCTTTGCTATTGGCTCTTTGATACTCTATTCATCATTCCTCTGAATGCTTCCATCAAATCTATTGGCAACGGAAAGATTATCGTTGAATTCTTTTCTGTAGATATCTCGGACAATGTCTGCAAGTATCTAAGCTGCAAAGACATAGGATTTCTTGATAGTGCATCTGCTGCTTGGGCAAGTTTTTCTGAAGCCTGGAATTCCCCTTCAGCGTGAATGATTTTTGCCCTTCTTTCTCTTTCTGCCTCTGCCTGTTTTGCCATAGCCCTCTTCATATTCTCTGGCAGCTCTACATCCTTAACCTCAACGACACTCACCTTAATTCCCCATGGGTCTGTTTGAGAATCAATGATGTGTTGAAGTGTCTGGTTTATCTTTTCCCTTTGAGACAATAATGTATCAAGGTCTGACTGCCCCAGGACACTCCTTAGGGTTGTTTGAGCAATCTGTGATGTGGCATAGGTATAATTGCTAATCTTAGTGATAGCATCTGGAGGTCGAATTACCCGAAAATACCCGACAGCAGTCACCCTGACAGTAACATTATCCTGAGTGATTACCTCCTGAGGCGGGATCTCCATGGTCATGGTTCGCAGGTCTACCTTTATCCATTTTTCAAAGAATGGGATAATGTAGATAATACCAGGACCCCTTTCCTTTTCAATCAAACGACCAAGCCTGAACACCACACCACGTTCATACTCTTGAATTATCTTGACCCCGCTGACAATAAGCCAGATCAAACCACCCAGAATAACCAAAATAGACATATCCATAAAAATACCTCCAATAATATATAGGTAGATAGGCTTGAAGGCTGAAGGCTGAAGGATACAGAACAATCATCTATTTATCGCATTTATCCCTAAAAGTCTTCAGCCTTCAGTCTTCAATCTTCAAGCCTTCAGCCTTACTCCAACACATACACCTTTATCTGCTTATACCCATAGCGAACAGCTTCCTGATGGGTATCAAAACAAAGATCAATCCTTTTCCCTTTTATAGCACTGCCAGTATCAGCTGCAAGAGCATGACCATATCCCTCAACATATAATTTTGTCCCAAGCGGAACAATTCTTGGATCCACAGCTGCTACCCCATACTTTGCTTTTAATCCCATTTTAGTTCGTCCCCATTTTGCCCATTTACCGCAAGATTGGACATGGCGGGAATAAGCGGTGGCACCCATATTCAGGATATTCTTAACCTTAGCGGTCATAGACATTGGCTGGATTACCTTTTTGGTTCCAACACAGATAATCTTTGGGCTTGGCGTTTCCACTGTCTTTTTTGTTTCTTTCAAGCCAATCATAACATCGTCTATGTAAAGCATATCTGTTTGCAGATTTCTTTTTCCCTCTTTTCCGGCCTGTTTTATTTTTTCTTTCCCCTTAGGCATAGAATTATCATACTGAATCAATGTAGAATAAGGGATAGAATAGCTTTGTTGTTTGGTTCTTGTCTGGACGCGATAGATTCTAATATCCAATCCATCCTGGATATTTTCTGTTACATTGGGTTTAACAATATCATTTTGTCCAATCTCGATGTGACATTCCTTAAGGGCTTCACCTACTGTCTGTTGATCTGTTTTTAATTCAATAAATTTTCCATCCACATAGACAGAAATTTTTGCTGGCTGGGTAAAATTCATAAGCACAAAGCAAGAGATAACCAGCAAACAACCACCAATAATTATACGTAACTGCAAAACATCACCTCCTTTTCTCCCAGTGATTAATATTTTACCACAAGAAATGAAAAATGTCAAGCAAAAAATTAAAGCGAGGCGTAATCAATCACTTTTTACTCCCTTCACTCCCCTACCCTGCTTTCTCCTCATATTCATCATCCATCTTTTCTTCCAGCTCTACTAATTCCTTAAGCTTTAATCCAATCATACTCAAAGAAAAGCTGCCGCCAATGATGATAGATAGCCCGGTCAGGATATGAGCCAGAATATCAACAGCAGCTACCATGTTTTTATCAATGCCAAATATCCCTGAAAAGATAAGGATAATTACTACCTCAGTGCTGCCTACCTGACAGGGTGGATTGGGAACGATATAAGAAAAGGTAACCAGGGTATAGCCAACAAGGGCAACCCAGAAGGGTATTGCCACCCCAAATGCCTTGAAAAACAAGAAGATGTAGGAGGCATCCAACATAGAGGCAAGAACAGATAAGAGCACAAGTCCCAAGAGCTTTATGGGGTGTTTATCTAAGATAACTATGCCTGAAAAAGAGGAATCAATTGCCTCAAACAACTTGTGTTGAAATCTCTTAGGAAGCCAGCGAAAAATAGCTTTTAATCTTTTGCTGGTCATTTCCTTTTTTTTTGCAGCGATGATAAACAAGGTAGCAAACACTAAAAAGACAACCAGCATAGGGAACATGATTATCTTTGCTAAGCCTGGAACATATGGAGAAAAAACAATGCCGCAAAAGATAAAAACCACAGGCGATGCCTCAATAACCTTATCTACAAAAACCGTTGGCAATGTTTGAGAAATACCCACATCATCCATTTTACGAAGGAAGATACTCTTGGTAAATTCCCCGCCGCGTAATGGCGGAAAAAGGTAGTTGACAAACATACCGGCAGTATACAAGGCAAATATCTTTCGGACAGAAACAGAGACAATTGGGTTCAAGATAATCTTCCAGCGAATGCTTCTTATAAAATATGCACTAACATAACAGAGCATACCCACGCAGATCAGGTTGATATTAATTTTTTTGAGGTGTGATACAGCCGTTTTAACATCAATAAAATGAAGCCAGAGACATATCAATAATATCTCTAACAATATGCCGAGCACTATCTTTGTTCTTAACCGCATCTATTTTCTCCGTTTTCTCCGTTTTTTGCATAGGGTCATACATTTTTACTTAAGTAAGGCAAGCTATCCATTCATCCTTCACCTTGACGACTGACAGCTGATAGCTGAACGCTGACAGCTTATTATATTCCCCACCATGCCAGAAAGGATCTTGAATGCCTTGCCAGACAATGAAACATATGTTTTGGGAGAGGTAAGGAACGAACAATTCTGGCAAGGCTCTATCTGGGAATAGCTCTTATCCCGAAAAGCAGCCCTTAACCTCTGAAGTTTTGATGAATTCCATATTTGAGACAGAGATTGTTCTCTGACATTGCCAATAATGTATTTGCCATCATAATCCATGCAACACGGTCCAACCCGGCCATCCCAATAAACAGCCATAGTAGTATATGGATATTCACATGGGTAATAGCAGCTATCTTTTGACCTATTATGTGTCCATTCATGATACCCCCAGCATCTCACATCATCTGCCCCAAAGGATTCAAGTTCCTTCAAGAAATCAGGCAAATAGCCCTGCGTTTCTTTCATAGGGATAACCTCAATAATAGTATATGGCTGCCTTGCCTTCTGCTGTTTTTTTAAGGCAAGAAACGCCTTGATATTGTTCATCACCTGAACATATGATGCCCCTACCCTTGATTGCTCATAGGCTTGCTGGGTTGGACCATCAAAGGAAAACGATATCTGGGAAAGACCCGCCCTGATTAGCTGGGATGACTTTTCCTCAGTCAGCAGGCAGGCATTAGTATTAAGCACTGTATACATGCCTGCTTGCCAGGCATACTCAACCATCTCCGGAAGTCTTGGGTGAAGCAGTGACTCACCTGTGTGAAACAATTGGACACACCAGACAAACCTCTTTGCATCATCAATGACTCGCTTATAAAGCTCAAAATCCATCATACCCTTCTCTCGAGTCATAAGCCCATCCTGCGGACACATACGGCATCTAAGGTTGCACCTGTTCGTAGGTTCAATCATAAGATTCATGGGCATATAATTCAGAACATGGCTGCCACAGATATAATGATACAAAAAACAAGCATGTGACAAACTGTGCTTTATCTTTTTTTCACGCATTAGTTATTTCCTTGATTTGTGTTAGGCTTGACGTTGCAACATGGCACAGACATTCCTGCCTGTGGTTATCCAACCGTCGCAATTTTTTTCTCATCTTTTCTCATCAAACCTTGATTTTTCACGCCATGCACACAGACTGGAAGCCTGTGCTGCCACAAAAATCACAAGTTATACCAATGTTAAGTATAGCATATATTTATCATTTGGTCAATATTATTTATGGCTATTGATAGGGTAAACGCATCTAAATTCCACGTTTCGACAGGCTCAACGACCACAATAGGTCGCAAATTTTTGATAATTTTAACCACAATTGCATGAATTGCCAACACATGTGGGTGCAATTTTTCAATCACCGCAAAGCGAATAATTTCTGCCACAAATTCTGCCACGAAGGCACTAAGACACGAAGGTTCACTAAGACTT
>DYDG01000073.1 GCA_020717845.1 Marinifilum sp. | reverse complement strand
CCCTGAGCCATTACTTCCCCATTTGGTGATAAATGTGCCGTCAGGGGTAAACTTCTGGATACGATGGTTGTGGTAATCTGCAATAAACACATTGCCATAGCTGTCTACTGCTACACCACGAAGGCAAATAAACTGCCCATCCCCTGAACCTTCACTTCCCCATTTGGGTTGCATGAAATAGTTCTCTGCTGTTGCTGTGCCATTGCCTGTGTTGCTACCTATCAACGCAGCATAGGTGTATGTAGTTGAACCAACTGCAACCGTTACCGTACCAGTCCAGTCGTAATAGCCGTCTTTGGTCAGCTTGATGGTGTGTGTGCCGGGGATAATGCTGGTTAAGATAATCGGAGTAATCGTGCCCTTGTCCACTCCGTCAAGCAAGACGCTGGCATCGGCTGGAGTAGAGACAACTGAGATACTGCCGGTAATAGGGGTTATCACCACCCACCATGTAGCCGTAGCAGTTGCATTGTGCATGTCTGTTACCAGCAGTGTAATGGTTTTTGTTCCCGGGGTTGAATACTGATGTGAAGCTGTTCTGGTAGTTGTACCGTTTATCCACTCTCCTCCGCTTTCCCACTGCCAGCTTACAGTTATGGCACCTTCCGGGTCTTGAGAAGCAGAGGCGTCTACATAAAATGTAGTGCCAATTGTACCAGTAGTGGTCATCATAGTAAACGCAGCAGTTGGTAGAGTGTTCACGCTTTTAGTAATGTTATATGTAGAAGTAGTGAATATCTTCCCTGCATTATCTCTTGTCCAGCTGGTAATTTGGTATGAACCATTTTGGAGATGAGACCAATCGTAGGTTACATCGTACGGATAGGTTGTATCATCATAATAACACCAATTTTTATCAGGAGCCATCTGCCAGCCAGGGTTGGTCCCTGTGCCATATGATTGGATATAAAACCTAACCCACTCTATCTTATCTGGATCATTGGCTGTTGCACTAAAGGTAAAAGTATCTTGTGTAATAGTTGAACCATCAGAAGGGAAGGTTATCTGAGCAGCTGTTGGAGAAATAGTACCCATAGCTTTAGTAATCACATAGGCAGGATAACCTCTATATTCTCCTGCGTTATTTCTTGCCCCGATGGTAATCGTGTATAACCCCTTGTAGAGATGAGACCAATCATACGTTACACTGTACGGATAGGTTGTGTCATAATAATAACACCAATTTTCATTAGTAGCCATCTGCCAGCCAGGGTTGGTCCCTGTGCCGTATGATTGGATATGAAACATAACCCACTCTATCCCAGTTGGGTCACTGGCTGTTGCACTGAAGGTAAAAGCATCCTGACTAATACTTGCCCCATTAGTAGGAGAGGTAATATTTGCAATCGGAGCCGCTGATACGCCTGCCGTCCCCAGGTATTGTCCCATCAAGATTAGACTTACAATCAAAACCCTATGCATTCGAACCAACCTTCCTCGTAGGGTGGGCATTGCCCACCAAAGTATTATTCATCGATAATATGTTCAAATTGGTGGGCATTGCCAAATTTCCGCAGCTATCCAGCCCACCAAAAATATTCACTCCCCATCAATATCCTCTGGAAACTCTACTGGCTCTCCACTTCCCCAATCCTCTGAATATATCCCATCCTTTACATACCTATGAAATGTGGAATATGTTGATAAAAAAGGTTCTTCAACGAATAGATTGTGACCTAACAGCCTTCATCCTTATAAGTTCCATAACTTCCTTTACCCTGCCAATATCAAGAGTGGTATTCTTGCATGGTCCCTCTGGTTTCTGGTTAAGTATCCCAATTACAGGAAAAGGATATACATCATTAATACCAGCTTCAAGCTCGCGTTCACACCCAACAGCAATAATTAATCCTGGCTGACATTTCTTGATTATTGCCCGTGCCAGTGTGCCGCCAGGGGCAACAGAAAGTCTGACATGGTGTTCTTCTGATAAATCGATCAAATCCTTAATAATGCACTTGCCGCATCTGCGACAGTTTTCGACTCGAGCTGTAATCTTAAATTCACAATCATAGTTCTGGAGACAGTGCGGAATCAGTAGAAGCAGGTGTTCGCTTTTAAGATTTGGTAAGATATTGGCTAATACCAATTGGTTGTTTGTCTGGATAAACCATTGGCAAATCCTGTCTTGAGGCAGCCTTAAGAAGCGGATGAGGACAAGTATGATTGAAAACAAAATATTGATAAATAATCGCATCCTGTCACCTACCTTAACGGGCTAAAATCTACCAAATTATTATAACATAGATGCTTGTTTTTTGCAAGAAATTTGGTGGTGTCTGACATTGGCTTACTTTGTTAATTTTGAGATTTTTTCACCGCAGAGACGCAGAGATTAACCACGAATTTTCACGAATGATGGGAACTATTCGTCAGGCTGTTACGGAATGCAAAATCAGCGGCAACGACATGCCATATATGGTGGATAATAATAAGTTTAACTCAACATATTGTGTGTCTCTTGTGCCAAAATCTTATTCTGTAACAGCCTGTCGTGTCTCCTTCGTGATTTTTTATATTGTTTGGCTACGATTCTCTGCGATCTCTGCGTCTCTGCGGTGAATTTAGTTATTCTCAGACACCACCAGAAATTTGCTCTGGTAAATCAGACAACCATCCCATAAATTATTTCATTTCCCCTTAACAGACACCTGTCTGTGGACAAACAACACATTTACGCAGATTGTAAAAATATTGGAAATTTTTTTCTTTACAAAACATTGATTTGGGTGTATACTTATTATCAGTTATCCTATCAGGAAATAGCCCGCGTAATTTATTGTAAACCGGGAGAAATTCCTCATTTTATATCTTAAAATACCATGAATAACATGAATAATAAAAAAAGACTGATTATCACTATTGATGGACCAGCAGGTGTTGGCAAAAGTACTGTTTCAAAGACAATAGCTAAGAGGTTGCAGCTCAAGCATATCGATTCTGGAGCAATATATAGGGCTATTACTTATAAGGTGCTGACATTAGGAACTGTTCAAGGGGCAATCAAAGGGAATGGCAATAATGGCAATACTCTCTCTGAGGATGATATTGTTACTATAGCCAGAGAAGTAAAGATTGAATGCAAGACATCAGGCAGGATTGTCCTTGATGAGGATGAGGTCACAAAACAAATAAGAAGTCAGGAAGTGACCAGATGTGTTTCTACTGTAGCTGCATATAAAGGGGTAAGGGATGTAGTGGTTAATATCCTCCGGGAGCTTGCTGCTAATGGCGGCGTGGTTATGGAGGGAAGGGATATTGGCAGTGTGGTTTTGCCAGATGCAGACTTTAAGTTTTATCTTGATGCTGCCCTTCAGGAAAGGGCCATGAGAAGATACAAGGAATTAAAAAGAAAGAATAAGGATATTGAGTTATATAAAATACAATTAGATATAAAACATCGGGATAAACAGGATAGCTCAAGGGAGATAGCACCACTTATAATGGATCCTGGTGCAACCTATATTGATACCAGTGTTCTGACATTAAAAGAGGTAATATCCCTGATAATAAGAAAGATTGACTCTATCTTAAGGATGGATAGCATGGTGTTTTTTGATACCAGTAATCTTTTTTATTATATCGTATGTTTTATACTAAGATTGGGTTATACTAAGTATTTCGGCTTTAATATTCATGGATTAGAAAATATCCCGGCAACTGGTGGTGTCCTGTTGGTCTGTAATCACTTGAGTCATCTGGACCCTCCAGCAGTGGCTGTCAGCCTTCCAAGGCAGGCATCATTTATTGCGAGAAACAGTCTTTTTACAACAAATTCATTATTTGGCTGGCTGTTAAAAAGATTAAATGTCTATCCCATTAATCGTGATGGTGTAGATCGTGATGTGTTTAAGAGGGTTACAACCCTCCTGGATGATGGAAAGATATGCCTTGCCTTCCCAGAAGGGACAAGAAGCAAAACAGGACAGCTACAGCCAGCTAAACCAGGTATAGGGATGATGATCTCTATGGCAAAAAATGATGGGGTAAGGTTTAGTGTTATCCCATGCAGAATATCTGGCTCGGATAAGGCATTCCCCCCTGAAGCAAAATGGGTTAAGAAATATCCAGTAAACCTTTATTACGGGAAGCCAATAGATGTATCAGAGCTATTAGTGAAACAGGATAGATCTTATCAGGCTATTGCTGATAGGCTTATGGAGCATATTGGCAGGTTGTAGATAGGGGGATAGGCTGAAGACTGAAGACTGCTAAGTAGGAATGTATTGTCTAATAGCCTTCAGTCTAAACACCTTGTATTCTATGAAGATATTATTATCTAAGGAAGCAGGATTTTGTTTTGGGGTTAAAAGGGCATTAAGATTGACCAACCAGACATTAGAGGAGTCAAAATGTCCTGTCTATACACTTGGGCCGCTTATCCATAATCCGCAGGTGATTGAAGACCTGAAAAGCAAGGGGGTATTGGTTGCTCAAAGTATGGATGAGATTGCGACAGGGGTGGTGATCCTTCGCTCTCATGGGGTTACCCCAAAACTCTATCAGCAGCTATTAGACTCTGGATTAACTATAGTCGATGCAGTCTGTCCAAATGTGAAACGAGTCCAAAAACTTGTCTCCCAATTAAAGCAAGAAGACTACACAGTAGTTGTTGTTGGTGAAAGAAATCATCCAGAGGTGATGAGTGTTCCTGGTATAGTCGAGGGAGATACTATTGTCATAGAAAGTATTGAACAGGCAGAGAACTTTCCTCAGACAGAAAGGATAGGCATGGTTGCTCAAACAACCCAAGCCTGCGAGTATTTTAGAAAGATAGCCGGCATCTTATTACATAAAACCTTTGAATTAAGGGTGTATCATACTATATGCGACGCTGTGGAAAGAAGACAGCAGGATTGTCTCAAGATTGCTGAACAAGTAGAGATGATGCTGGTTGTTGGCGGCAAAAATAGTGCTAACACAAGCCGTCTGGCTCAGATATGTTCTGATAATGGCTATGCAACCTATCATATTGAGACAGCCTCTGAGATACAACCAGAATGGCTGAAAGGGATAAAAAAGATAGGCATTACTGCAGGTGCATCTACCCCGCCATGGATAATTGAAGGGGTAGTAGCTGCATTGTCATGATAGATCAGGTTGTCTATGCTGAAGACTGAAGACTTTTCTATACCATTAGGTTTCAATTCTTCCTTTTCTTGCATAGAAGTCTTCAGCCTATTTCATTTTAACTGCAAGGAGGTGCTTTGATGATTAAAAAGAAGTTCGTTCTAATGGGCATTACATTTATACTGTTTATTTCAGGATGGCTTACAGGATGCTTTACTACAGAAAAATCCCTGCCCTCTATATATTATTCTGTAGCTCAGGATATGGGACAATATACGGTTAAGGGGAAGCTTTATTGTTACGAGGGTGATGAATTAGATACATATATGGACAGTGAGGCTGAAAACTATCGGGCATATAAGATTAGAAGCCTGAGTGTTCAGAAATACCAGAACGATTCAGGGATTACATTGACTGTTAAGATATATAATATGTCAAGCCCTCAGGATGCCTTTGGCATATATTCATCTATCAGAAATCCAGAGGCAAGGTTTGTGAAAATAGGCAGCGAAGGGATAGTTTCATCATATGCAGTAGAGTTCTGGAAGGCAAATTTCTATGTCAGGGTTATTCATTCTATCCCGGGTCCTAAGGATGACTTGATTCAAATAGCAAAAGAATTGGCCGCTAAGATCAACAAAAGCTCAAAAGAGCCGCAATTGGTCAGTCTTTTGCCTATTAAAGATTATGTCTCAAGGAGTGCGAAATTCTTCCATGAAAAAATATCCTTGAACAATATCTACTATATCCCTGAAAATTTTCTGGAATTAAACGATAAAACCAATGGAGTGGTAGGGTATTACCAGAATAATGGGGAAAAGGCAAAGGCATTTATTATTAAGTATCCATCCAGAGATATGGCAAAAACAGCATATGAAGGATATTCCAGCTACTTGAGTGTCCATCAGAAAAAAGATGCTCTGGTTGATGTTTCTGATAGTTATATGTTTGGTGTCTGGGATGGAATGGATTCTGAATTAACAAGAGGGATTATGAAGGGATTGTCAGAGTCATTGGTGCTAAGATAAACCTTCAAGCATAGTAACAAGGAGATGGTAGAAAATGGATAAATTTACTGATTTTGGTTTGAGCAAGGAGATGCTTCAGACAATTTCAAACATGGGCTTTGAGGAGCCTACACCTATTCAGGAAAAGGCTATCCCTGTTATTATGCAGGGAAGGGATATGATTGGACAGGCTCAGACAGGCACAGGCAAAACAGCAGCATTTGGCATACCTGTTGTAGAGAAGATTGATCGTGAGATATCCCATGTTCAGGCAATCATCTTAACCCCTACCAGAGAGCTTGCCATACAGGTTGCTGAGGAGATGAACAAGATTGGTAAACTAAACAGGGTATTTGCCTTCCCGGTATACGGTGGTTCATCCATAGAGAGACAGATCCGAATGCTTCAAAGAGGGGTGCATGTGGTCGTTGGAACGCCTGGCAGGGTTATTGACCATATAGAAAGGAGAACACTTAAGCTTGATGGGGTTAAGATGGTTGTCCTGGATGAGGCAGATGAGATGCTTGATATGGGCTTTAAGGATGACATAACCACCATATTAAGCAATACCCCAAAAGAGAGGCAGACGCTTCTATTCTCAGCAACAATGCCTGAGCCAATACTCAGGATAACCAAGCAATATATGGTGTCTCCTGAAAAGGTTACAATAATTACCAATGTCCTCACAGCACCAAAGATAGATCAGATATTCTATGAGGTAAGTGAAACAGACAAGGTTGATGCACTTGCAAGGCTTATAGATGCAGAGGATTCTGATCTGTTCCTTGTCTTCTGTCATACCAAAAGAGAGGTGGACGATGTCGCTGCAAGCCTTAAAAACAGAGGGTATGATGCCGAAACGATTCATGGCGACTTCAATCAGTCCCAAAGAGAAGCTGTTATGAGAAGGTTCAAGAGCAATATGATCGATGTCCTTGTGGCAACAGATGTTGCTGCCAGGGGTCTGGATATAAGCAATATATCGCATGTTGTCAACTATAGCATACCTCAAAATCCTGAGGCATACATACACAGGATAGGCAGGACAGGCAGAGCAGGCAAGAGCGGTGTTGCCATAACATTTGTAACCCCAAGAGAGGATAGGCAGTTGAGGCTTATCCAGATTGCTGCTAAGACAAAGATAAAGAGGGGCAAACTGCCCAGCCTCACAGATGTGCTTAATGCCAGACTTGAGACACTGAAGGAAAAGATTCAAGAGTTTATTGATGATAAGAAGTTTGATATGTATCTTGAATTGGCAGACAGAATTATCAAAGATATTACCCCTACTGAGGCAGTAGCCGCTCTTTTGAAATTTCAATTAGAAGGATTTACAAAAGAAGAAACAGTTCAGGAAGATACAGGTGCTTCGCCAGGCATGGTTAGACTGTTTATGAATGTAGGCAGACAGCAGAAAATAAATGCCGGTGATGTTGTCCGGGCAATCGCTGATAAGGCAGGCATAGCTGGTAAATCTATAGGAAGTATAAGTATATTCGATGCATTTACCTTTGTTGAGGTTCCAAAGGAAAATGCAGAAAAGGTGTTAGAGGTCATGCATCAGAGTATGCTTTCTGGTAAAAAGGTTGCTGTGGCAAAGGCAAGGCCAAGAGGTGTGTGAGGAGAAGTCGTTAGCTGTTAGGTAATAGTTCACCGCAGAGACGCAGAGGCACAGAGAAATTAACAAAAATTAGAATCCAGAACATAGAAAGGCAAAAAGAAAGAATCTGTAGTCTCTCATCTGTGCTCTGTCCTCTGATTTATTCTCTGCGTCTCTGCGACTCTGCGGTTAGCTGAACTGTTACGCTGTTAGAGCAGATTTGGTGGGCAATGCCTACCCTGCTTAATAAAAAAGGAGACAACTTAGTATGTTCAAACAGATAGCAAGTATATTGATGTGTGCAGCGATTATTGGCTGTGCTAAGGGGAATATGCAACAGGCAGAGACCATAAATATTGCTGGCTCAACCGCGTTTCAGCCATTTGCAGAAAAGCTGGCTGAGGAGTTTATGTCTGCTCATCCTGATGTGCGGGTTAATGTTCAGGGTGGTGGCTCAGCCGTAGGGATTCAATCTGTCCAGTCTGGTGTGGTTCAGATTGGTATGGCAGATCTGGTTACCCTGCCAAAAGAGGCTGAAGGATTAAACAGCATTGTTGCAGCTAAGGATGCCATTGTTATTGCTGTCCATCCTGATAACAAGATAGACAACTTGTCGCTTCAACAGATTCAGGATGTATTTAGTGGTAAGGTAAATAGCTGGGAACAGCTTGGTGGAGAGAAAGGCGAAAAAGGCGAGAAAAAAACTATTGCTGTTGTTTCTCGTGAAGAAGGCTCAGGCACTCGCAATTCCTTCCATGACTTAGTCTTAAAAGGCGTTCAGCTCAGCCCTCATGCCCTTATCCAGAATTCTACTGGGGCTGTAAAGATGATGATTCAAACCGATCCGTCGGCAATTGGCTACATTACCCATGGGGTGGTAACACCTGATGTGAAGGCTGTAGCTATAGACGGGATTGCACCCTCACTTAAGAATATCAAGGCTGGTAAGTATAATGTGGTCAGGCCAATATTCTTGTTGACCAAGGGAGAGCTGCAAGGAAAAGCAAAAGAGTTCATAGACTTTATCCTTTCTCCACAAGGGCAAAAGACAATAGCAGATAATGGGTTGCTGCCAGTGAAGTAGGAATTTTTACCACGAATTATTACCACGAAGGACACGAAGTTCACGAAGAGTGGAAATTGAAAAAATCTTCGTGAACTTCGTGGTGAAAAAGTGGTAAAAAAACAGGGGTACTTACGAATGAAATCTAAAGAAAATCTAATCCAGTTTGGATTATTGCTTACTGCACTTTCAACCATTGCTATTCTTTTACTTATTGCCTTGTTTATCTTTCAGGAAGGGCTACCTATTATTCTAAAGGTAGGGATAAGCGGGTTTATCTGCGGCAGTCATTGGTCACCGCAGCAGGGGCAGTTCGGAATATTTCCCATGATTATTGGCACAGCATGGATAACGGTTGGTGCCCTACTGGTTAGCCTTCCCTTAAGCATGTCCTGTGCCATCTATCTCAGTGAATTTTCAACCGCTAAGGTTAGAGCCATTCTTAAGCCAATAATTGAATTGCTGGCTGGGATACCGTCTGTGGTTTATGGCTTCATTGGTATGGTTATCCTGTTCCCTATGGTTCGCAATTATTTTGGCGGAACAGGACCATGTGTCCTATCAGCATCTATTATCCTTGGGATAATGATTCTGCCGACAATTACCAGCATTGCCCTTGATTCCCTTCGAGCAGTCCCATATTCCTTTCGTGAGGGGTCTTTAGCCCTTGGTGCCACTCGCTGGCAAACAATAAGGATGGTTGTCCTTCCTGCTGCTAAATCAGGTATCTTGTCAGGGATTATCCTGGGTGTTGGCAGGGCAGTAGGGGAAACAATGGCTGTGATCATGATTGCTGGCAATTCAGTGATCATCCCAAACTCATTCCTTGACCCTGTGCGAACACTTACTGCCAATATTGCCCTTGAGATGAATTATGCCATAGGCGATCATCGTCAGGCATTATTCGCCACTGGTATTGTTTTATTTATTACTATCATGATCTTAAATGTTGTTGCCAATACAATTGCCAGGGGAGGGGTGAAAGAATAATGCTTAAACCAATCTTCTGGGAACAGGTAATGAAAAAAGTATTGTTTATTGGCACAGCCATTACGGTCTTTATCCTTTTTTTCATTATCCTTTATATCCTCAAAAATGGACTGCCCGTTGTTGACCTGGAATTTCTTCTCAGCTCACCTAAAGACTTTGGTCGAGCAGGCGGGATATTCCCCTGTATTGTTGGAACCATTGTCTTGACATTGGTGGCTATTGTCATTGCCACCCCTCTTGGGGTAGGCACAGCCATCTACCTTACAGAATACACGAAAAAAGGCAGGCTAATATCGATAATCAGGTTTGGGACAGAGTGTCTGGCTGGGATACCATCCATCATCTTTGGACTATTTGGCTTTGTGCTTTTTGTTGTTTATCTTGGACTTGGATGGTCGATCCTTTCTGGCGGGCTGACCATGACATTCATGATCTTGCCAACAATCATACGAACATCTGAGGAGGCGATCAAATCTGTCCCTAATTCCTATCGTGAGGTAAGCCTGTCGCTTGGCGGCACAAAATGGCAAACCATTGTTAATGTTGTGCTTCCCAGTGCCCTGCCAGGTATTGTTACAGGGATAATACTTGGTGTAGCCAGAAGTATTGAGGAAACAGCTGTAGTTATCTTTACCGCTGGTTCAGTATTGCGGATTCCAACATCTTTGTTTGACTCCTGTCGAACCATGTCCGTGCATTTTTATATCTTAGCACGTGAAGGCATCTCTATGGAGAATGCCTATGGCACAGCAGCTATTCTTGTTATTACTATCCTGTTAATTAACATGTTCGCCTATTGGCTGATGCATCGGCTGATGGCTAAATATTCGTAGAGACGCAAAATTTTACGTCTCTACAATTCCGAATTTCGCCTTCTATATAACGAGGTTACCATTGGAAAATAAGATTGTTGTTAAAGGGCTTAATATTTATTTTGATACACATCATGTCTTGAAGTCTATTGATCTCAATATCAGGGCAAACGAGATACTATCGATTATTGGGCCAGCAAATTCAGGCAAGACATCATTCTTGCGAACATTAAACAGGCTAAATGATATTATTCCTACAGTCAAGATAAGCGGTGAGATACTCTTAGATGGGATAGATATCTATAAGAAAGACCTCTCTCTCCCCTGGCTCAGGCGAAAGGTGGGTATGGTCTTTGCCTTGCCTGTGCCCCTGCCAAGGAGTATCTTTGAAAATATCGTTTATGGACCGCGTCTAAATGGTGTTACCTCTAAGGATAGACTTGAGGAATTGGTAGAAAAAACTCTGAAGGCTGCCTTTTTATGGGACGAGGTCAAGGATAGGCTGCATCTTTCTGGAACCAAGCTTTCTGGCGGACAGCAGCAGAGGCTTTGTATTGCCAGGGCATTAGCCTTAGAGCCAGAGGTTCTCTTGCTTGATGAACCATGCTCTGGGCTTGACCCCCTGTCTACCTCAAGGATAGAAGAGGCATTGTATGAACTGAAAAAACAATATACCATTGTTCTGGTAACAAATAATACCAAACAGGCAGCAAGGGTTGGGGACAATGTTGCCTTTTTCTTGATGGGTGAGCTGATAGAATATGGCTCAGCTGAGCAGATATTTACTGTGCCAGCTGATAAGAGAACCGAGGATTATATTACAGGAAGGTTTGGATGATAGTAACACAAACATCCTGCGTAATAGTTCACCGCAGAGACGCAGAGGCACAGAGAAATTAACAAAAATTA
>DYDG01000013.1 GCA_020717845.1 Marinifilum sp. | reverse complement strand
GAACGGCTTAGCATATTTGTAGCTGCGGGAGATAGCATCTCTGGCAGGCTTGTCCCCGCTATCTTCCAATCACGCATGGGAAATAAGAAGCGACCACAAGGAGGTAGCACCTCTGGCAGGTCGCAGCTACAAGAATATTGGCTGGTATTTTACTACTCTGAACTGGTGGTTCTTATGAGCCATAAAAAACTTGAACATCGACTATCAGCCTTTAGTCTGAACAACCTGCGTAAATATAACTATACAACATATTATTCAATTTGTCAAGTTTTTTTAATGAGTGAGCGTTGCATAGAAATCAAAAAGCCATACCCACATTCTTAATCGCTGGTTAACCTTGTTTTCTGCCATGCGTTCATATTGTTGCCTCAGAAGACATCCAAGGCAGGACATTCCCCTATCCCTTAAGAATTATTCCTATGCCCAAACAAATGACTACTGTTCCTATCCAATGAAAAATAGATACCTGTTCCTTCAAAAACAACCATGAGGAAAAAACCAATAAAATATAAAATATTCCACCGCTAATTGGCAGAGCAACACTCAGGTTTACCCTGGAAAGAACTATCAGCCATATCAATGAAGCTGCAACAGCCATTCCTAACCCAAGCAAGATGAAATAATTAGAAAAAATCTGGATTATCAGGGGAAGGGAATGACTTAATCTGTCAAAACTAATCGTCCCTACTTGTGTCATCCCTTTTTTTAGACAAAGTTGACTGGCAATAGTTACCATTGTGGAGATAGCACAGACAATAAAAACCTTGAAACTCATATTGACTCCTTTTTTTTTGACAGGATTAAAATAATGATTCATCTCGTTAATCCTGTTATCCTGTATAGTGTTGCGTCAAGCTTAATCTGTCGCATGTAGTAAAGACACGATTAATCGCGTCTCTACATTGGGAAAAGGCAGGGACAAGCCCTGCAGCTACATTAATAAACCATTCGACACTTGAGACTTGACACGACACTATATTTTTCGCAATAATGTTATCAAAATAGAGAGAAACATCTTGAATATATAATAAATTTGGGAGATGCCCTTGTGCATACTCTTTTGGTTCGTGTTACCATACATTATTACTGGCACCTCTTTGACCCTGAATCCAGCACGATGAACCATGATAAGGACATCTGCATCTGGATAATCTGCTGGGTAGTAATTATTACTGTAAAGGTTGAGAAACCGTTGAGTTATTACTTGAAAGCCAGAGGTAGGATCTGTTATCTTTTGTTTAATGCTAACAGAAACGATTAGACTAAACAGCTCAAAAGTAAGTTT
Source organism: Marinifilum sp. (assembly GCA_020717845.1). GTDB lineage: Bacteria > UBA9089 > CG2-30-40-21 > CG2-30-40-21 > CG2-30-40-21 > CG2-30-40-21. The sequence goes on along the minus strand of DYDG01000013.1, from coordinate 39,758 downwards.
ACCAAAAAATAGCCAAAAAAGCAAGGAAAATTTTTTTTATTTGCATTGACAATCAAAGGATTGCATAGTATAATAAATAAATACTACCGTTTTATAGAGAAAAACATGGAAAAATTTTTTTTAATCAATCCGCCGTTAAGTATGGATAAAAGATATGGTAAGCTTAAAAATGCAGGTAGCACCATGCCTGCATTAGGATTATGTTCGCTTGCCGGAATAATAAGGAAACACAATTTAACCCCAGTCATTATTGAGGCAGGCTCTCTTGGATTATCTACTGAGGATATTATTGAGCAGGTTCAGACAGCTAAACCAAAATATGCAGGGATAACTGCCTCAACCCTTTCAATCTTCTCAGCTGGCAGATTGGCAAAAGAGATTAAACAGGTGTCTCCAGACACAATGATTATCATTGGTGGACCACACCTGACAGCCATACCTGATCAAACCATGGAATTATTTAAGGACTTTGACCTGGGGGTTATTGGTGAGGGTGAGGAGACAATAGCCGAGTTAATAACAGGAAATGTAGCCGAGTTAAAGAATATCAAAGGAATCATCTTTAGAGAAAATGATCAGCTTCATAAGACAGAGCCAAGACCATTTATCAAGAATTTAGATATGCTGCCTTTCCCTGCATGGGATATTCTGCCAGGTTTCCCTCATGCCTATCATCCGCCAGCCTTTAGATTTCGTCGGATGCCAGCTGCGTCTCTTGTTACCTCCAGAGGTTGTCCTAATAAGTGTATCTTCTGCGATCGTTCAGTCTTTGGAAGTCATTGCCGGGTATTTAGTGCAGAATATATTATAGAAATACTCCAGAATCTTTATCATAAGCATGGGATTAGAGAAATATTATTTGAGGATGATACCTTTGTGATGTTTAAGCCACGGCTAACAGCTATTTGCGAATCTATCATCAAGAAAAAGCTGAATCTTTCATGGTCATGCCTTGGAAGGGCAGACATGGTCTCACCAGATATATTAAAGCTGATGAAAAAGGCTGGCTGCTGGCAAATTGCATTTGGCATAGAAACTGGTGATCAGAGAATTATGGATTTTATTGAAAAAAAAATGCGACTTGATAAGATGGAAAAGGCTCTTATATTGACAAAAGAGGCCAGGATAATGTCCAAAGGCTTTTTTATCATCGGACTTCCTACAGAAACAAAGGAAAGTATTCAGCATACGATTGATTTTATTGCCACCAGCCCTCTTGATGATATTAGCGTGAACATGTTTACCCCATTCCCAGGGTCTAAAATCTATCAGACAGCTAAGGAATTTGGGGAATTTGAAGACAGCTGGGAAAAAATGAATCTCTTAGAGATAACCTTTGTTCCTCATGGATTAACCAAACAGGAACTTAAGCAGTATTCCCAGCTTATCTTGAAAAGATTTTATTTGAGACCTAAAACTATTATTGCTTATCTTAAAAGAATAATCACAAATCCGCAAGGGATATGGAATATCTTAAAAGGGTTAATAGGATTTCTCAAGGTAGTTATGAGGTAATCAGTCAATGATTAGTTTAGTCGATCTATCAATATATGCAACTTATAGAGACGCAAAAATGTTATGTCTCTACTGCACTACACTGTCTACAATTGCAGATGGAATCAGTAATATTTTATCATCAGAAGCAATTGATATGTTTGCTCTGAAAAAGGTACAAATGTAATTGACAAGCAGAAGATTCCATGATATAATATTTTGAGCATTAAGTATGAGCGGAGTTACAAAGAATTTTTATTAGAGCAATTTATGGTAAAATATCCCTCTATGAATAAAAATAGAACTAATATCCAAAATATCCAGAAAACAAATTTTTGTCAGTCAAATAAACCATTAGTTTCAGTTATAGTTGTTAATTGGAATGGAACAAAGTATGTCCAGCGATGTATAGATTCTCTTTTTGAACAGGATTGGGATAATCTTGAAATTATTGTAATTGATAATAATTCGACAGATGGGTCTTATGAATACTTAAAGACTCAATATGAGAATCGAATTATCCTGCTAAGGAATAGTAAGAATTTAGGTTTTGGTGTGGCTAATAATCAAGGAATTCGTATCGCCAAAGGAAGTTATATTGCCTTATTAAATAACGATGCCTGGGCAACGAAAGGATGGCTAACAGCATTAGTCAATACGGCCGAAGGTGATAAGAAGATAGGGATGTGTAGCTCAAAGATATATCTTATCAATCCACAAGAGGAAAAGATTATAGATAATATTGGACATTTACTTTATTTTGATGGTTCAAGCAGAGGGAAAGGTCGATTAGAAAAGGATGAGGGGCAGTATGACGATAATCCTGAAGCTGTCCTCTTTCCGAGTGGAGCCGCATGTCTATATCGAATGGAGATGTTGAAAGAGATTGGGTTATTTGACGAAAATTTTTTTGCCTATGCAGATGATACGGATATAGGTCTTCGAAGTAGATGGGCAGGATGGCATTGTATCTATGTTCCAGAGGCAGTTGCCTACCATTTATACTCTGCCTCTACAGATGAATATTCACCCCTAAAAGTATTCTATGTTGAACGAAATAGAATCTGGATTGCTATAAAATATTTTCCAGTCTCAATGTTATTTGTAAGCCCTTATTATACATTTCTTCGAGTTTTTTTCCATTTTTATGGAGCAATCTTTGGGCAAGGAGCATCTGGAGAGTTCGTGAAAAAACGATCTATCTGGCAATTGCTCTTTATAGTTATTAAGGCATATCTTTCTGCCATAAAAGGATTCCCCATAATGTTCCGACAAAGGAAAGAGATAAGTCGACTTAAAAGATTAACTTCGACTCAAATGAAGGCACTTCTTCGCAGGTATATTATCTCAGTCAAAGAGATAACCCTGAAAAAATGATGGTTAAATATATAGTTATTTGTAGAAGATCTCTAAGAGAAGGGAGATAAGAATGGTTCCCCAGAATATAATTTTATCTATTATTATCAGTATATTTTTAATATTGATTGTCTTTGAATTGGTGCGGCGACAAAAACTTAATGAAGAATATTCATGGTTATGGATGTTAAGCGGATGGATAATCCTGTTACTGACTATCTATCCTCCCTTTTTGAAATTTGTCACATGGATAATTGGTGCTGTTGTTCCTGCTTCTGCTTTAATTTTCTGCGGAGTAATGTTTTTGTTGTTGATTTGTCTCCATTTCTCTGTGAAAATATCTACAATAACGAATAGGATGAAAAAGATTGCTCAAGAATATGCCATCATGGAAGCTAAGATTGAAGAAATATCCAAACAAATGGAGAAATAATACTTGTGGCAAAAAAAATATTGATCATTATTCCATGTTACAATGAAGAAGAGAATATTCTCAAGGTTATTAGTGAGATACAAAAAAATTCTGCGGCAGATATCTTAGTTGTTAATGATGGTTCAGATGATAAAACATCTGAATTGGCAATGGCAGGGGGGGCAAAGGTACTTCGTTTACCTTTCAATCTCGGCTATGGTGCCTGTCTCCAAACAGGATTTATTTATGCTCAAAGAGAAGGTTATGACTTTGTTGTTCAGATGGATGGAGACGGGCAGCATAATCCCAAAGATATAAATACCCTTCTTTCGATGCTCATGGACGATATTGACCATCCAGATATTGTCATTGGCAGTCGGTTTCTTCAGGGTAAAGGATATCAGACTCCTTGTGCCAGATGGTTGGGAATGATTATCTTTAACACCATTACTTCCTTTATCTTGCATCAAAAGATTACAGATTCAACCTCTGGATTTCAAGCAATGAACCGTAAGATAATTGAATTCTATGCGAGTATCCATTATCCTTCAGATTACCCTGATGCTGACATCCTCATTCTTTTACACCGAATGAGATTCAAAATTAGAGAGATAGGTGTAACTATGTATTCATTTCCTGATAAAAAATCTATGCATCAGGGTATTATCAAACCTATGTACTATGTTTTCAAGATGTTCCTTTCGATACTTACAACCCTATTGCGAAAGAAGTAAGGAGAGACAATATTCAAATGTCCCAAAAAACAAATTTTTATCAGTTGAAAAAATTGACCCTGGTTGTTATCCCAACAATGGAAAATGCATATCATGATTTGCAGGATTTTGTTGCTATAATGCCTCCGATAGGAATAGCAAGTATTGCTGCTACTGCAGAAAAAGCAGGATATGAGGTTTCAATTATTGATGGCGATGCTGAACGAATTACCCTTGAACAAACAATAGAAAGGGTTGTTGAAAAAAATCCTGACTATGTAGGATCTACAATTATGACTGCAACCATGGATATCTCAAAGAGATTCTATGAAGGTTTAAAAGATAAAATGCCTCAAGTGACAGTAATTGTTGGCGGGCCTCATGTTTCTGCAATACCTGAAAGGACATTAGAAGAGGCAGAGGCAATTGATATCTGTGTGATAGGCGAAGGAGATCAAATTGTACCCGAAATTCTTAATGCAATTGGAAACGACAACGGATTAGAAGATATCCCAGGAATTGCATATAGAAAAAATAATAAAATTATTATCACAAAAAAAAGACCAGCTCTTAACAATTTGAGCACTCTTCCTTTGCCTGCATTTCATTTATTTAATCCTGAATTATATCGTTCTTATGGTTGGAATAAGTGGGTTGGTGGATACAGAAAACCGATTGGCGTCATCTTTACAGGTAGAGGATGCCTTGGCAAATGTAATTTCTGTGCTGTTCACGCAACCTTTGGTCAGGGAATACGATATTTCACCTTCCAACAAATAAAAGACCAGATTGATTATCTTATAGATAAATGGAAGATACGCGTACTTTATTTCCAAGACGACACCTTTACGGCAAATCGCAACATGGTCCATAAGATATGTGACTATATTATAGAAAAAGGCTACAATCGAAAATTGGAGATTATGGTTTCAGCAAGAGTGGATACCGTAGACATTCTTACCCTGAAAAAAATGAGAGAAGCATCTATTCGATGGATATGCTTTGGCGTTGAAAGTGGGAATCAAGAGATATTAACCAAATGCATAAACATATCACTATTGAGCAGATAAAGAAGGCTTATAAAATGGCAAGAGAGTCCGGGCTTTTTATAGCAGGAAATTTTATGATTGGGCATATTGGAGAAACATGGGAAACAGCGATGGAGACTATTCGTTTGGCGTGTGAGGTTGATGAGGAATATGCCTCATTTGCTATTGCTATTCCATTTCCAGGGACAGAAATTTATCAATATTGCATAGATAACAATATTCCTCTTCCACCATGGAATGATTTTGGAAGTATAAATACACCGCCTATTCCTCTTAATAGCTCTCTTCCTGCCAGAGAACTTATGAGGTTGCGAGAGATTGCAATGAACAGGTTTTTTAAAAGACCAACATATCTTTTGAAATTGATCTTGAGGATGTCTGCCTTTAGTGTTATTAGCGATTTTATAAAAATGTATTTTGCTATCAGGGCGGAAAAAAGAGCAAAACGATTATAATCCTAACCAGAAATTTCACGAGTAAAGCATATTAAGTTTCACGTAAATCGTATTATAGAGGTAATAAAATGAGCATTCTTCAAAGAAGCAATGTCTGGCGAGAATGGGTTCGCATCCATTTTCTTTCAGGTCACTTAAAAAAAACTGTAAGATATGAACATGTCCTTGATATTTGTTGTGGATGGGGATATTATTTGAAGATTAACCCAAAAGCATGGGGTGTAGATATTGTTCCAGAGTGCATTGAATATTTGTCTCAATGTGGGTACAAAGTTAAAATGTGTAATGTTATAGAAGAGGACTTACCGTTTCCTGATGCTACCTTTGATCTAGTGTTGATGCATGATGCCATGGAACATTTTACCCTTCAAGAGGCAGAGAGGATATTGAAAAAAGTCTATCATATTCTTAAAAAAGGCGGCAAATTTCTAATTGTTGTCCCCAATCAGAAAGGATATGAATATGGGATCAGGATTAATTGCGGACACAAACACTTTGTTACCCCTGAAGAGGTTGCCATGATAGCAAAAGAATTATTTGTTGTCTTGGAATCATATCCTTATCCTCTGCCAAGGGTTATGGGTAAATATTCTATTCATAACAAGGAAATAATTACTCTCCAGAAGATATAATATCCCAATAAAAAGGAATAATCATGAAATCAAATAAATTAGAAAGAATGGATTTTTTACTTTTAATCCTGGCATTATCTATAGGTTTTTATCATCTTGGCTTCGGCTGCATAGATTGGAAATATCCTGTAATTCATGATGATAATCCAGGTGTCTTTTTTGCGTTATGGTACAGTCTTAATATCGCTATTCCGCAAATAGGGAATATCTTTACATGGAATCCCTACTGGAGTGCAGGGATACCATTCATGCAATTTTATCCGCCTGGTTTTCTTTTTATTGGTATTTTCCTTGATACCATTACCCTGCATCTTCTTAGTGTTGAGAACATCTATTTTCTGCTTATCCTCTTCACCTATTTTCTCCCAGGTGTATCAACCTTTCTCCTCTATAAAAGGCTTGGCTTGAGCAGGACAAGCACCTTTTTCACAGTCCTGGTTATGATGCTTTATCATGTGGCTATATTGGACAGCATGTTTCTTGGGGCAGATATTGGCGGAATGGCAATCGGAATGTTGAGTAATCGAATAGCCATTGGACTTTTCCCATTAGCCATTTATTTTGCCATTGCATGCTTTCAGGAGCATGGAAGGCTGAGAGATGTGGTGTTAACTGGATTGACGCTTGGCATGATATATCTTACTCATCCTATGCACAGTTTTTTGCCTACACTCGGCATATTTTTTGTATGGCTCTTCAATCATCGTTCCCTGCGAAAGGGGTTTGGGGTGTTCTCTATTGCTATTGGGACATCAGCCTTCTGGGTATTACCACTGCTTCACAAATCTTCTTGTATTAAGATTGGGTTTATGTGGCCGTTTTCTCTTCAACATCTTGGGATGTGGGCAGAGATACTTTCCCCATATCTCATTCTTTATGCTCTTTCCATAATTTGGGTATACAGATATGCTTCTCTTCATCAAAAGAAAATAGGACTGCCTCTAATCTGTCTTGTGCCAGCCATGTTATTGTTTATTATCTTCAATTATCTTATCCTGTTTAATTGTTTTGATATTGGATTCTTTGATGCCTTCAGGATGAATGACAGCTTCTTCTATCCGGTGCTTCTTGTTTCTGGAATAGGGCTGGAGGCAATTATTAATTGGACGAACAAAGAGAGACAAGGCATTGAATCAACAGAGCTAATACCACAAAACATGTTATGGAAGAAAAGAACTTTGTCTGGCATAATAGCGGGGATTATATTCTACACCATCTTTAATCCGCTGATTGCTGACCTGCCAGAGAAAAGTCCTTATCGTGTTTGCCATTTTAAGGATATAGCCAATGAGTTTGAACTGAATAACCTCTGGCAAATATTGCGAGAGAGGCCAAAAGGCAGGATACTGCCAACAACACCTGTAATTCAATATTTTAACTATTCTGGATGCCATACTCATCTCTGGGGAATGTCCCCAATATTTACTGGGAAAGAGGTAATCGGATGCACCGCTGGTCTGCCTGTAGGCAATTATTATATTCATGGAGAGAAGCAAAGGATATTAACCCAGATGCCTGAAGGCTGTAAGAATTATTCCCTCTTTGGAATGAGATACAAGGATGAACTTACAGAGGAGAAGCTATATAATATTTGTTGCCGTCTGAATATTAAAACGATTGTTGTTACATCCCAGGAACCTAATGCCCTTTTGTTTTTCAAAAAATCCAAACTCTTTGCCCTGACAGATCAATCCAATATTTTCTCTATCTTTGATGTCAGTGGATACTCCCCTACCCTGCTGGATGTTAGCAATGTTTCATCTCAAGTGATAAGCTATAAACCAAATAGGATTGAAATCAGGATACAGGATGCAAAAAATGATACTGAAGCTATCTTGAAGATATCACATTATCCCTTATGGCATGCCTCTATCAACGCTAAACCGTTGAAGCTAATCATGGACGATCTGGGATTGATAAAATTCACTATACCAAAGGGCAAGGATTATACGATTGTATTTGAGTACAAAAATAGATTGGTCGAACATGCAGGAATGATCATCACATCCATAACCTTGCTTGGCATCTTGTCTGTTTTTCTCTGGAAGAGAATAGTCTGCCAGATAGCTAATATGTGGAGTCCAATAAAATAGTTGACATTAGAACCGTAAATAAAGACCGATTACTCTCAGTGCATGTGTGGTCGTTGAGCCTGTCGAAACGTGGTCGTTGCAATGTAGCTGCAGGGCTTGTCCCTGCCTTTTCCCAATGTAGAGACGCGATTAATCGCGTCTCTACTACATACGACAGATTAAGGTTGACGGCGACAATAGTTTATTTTATGAGAAATCCTTAGCATACACCCTTTCCCAATATTTATGAAGATAATCAACCTTGTCTTTTACCCAATCCATATTATTCACATACCATTTTACTGTCCATTCTATCCCTTCTTCAAAAGAGACCTTAGCCTTCCAGTCAAGCTCATTTTCTATCTTAGCTGAATTCAAGGAATATCTGAGATCATGCCCCAGCCTGTCTTTAACAAACTCTATCAGCCCTTCAGATTTTCCTAATAATCCTAAGATAGCTTGGACCACATCAATATTCTTTTTCTCCTGTCCACTGCCAACATTATAAATCTCGCCTATCCTTCCCTGTTCCACTACTAAAAATATTGCCTCAACACAGTCAGAGACAAAGAGCCACTCCCGGACATTCGTTCCCTTTCCATAAACAGGGATCCTTTCCTCATTCAATCCCTTAAGGATAACCACAGGGGCAAGCTTTTCTGGATATTGCCATGAGCCATAGTTATTTGATGGTCTAACAGTAATTACAGGCAGACCATATGTCCGCCAGTATGCCCGACCAAGCATATCAGCGGCTGCCTTGCTCACAGAATATGGGGAATTAGGGCTCAATGGGCTTGTCTCTTCAAACTGACCATCAGAAATCTCTCCATATACCTCATCAGTAGACATATTTATAAATTTTTCTATACCATAATGTTTTGAAACATCCAGCAAAACCTGTGTCCCTCTAATATTGGTTTCTATGAAGGGTGTGGCATCAAGAATACTTCTATCAACATGGCTTTCTGCTGCCATATGAATAACTATTTGCGGCTTTTCTTTATTGAAAATATGTTCCATAAACTCCCTATTGGTTATATCTGCCTTATAAAAACTGATATTTTCTTCCACACTCTTTATCCTTGCATAATCCCCAGCATAGGTAAGATTGTCTACAACTGTAATCTTGTATCCTCGCTGAGTCCCCTGTCGGACAAACTCACTCCCTATAAAACCACAACCGCCTGTTACTAATATTCTTTTGTTCATGATTGTCTCCTTGATAAACTGATTAATTTCACCTATCACCTATTTACTGATACCTGACACCTAACAAACCTGTCAATCCCATCCCACCATTGGGGAATATTAATTCCCAGCTCTTTAGAAAGCTTGCTATTAGATAATGCTGAGAAAAAAGGCCTCTTCGCTGCAGCAGGAAAATGCTCTGAGGAAACAGGCAGGACTAAATTATCCATGCCAAGCTGTTGCAGAATATATCTTGCTGCCTCATACCTTGAGGCATATCCGCTATTAGTCAGATGATACATCCCTTTTAATCCATTCCTTATGGCCAACATAGTAATCCAGACAATATCCTCAGTATAGGTAGGAATAGATAATTGATCATAGACTATTCTTAATACCCTGTTTGTTTTTGCCCATTCTGCCAGCTTATAAAGAAAATTTTGCTTTCCTGGACCAAACACCCAGCTTGTTCTAAACAGCAAAAAGTTATCTGTTTCCTCAAGCAATACCTTTTCGCCAGCAAGCTTACTCTTCCCATAGTTATTGATAGGGTTTGGGAGATCATCCTCAGTATAAAAACCATCCTTTGTCCCGTCAAACACATAATCTGTGCTGTAGTGAACAAGCAAGGCATGATATTTCCTGCTGACAGAGGCTAAATTTTTAACCCCATCTGCATTCACCAGCAAGGCAGCATCAAGATCATTTTCAGCCTTATCCACCAGATTGTAAGCAGAACAGTTCAGGATAACGTCTGGTTTGCAGGAAGAGACAACATCCAGGACAGCCTGCATATTTGCTACATCCAACTGATCCTTAGTCAATGCCTTTACCTGATAATCTGCCAATGCTCCCAAAAATTCTCTTGCAAGCTGACCATTTGCGCCAGTAATAAGAAATTTCATGATATGATAACAACCTGCTTCTTGATATTCATTGCCTTCTTACACCCCCTCTGCTATTCCACTGGTTCTGTTGCCCAGCCAGGGATACTAAACTCACAGCCGCCGATATGAAGCAAGGGTTTTGCCTGAATAGCCTGATACTTATCGTCTTTCCACCACTCATCCCTTACCTGTGAATACAGGACCTGTCCAACTATCAGAACATGATCCCCTATCTCTCTTTCAAACTCAAGGCTGCATTCAATCCAGCCAATACATTCACCAATCCTTGGCACAGAAACCTTTTCTGCTTTTTCCTCGCTTAATCCTGTCTCTCTAATCTCTGATACCCCTTGAGGATACGGCTTAGCACACTGCCACATCTGATCAATTATCTCTTCAGATGGGATATTCAGGATAAACTCCTTTGTCTCTCTTATATTTGTCAAGGTATGCCGTTTCAAGCCTGAGGCAAAACCAACCATAGCCGGCTGGCATGATATGGGCATGACAAAGGAATAAGGGGCAGCGTTTGAGATGCCTTGAGTATCTATAGTTGAGATCAAAACTACTGGTCTTGGGCAGAGAATCTTGTACCAATTCTTTAATTCTAACTTCATTTTTTGCTCCATGTAATAATAGATTGCCTTCAAGCAATTTCACAAATACTCTGTTATCTGCCGTCGCAAACATTCTGTTTATTCTTTCCAGTGTTTTTTAGCCCGATCAAATATTTCTTCAACGGTTTGTCCTTTATAGAGTCGTCTGGAAATTTGAACATAATCAGTTGGTTCTCGATAAAACAAGGAGAGAAACCGTAACGCACTACTATAACCAAGGGTTTGATTCAAAACCTCTATACCTTTAATCCTGATTTCCGTATCATCCATCAGTTCCATTTTCATTTCATTTTATCCTCCTCGAATATAATCTATTGGATTCATAACTCCTATATTAAGATTTAATCGCTTGGCGTATTTTATTACACCATCATCACAAGTAAGAAAAAATTCCGCTTTGATATAAGAAGCACATGCTAAATGAACAGCATCTTTAGCAGAAAGATTTGATTCTATCTGAAATGACTTAGCACAATTATAAATTTCTTCTTTTGGTCCTACCTTTATTTCACAAAGATTCGACAAACGAAAAACCTCAATTTTCCGTTCTATAAATGGACAAATAATGGTTTCGTCTTCATGCATAAAAGACCAAATCAACTGTAGCTCTTTTCTTTCTGATCTATTAAATATTTCCTGACAGGCTAAGGCTTCCATTTGAATTCTAATCTGACGATGGTCATCAAAGCCCCGCTGAAAACAGTTATAATCAAGATAAATTAAGCTCATTCGTGTCTCCTGTTCCAAATCTTTTGTCTGCAATGAGCAGATAACGTTTTCGATGTTTACAAAGTGCCAAGCATAGCGAGGCATTTGGGTGAGCCCGTCAGGACGAACCGCAAACACCGTGTTAGTCGATCGTTTTACTTGGCGATTTCTTTCAAAACTTTAAAAAGTCTCTTATCCACTTTCTTATTTCTTCTGCCTTTTCCATCCATTCTTTGATAATCTCAACTTGCATCATAAAGAACCTTCCCTTCCTTAACTACAGCCACTACAAAAGGATCGCCTAATTTTAATCTCTGCTCTACTTCTTTAGGTCTGTATACAATGAAGTCAGTAGCTAATCTATATTTGATTAATCTCTCCAATTGGCGTATTCTATCAACACCAAGATTAGGGACATCTTCTTTCACAACAAAAAGATCAATATCTGTTCCTTCTCTTATTCTTCCATGGGAGAGAGAACCAAACAAAATGATTTTCTGGGGGTTATATATCCCAATAAGCTACTCTACAATATATTTAATTTCTTTATCAAATTTACCATGAGAAAGCATTCTTCTTACTCCATTTTTCTCAAGTTGTTTCATTATTTTCTAAAATTACTAAGCAAAATGTAGGCTAACATACCTGATGTAAAAGAAGTTTTGCGGAGCAAAATTTGGATGAAGTGAAACAAAATCTTTTACATCATGTTATATGCTGTGCCGTACTTAATGTTTAACATTCTTTCTTCTTTACTTCCGAATCCATCATCGAACTGGTGAGGCTTCGAATATGTATGAGTGTAACTGATACCAACTTACCTCTATTTCAAGTGGAGCCAGCCTTTTTTTAAGGATTTCAAGATTATCATTCACGGATCTATTAGGTTTTGGATCCAACGAAGAAAAGAGCAAGATATCTGGTTTAAGTAGCTCAGCAATTTCAGCCATTTTCTCAAAATCTGACTTCTTAAAGAGAGCAATCGATTGCTTAATCTCTCCGATAATAAACTTACCGTCTTGGATACAAACAATATCTATATCGCTAAATGGCTTATCTTTTCCTGTCTCGAAAATCTCCCAGCTTGTGGTCATAATGAATGAAGACCTGCATTCGTGCAAAAGTTGTCCTAACACAAGAACGACAGGAACTAAGCCGTGTTGAGCACAACCAATTTGCACAAGGCTATTTAACTTGTAATACCATTCTTCCTGTGGACGTACTGGATACTTATATCCGCATCCTTTACACTGAAGAGTCTGTTGTGCTTCGTTGACATGATACCAGTTCACACAACCACATAGAAGACAATGCGGGCGGATTCCCATAAGAAGGATGTTTGATTCAATAAGATCAAATAATGCATCCTTTACATCTTGTTCGTTAAACTCAAATTTTTGATCCTCTTGTATCGATGAATTAAATTCTTCTAATTCCTTTTTGGCTTCCTCAATAAAACCTTTGAATGGCGACTCTTTTCCAGTAGCTGCCTCCTTTTTTGAAAGTTGTAAAACATATTTCGACAACCACTCTAATCCTTCTGGCTTTCCCTGAAAATCTGCCCCATATGATCGCATCTCCTTTTTGAGCTTATTAAGAATCGATTCTTGTTTCTTCTCATCCTTCGAAGGATTCTGGTGCGATAAAATATTAAACATACGTCGCCAGTATCGCTCCTTAAGTATCTGGTACGCAAATGACAAGCCTGAGAATATGTCCAAAAAGCCAGATAGGTATCGACCCTTATCAGACCGTTGTACATCATCGAACGGTCGATACGCAAATTTACTTCTTGGATCTGTAGTATACGCAGGAGTGTTTTCCCCAATAATTAAAGCTTGGAAAACGGATTCGTCATCTAATAATTTAATACTCAAGGTTGGTTCACCCCGCTTCATCAAAACAGAAGGAAAGCCATCTGAACCAATCCGTGAGGGTTTGCGAAACATGGCACGAGCCAAATGATTTCTTCGAGGGAACTGCCACCAGAAATCTTTTCCTACAAAGTTCATGTAGCGTTCAGGTCTAAACTGAATATAGGTATCCGCCATCCAATGCTCACCACCCATGACTCCTTCCAAGACATTAGGCTCACTTAAAACAATATGTTCCTCATTTCCTGTCGCTCTGTACAAGTCCATATTTTCTTTCAATCGCAGATAAGAGTCGCTTGGTTGAAAATCAGGTATTTGCGGTTCAGTGAAGACACGAACAGTCTTGTGCAGCCAAATGTCTTTTGTAAGTCTATTAGCAATTTTTTCTAATTCAGCTTCTTTCAGGCTAAAACTGACAAACTGTATTTCTTTATTGGTTGTACCATTGGGATCAGCCGCCCTTTGCAACCATCTTTTTAAAGCAGTCTCTATTTGTGTATCGTTTACTATTTCTGTAGGAAGCCATACCTGGTTAATATCTGCCCGCTTCCACCGAGGAATTAACAAAGTTCTATTCCATGAATAGACTACATCTTCAGGAGTATCTCCTATAACTACAGTAAAGATATCTCCCATTCTATCAGACTTAACTTCCCTAAAAGTATTTGGCAGAGAACATATCTGAATTGGGTAAGTAAATCGTTCAAAAGTACTTAGTTCCGTCAACGCCACTGCTAAGCTTTCCCTGTTAATTATAGAAAAAATCTTCTTTTCATTCTTGTCTAAGGCTCTGTCAATATAAAGAGTCTGCGTATATGTTCCAAAGTTGCGGTGTATAAATTGGTTTACTATTTTATCTTCTGTTTGACCTAACTCAAAGAGAACGAGCTTCGAGTTACCCATAAAGGCTCGAGATACTTTAGCAATATTGTCTGGCGTGGGAAGAATGGATAAGCCTTCACCCGAGATATGGATATAATAATCTGAGCTATTCTCATCAACTCTATGAGAAACTTCAACCGAATAAGGCGAGAGAAAAGTATCAATCTTCTTTAATAGCTCATCTTGAAGAGGAACTATGGATTTGATAACATCTGGATCAACATCACGCAGAAAATTCCACCATTTCTCTTCAATAGTCTTACCATCGGTAAAAATGATTGGATTAAAGCGTCCTCCCCATTTACTATGGTTATACCTAAAAATTGCATCAAGTTGTTGAAAATTAGAATTATTCGGATCAACAAGAAATACTATTCTTAATGGCCGTTTACATACATAAATAGAATATGGTAAAGTTTCCATATGTAAAATTCTCCCATTTATTACCATTTTTCAAAAAACAGTTTCTATTGCAGATAACGGTTTTGCGTATTTGCGAAGTTGCTGAAAGCAATTTCGTGAACACGCTATTATCTGCTGTTACGGGTCTATAATTCAAAATTCTGGTTTAAATTTCTTACTCACATTTGTTATAGTTATTCCAACTACTCTTTTGCCTCGAAGCCGCAAGAATGTGCCAGCCTCTAATATATCTGTATCAGTTGCCTTTTGAGGTCGCTCTAAACTTACATATAAAACATCCGCTTTTTCATCAAAGTCAAACCATAAGTGTTTTGCACCTAAACCCACTGACTGGTTATCTGACATAAGATTATATCATCTCCTTCTAATTCCGCAATAACTAACGCAGGTCTTCTTTTTGTTTGTGTCAAATCAGAAAAAGGGAAAGGGACGACTACAACACCACCTTTTATAAATCTTGCCATGCTATATCCTCCTCTGGTTTTAGCCAGTCCTTCTTCAAAGATGACTCACTTGCAATTGCTGTTTCCATTTTTTGTCCCAAAGTTTTTGTCTCTAAAAAATGTATAAAGTCCAACACTTCCTCAAACAATGGTTCAAGAATCTTCTTAATTTCGTTAAAAAACAACTCTTTCGCAGTCATAATTTCACCTCTCTATTTCTTACTTTCTATATACAAGCGAGTTCCGATAACGGTTCCAGCATAAAAGAAGTCCTGAGCGATAGCGAAGGACTGGGTAAAGGTGACAGTTTATATAACTTATTGTCTTTCTGCCAGTTGTAGATTAAATATTACCCAAGACATAGAGCAGAGAAACCTAAACGTGCATATTTTATTTATATCCTCTTGATTAGCAGAATGTTGTATAAACTGTCACCTTTTCTTACGTTTGACTGTTTTCTTACGCCCATTTACTACCTTATGCATAGTTGTTTTCCAGCCTCAAGTACTTTCTTCCGCCTGAGTAATATTTTACACAAGAGGCTAACAATTGATCTAAGCTGCTAAAACCGCTCTGTGGTTTTGATTAGCTTCAGCGATTTTGTTAGACAATTTATCTACCTCTTTTTTTGAAATATCCTTTGTTCCTCTTATATGCTTTGTATTCAAATTGATTACTCTATTTTTCTCAAATTTTTCTTTTTCTCTCAATCCCTTTACAAGGTTATCAATATCATATCCATATTCCTTAGCAACTGCATCCTTTGCTTGCCAGAGTTCTTCCAATATTTCATTCTTCATCTGTCTTACCTCCAAGAAGTTCTTGTGGAGTACATATCTCAGGATACTTATACTCCTCGGAAATTATTATTGCCCGAACCAATGGCTTTATTTCCGCATTATCAATATGTCTACAGTTCCATGTTAATAGATAATCAATACCGTGAACTGCTGCAAGTGCAATATGAACAGCATCGTTTATAGCTTTTGATGGCAACGCTCCGTTAGCAATAAGCTTTTGGGATAATTTAACCACAGGCTCAGTGAGTTTTAGTAAGGGTATTCCCTCCAGAGCCTTCAGCCTTTTTTGAGCAGCTTCCATGTCTCCACGAGTTGCTTCTTCAATCACCAGCTCTGAGGTATAAAGATCAAACACATTCCGTCGTTTTTCCCACCATTCTATCGTCAAGTTCTGCCACGCTGCAACAATCAGATTTATAGATGATCTTCCCATCAAATAGCTCACTATTGATGTTTCAATATATACTTTCTTTTTCATTGGCAATACCTTATGTTAAATTTAGTGTCGCACCTTGAATATAGAATTCAGATAGTTTGTTTTCCATATTCAAGGTATGCCACTAAATTTCTTCATACCTGCTTGTTTTCTCAAGATTGAGTGCTTTCTTACGCCTAAGTAATATCTTACGCAAAAGGCCTAATACTAAAAATCAGCAGCGGAGGTTTTGCCGTCCGCTCAAGAACTGTTCAGCTTTCAAGGTTTGACCCTGATTATACCCTCGCTTTTTCAACAATTGTCGGATAAAGGTCTTCTCCACCAAATGTCATCCGGGGCTGAGCTAAAGCTGACTTCAATGCACCTAAATCATGAATACCTTTCGAACCACCATACTGTTCTATGAGGTAGTGATGGAGTTCAAATGCCTCATTGAGAGTAAGATAACGCATTAAACCAACCGCCTGTAAAGGTCAGCATTTTTTCTGAGCACATAATCTGTGGCTTGTTTGAACGCTTTTTCAGGCTGTGCAAGTAATTCCTCAATGCTCACGCGTACCAATTCTTCTGATGAGACGCCAAAACTGGTTGCCAGCTCTTTCAACTTTGATGACCGTTCGTCTGACAAAGCAATTGTAACTGTTGTCATGGTAACCTCCATAGTCAAGAATTTTCTCGTTTGGACTAACGATTAGCTCATCGATAGCGGCCTCTCCGTGACTCCCGAATTGCCAACCGACGTCGCATGGACACCATTCCGTGCAACACCTTGTTGTCCGATTTCCTTATTCTTATATCGACAGGCTGTTACGGAATGCAAAATCAACAGCATCGACATACCATATATATCAGACGGTAGCAAGCTTAACCCCACATATTGGGTGTTTCTCGCATCAAATTCTTATTCCATAACAGCCTGTCGAGCTCGTACGACAAGGACGAGGGAACGACAATAACTGAAGTGTTGTGATTTTTCAGATTTTAAGCCTTTTGCTCAAGATTTGGTGATGTCTAACTAAAACGCACCACTCCATGCAAATTCCTAATACGTTGTGTCACCCTATGGACTCGATTTACCGCTTCGATAAAAGCGAACCTGTGCCTTTTCAAGAGTTGCCAGCCCAGCGTGTATTTTGTCATCTATGAAGGCAAGAAACTTCTCCAGCTTCTCGAGGGTATCTACAAGTTCAATAATGATAGGTAAATCTTCTGAGAGTCGTTCAATTTTGAAGGTGTGAATAATGCGGCTGTTTGCACCAAACCCCATCATGCCGCGTAATACTGTCGCTCCTGCTAAACCCTGTTCGCGGGCTTGAATGACTATCCACTCATACAGTGGCTTGCCAGCGTGCTTATCGCTTTCACCGATGAAGATACGAAGTAAATAACCGTTTTCAGGAAGTACCATGCTTTACCTCCAAATCAGATAAGCTGCTGTGCGGCCAATCCAGACTGCGCCAAGGCCAAGCACAATATGGGCAGCGATGTTAGCGAGGGCGAAAAAGTTTTCCCCATCGCTGAGAAGGTTCATAGTTTCATTGCCAAAGGCTGAGAAAGTGGTAAAGCCGCCCAAAAGTCCGATGAATACAAAGGAGCGTGACTCAGCAGTGAAAACTCCGCGTGTATCTGCCAATTGTGAAAGGAAACCGATGAGACCACAACCTATGAGATTGACCATAAGTGTGCCATAGGGAAACTCGACGCTTTTCGTTATTTGCTGGACATAGCCGCTAACCAGATACCGAAGGACTGAACCAATGAAACCGCCAATGCCAATTAGAAACAATTTGCTCACCTTTTGAGACTCCTTTCCAAACACGTCTCACACCACTCTATCATTCCCACACTGTGCTCTGCATCTCCACCACTTTTCTATTTCCGCACCACACACAGGCAGCATCCTATCACATCTGCAAACAACAGGTTGGATAGTTTTCACTTTGCCATCAATCCCTCGAACTTATCCTTAAACATATCACCGAGTGTCATGCCGCAGGAATTCTTCTGGTTTTTTAGAAAATCACTGACTGTATTCTCTTCTGCTGCATACATTATTTGTTTAATGCTCAAAACTATTTTTCGCTGAGCAAAATTAATATCTATAACCTTAGCTGTTATCCTTTGCCCATCAGACAATGCCTCAGACGGCGAAGCTATCCTTTTTATGGATATCTCACTGATAGGTAATATCCCTTCTATGCCATCCTCTAATCGGACAAAGGCAATATTCTTTAAAAAATTCACAACATCTCCAGAGACAACATCACCAATATTATACTTTTCAGCAGCAGCCTGCCATGGGTCAGGTATTGCCTGTTTCATGCTTAAGGATAGCTTGCGGTTATCCTTATCAATCTTTAATATCACAACCTTAACCCTGTCACCCTGTTTTAGCACATCTTTCGGATGTTTAATCCTTGTCCATGATATTTCTGACAGATGCACCAGACCGTCTATTCCTCCAAGGTCAATAAAGGCTCCAAAGCCTGCTATCTTAGAGACAACACCATCACATACCATGCCTTCAACAAAGGAATCAAAAAATGTCTTCTTCTTTTGATTATACTCTTCCTCTAAAACCTGTCTTTGAGAGAGGACAATAGTATTCTCCTCTCTATTCAACTCTATGATCCTTACCCTTAAGGTCTTTCCCAGATAGCTGTTTAAATCAACAGGCCGATTTATGTCTATCTGAGAAAATGGGACAAATCCAGCCATGCCAATATCAACAATCAATCCACCCCTGGTTTTATTGATTACTCTGCCAGAAAGTATTTCACCGGTTTCGTATGATTTTATTATCCTTGCCCAGTCGTCTTCCATATCTGCCTGCCGCTTAGAAAGGATAGGATTCCCTTCACTTCCTTCAACAGCCAGGATATATACCTTGACAGTTTGTCCTATACTTACCACCTCTTCTGGCAAAGAAAAGGCTTTGTTGGATAACTCGTTCAAAGGGATTACCCCTTCTGACTTACACCCAGGGATAGAGACCAAAACCTCTTCCTTATCAATCTTTACTACTACCCCAGAAACAAGCATCCCTTCCTCAATCCCCTGCATCTCATAATCCTGATCAATCGTCTCAATTTTTTCTTGCTCTTCTTTCGCTTCATGCTTTTCCTGTTCTTCCTGCTCTTCAATCTCTACAACCATCTCTGGCTGCTTTGATTCTTCTGCTTGCTCAAGCTCTGGCTCAGTTATTTTCTCTTGTTTTTGAGCCTTTTCGTGTTGTTCATGAGAGATAATCTCTTGCTTTGTTCTTTCGATAACACGATCAATTAGGTCATGCACTATTATAGTCATCAATTTACTCCTTATTACCCATTGACTGATTCTTAGCTGCCATGATTGTATTTGCCATCAACATAGTAATCGTCATTGGTCCAACACCGCCAGGGACAGGGGTAATTGCTAAAGCCTTCTGAGAAACATTGGCATAATCAACATCACCCACTAACCCCTCAGGCAATCTATTAACACCAACATCAATGACAACCGCACCCTCTTTAACCATATCTTCAGTAACAAACTTTGGCTTCCCAATAGCAGCAACAATAATATCAGCCCTTCGGCAAACCTCTCTCAAATCCTTTGTCCTGCTATGACACACAGTAACTGTAGCATCCGCAGCGAGTAAAAGCATAGTAATAGGCTTACCCACAATATTGCTTCGTCCAACAACAACAACATCTGCACCCTTTATGGGTATATCATATCTTTTTAATAACTCCATAATCCCATACGGGGTACAGGGAAGGAACAATCCCTTGTCAACCATATCAGAAAAGGACTTTTCTGTAAAAAATTTCCCTACATTAAAGGGATGGAATCCATCTACATCCTTTTGGGGAGAGATAGCATCCAGGATTTTAACAGAATTGATATGTTCTGGCACAGGAAGCTGCACCAGGATACCGTTTACCTCTGGATCATTGTTCAACCCATCGATAATGGATAACAACTCTGCCTCAGTGATCTTTGCTGAAAGGGTTTGATGGTCTGAGATTATACCCAGTTTGTCACAGGCTTTTCGTTTTTGACCGATATAAACCTGAGAAGCAGGATCTTCACCAATAAGAAGGGTAGCCAGTCGCGGCACTATACCCTCTGCCTTTAATTCGATAACTTTATCAACCAGCTCCTCCTGTATCTGCTGTGCTACCTCTTTACCATTAATTACTATTGCTGCCATACTCTAATTCTCCTCCTTAATTAAAAATTCAGGTGTTTAGGCTGAAGGCTGTTAGCTTTTACCTCTTTTGCCTATATACCTTAAATAGCTATATCACCTATTCTCCTCCTTAGCGTCCTGCTTGTGGCACTGTTTGCTCAAGCTCAAACAGCCTCAATCCATTTGCACAATCCCCTTACAGGCAATAATATTACAGATGTCTACCCCTGAATCGCTTTCAATATCAACCTTTGCCGAATGATTAATCTCTGTCTGCGAAGGAAGCATCTTTCCCTTGTTTGTATCCTCATTCTTATATAATTCTGCCATTATATCCTGCATAGGGACGCCTGCTTTCTGACAATAGCTCAACCCCATACCTATTAAGACATCCTGACAGGCAGGGTCTATTTTAAGTATTCGGCTATACAGCTCTATTGCTAGGTCATACTTGCCTGTCCGATAGTATTTATCTGCAAAATTCAAATATAGCCGTTTAGGATTATCCAGAAGAGAAAGCAATTCAGATGCCTCCTCATACTCTGGTTCACACCTTAATGCCAGATTAAGGAACAGCCTTGCCTTTTTCAGGTCTCCATAAGTAGCCTGAACCATACCCAATCCAAAGTAGGCGCGGCTGTTTTTAACACCACCCTGCTTTAATGCCTTTTCATATTCATGAATCGAGTCCTGCAAAAGCCCCTTATCATGATAAACCGCTCCAAGATTAATATGGACATCCACATCATCTGGCATTAATTCCAATGCCTTTTGATATTGAGTCTGTGCCAGGTCCAATGAGTTACCTGCATAATATGCTACCCCAAGGTTATTATAATACTTGGGATTTGTTGGATTAGCATTTATCGCCCTCTGGTATTCCTCAATAGCCTTATCTGTTTTTCCCATAGTATAGTAGATAATACCAAGCATATTATGTAATTGCTCATTGCCTGGCTCTACCTTAGCTACTGTTGCATACTCATTAATCGCCTCGTCAAGCATCCCATTCCGATAGTAGGCAAGTGCCAACCTCTTCCTTGCCTCAACCATACCAGCATCTAATTTCAATGCCTCCTTAAAATAATAGATGGCTGCTCCAATATCATTCTTAGTATACGCCTTAATCCCTATCCCCAGGAAATTCTTGGCTAAAAATTTTTCTTCCCCTATTGCCTGAGCATTCCCAGCAAATGTCCATCCAATCAACCCCAAAACCACGAATAATCTTGCAATACTTAACATCGTAGTCCCCCTCCATTTTTTCATTTACAGGCACCCCCTGTGCCTGTGTTTATGTATATAAACACAGCAAGAACTACAAGACAGAATTAACCTGTAAAAAAAGGGGCAACATATTCTTTTTTTGCAGGTTATTCTTTGCCTTGTACTCCTCCGTGATAATTAAGCTTGCGGGCAGCCGCAAGGGCTGCCTCTATGCACACATTCCCGCACCACACACTGGCAACATCCTATCTCAACCGCAAGCAGGATGCTTGCCTTACAT
Source organism: Marinifilum sp. (assembly GCA_020717845.1). Classification (GTDB taxonomy): domain Bacteria; phylum UBA9089; class CG2-30-40-21; order CG2-30-40-21; family CG2-30-40-21; genus CG2-30-40-21. The sequence goes on along the minus strand of DYDG01000013.1, from coordinate 17,633 downwards.
TGTTCTATGCCACAAGAGCAGAATCAAATTGAGCCGCTTTTACTTGCACTTCCCTCTACCCCATCGTCCTCTTAAAATCCTCCACCATATCCACTGGTGTTGGATCAATCCCATATTCCAATGCCAGATAATATGATACATACTCAAAGAAATAGATGCTGCCAAATATCTTAGTCAGGACACTATTCCCCTGCATCTCTATAACACTCACCGGTAATCCCTTATCCCTCATAAAGCTGCAAAATATCTGTATCCTTTTCCTGATCCTTTCATGTCCCTGTGGATCATCAAGGATAATGAAGTGATACTTGCCCTTAATATTTGTAAATCCCATCATCTCATTGTGATTCAGTTCTGGAAACGAGTTATAGAATGCCTGCACCTTTGAGTTTTCGTTGAATTTTATCTTTACAATCCTGGCCAGAGGCATCTCATAAAAATCATGAGCATAGACAATAGGTATCCTGTCTACCAGCTGTTTTGCCAATTGTTTTGCCTCTTCCTCAAACTCACATTTGGACAAGAAATTGCCCAGATTAGTCAGATCCGCCTTTTGTTCTGGAATTACCCCTGAGTTTGAAAGGACACTGATGAATATGCCGATAAAGTATCCGGTAGCAGCCCTTGGCTGAAAGGTAGGAAACTCCTTGATTATCTTTGCAATTGGCAGGTTATGTTCCCTGCTTAATTCCTCAAGCCTTCCACCAGCAGTAACAATCACCACCTGTGCCTTTTTCTCCAGAGCATCATACAGGGCAGATATGGTCTCCTCTGTATTGCCTGAAAAGGATGAAATAAACACCAGGCTATTAGCATCAATTGGTGTGGTAATAGAATATCCACGGCAGACCTCTACTGGTATATTGCTAAAAGAATCAGATAGATATGCCTTCAGGATATCACCCGGGAAGGCACTTCCTCCCATACCAGACACCACAACCTTATTTATTTTTCCTTCAACCCTTACCTTATCTGCAAATTCTACAGATTTCTCAAACTGACCCGGAAACCTCTTGATTGATTCAAGCATATTTGACTTGTCTATTAACATCGATAACTCCTTCAATTTATTATAAGCTGACAGCGGTGCACAGGAAGTAACAACCCCCTAACCCCCTTTATTAAGGGGGAATTCACAGGAAGTAACCCAATATTTCATACTAACCTACTAACCACTTCCCCTTACATATCCAACATATTCCCAAACCTTTTTGTCATCATTTCCTCAAGCACTTCTTGAACCTCTGCCGCTGAGGTTATCTGCATAATCCCATCAGCAAAAGCCTTTGCCTCATCCAGTCGTATAGCTCGAATTATTTTCTTAATTTTAGCAATAGAGCCGCCTGACATGCTAAACTCGTCCAATCCCAATCCCAGCAAAAGAACTGTAAAAGAAGGATCTCCAGCCATTTCACCGCACATCCCAACCCATTTCCCTTCATTGTGAGCAGCATCTATGGTCATCTTGATCAAACGAAGGATTGCTGGATGAAACGGTTTATATAGAGCAGATACCTCTTCGTTTACTCTATCAATGGCCATCGTATATTGAATCAGGTCATTCGTGCCTATGCTGAAAAAATCAACCACTTTAGCCAATCTATCTGCAATCAGAGCTGCAGAAGGGGTTTCCACCATTATGCCAATCTGAATGTTACGATCAAAAGGGATCTTTTCTTGCTCCAATTCCTCCATCACAGAAAGCAGGATTGTTTTTGCCTGCTGGAACTCATCAATCTCTGAGATAAGGGGAAACATTATCTGTACCTTGCCATAATTACTTGCCCGCAGAATTGCTCGTATCTGTGTCTTAAATATCTCAGGATATTTAAGACAGAGTCGAATAGCCCGAAGCCCAAGAAACGGATTTGGCTCAATAGGCAAATCCAGATGGGTAAGAAATTTATCACCACCCAGGTCTACGGTCCTGATTACTGTTGGACATGGGCTAAGCCTTGTTACAACAGTCTGATAAGCACTAAATTGTTCCTCTTCTGTAGGAAGGTCTGTCCGTTCAAGATACAGGTATTCTGTTCTATATAATCCAATTCCTTCGGCACCTTCTCGTTTAATGACATCAATCTCTTCTGGTGTCCCAATATTTGCTGAAAGCAGAACCCTGAACCCATCCTCAGTCTGTGCTGGCAGGTCACGCAGACAGGATAACCCTTCCTTAAAGGCAGAAAATTCCTCCTGTTTATGGGAATACTTCTTAATTGTCTCTTTATCCGGATTAATAATAACTATGCCATGACTGCCATCGATGATAATGGTCTCGTCATTTCTCACCTGATAGGTTATCTCTTTAAGCCCAACTACAGCCGGAATTTCTAATGCCCTGGCCATAATAGCTGCATGAGAGGTCTTTCCCCCTATCTCTGTGACAAAACCGATCACATTACTATCATGCATATGAGCTGTATCTGATGGCGACAATTCATGGGCAATAATAATAACCTTTTCTGTCAGATCCTCCACACTTACCCTGTCAACACCCTTAAGATTTTGAAGGATTCTGCGACCAATATCAAAAACATCCACCACCCTTTCACGGAAGTATTCATCTTCCATGATAGCAAAATTATCTGCTATATTTTTAAGCACACATTCCAGAGCATATTCAGCACATACCGATTCCTCCCTTATCTTTTGAGCTACATCAAGAACCAGAATGGGATCCTCCAGCATTGCCAGATGGGCACTAAATATCTTGGCAATATCTGCACCTATATTTTGTTGAACCTTTTCCTCTATTTTTTCTATCTCTTTTCTGGTCTTTAGAATTGCCTCCTTAAAAAGTTGCACCTCAACCTCTATCTTGGTAGATTCTATCTTTCTCTTCTCAACATGAAATCTTCCTATGTCAAAGAGAAATGCCTTGCCAATGATAATTCCAGGAGAAGCAGGGATTCCAGTGAGAGTAATCATTCATTTTCTCCAAACTTATTATTTATTAATTCGATAAGGGCAACCATAGCTGCCCCTGCATCCTTGCCCATAGCACGGATAACAATCTTGCTGCCTGGAGAAACAGCCATACATAGAACCCCAAGTATACTCTTCCCATTCACAAAATCATTATTACCATTCTTCCCTACCTCTATCTTTGATGCAAATTTGGAGGCAGTGTTCACAAAAACACTGGCAGCCCGGGCATGTAATCCAAGCTTATTCTGGATAACTACTGATTCTGTCAAATATTGCATCTTCTTCACCTATTATACAAGACACAAGCAGGATGCTTGTGTTACTTAAAAACATATGCTTGAACAGCAGAGATAAGGATAATCAATATCACAACCTTGGATATTGAAATACGCCTGAGTGTTACTGCTACCCAAAGGACTATTGCCCCAGATAAAAGAGACGAGATCAGATTGCCCTGACCACCAAGGGTTGCAATCGTTTTAGATGATATAAATGTCCCAAAACAAGCAAGTATTGTCAAGCTGATACACTGTATCCACCAGATTGTCTTTTGAATCACAGGCTTAGCCTTAAGAATAATCTCAATCGCCCCTTCTTGCTTTTCATAACCCAATCGCAGCCCATACCATCTAACCATTAATGGGATTAGATTATACACGATTAAAAAAACAGCTGCTCCTGCCCCCATCAACCATGTTTCTTTCAGAATAATCCCTGAATAAACAATCACTATTCCCAACAGAGAGATAAACGGTCTCCATGTCCCCCAAAAAAACATATCACCTAAGGCGGCAAAGGCTCTGGCTGTTTGCTCCTTTAATCTGGATATATCATCAAGTATTTTCGTATCTCCTGAAGAGGCATATTCTTTTTCCTTAGCCGCAATCATTCCCATAATGATACTTGCTACATAGGGTTGAGTGTTAAAATGTTCAAAATGCCGTAATAATGCCTTTTTCTGTTCTTCTCCCTGTGGAAACAGCCTTTTTATAACAGGCATCATAGCTGTAGCAAAACCTGTATTCTGCATTTTGTCAAAATTCAGGACGCATTGAATGAATAAGGATCTCCAGAATATTTGTCCAAGCATGGATTTACCTCATGTTATAGGTCATATAAGACCTATAAGACTTATAATCACCCACACAGCCCCAAAATAAAATACACTCTTCTTTGTCATAAACGCCTCTAAGGCAATACCCATACAGACCAATAAAAACAGCCACAAGGAATTTTTAAGTGCTGCTAATACCTCTTGCGGAAAACACTTCAGGAGGACAGGCAAGAGACTAATCCCCACAATGATTAACACAAAACAAAGCAAGGTGTTGATTGCCAGCGATACACCAATAGCCTGCAAATTAAGCCTATTAATGGCATTTAGTTCGCCCTTTTCAACAAAAGGCGTTGCCCTATTGACCAGCCTGGCATTCAAGGCTCTGAGTAATGTATCTGTCCTTCCGCCAGCATATCCACAGCATACCCCGTAAACAAGCCCGCTGGTTATCCAATATGGCTCTATCTGTGCTCCTTTAGAAAGATAACAAATCACGGCTGTGGCTACGGCTGAGCTAATGGATGCATTCGCTGGAACCGATGACCCAAGCGAAGAAATATTAATCCAGAAAAATTCCAGGAATACCCCTATGGTTATGCCTATCCCTGCCCCAGAAGCAGCATCCCCATTCAATAACCCCAAAACACTTCCAATTAATAGAGAAATAACTATTGGTCTGGAAACCATGGTCTGAGCTATGGCGGTGGCATCCAGATTTATCAGGCTGTAACATATGGAGACAATCAAGGCATATAATAACATTAAACTACTCCAAATTTGTGCCACTCATCTGGCTCAAAACAACCTCACCGCCGTATCCCTCTCCACCCCCTGAGCCTCAACCTCAATTCCCATCATTGATATCTGTTTCAATGACTCCATCTCCTCAGGAGAAACATAAACTGCAGGACTCACTACATGAGTTCTGGAACTATTCCGGGACATAACACCAAGATTAAGTTTATTCACCCTGATGCCACTCTGTATTACCAGAATGGCATCCTCAACATTTCCAACAAGGATAATGGTTCGCTTTGTATTTTTTGCCTGATCCATTGCCATTTCAGGCATTTGGTTACTCTTGTAAAAGCAAGCCGTAACATTATCTAATACGCCACTAAGTTGAAGCCGCTTTTCAAGCTCATCCCCAGCCATCCTGTCGCTAATCACAACAATATGCTGATACTCTAATCCCTTCCACCCTTGAATTATCTGCCCATGAATAAACCTTTCATCAATGCGAAACAAAACAATGTTCATAATCTGGTATCCTATAATAACCGTTCGCGCAGGTTGACAATACTCTTGACCCCTGCCTTCTGAACAGCAGCAGCAACATCCTTCAACCCTTCATGTCTATGATTGACAAGCTTTATAACCATAGGCAGATTAACGCCGCATATAACCTCTACATTTTCATCCCTTAAAAATGCACCAGAGATGGTGCAGCAATTTCCGCCGATAAGATCAACGAATACCACCACACCATCTCCGTCATTTACATTAGCTATTGCCTGTTTAATCTTTTGAGTAAGCTCCTCACCAGACTCATGAGGGAAAAAGGGAACTGCCTCAATCTTTTCACATTTTCCTACAATCAATTCTGCAGTCCTGACAAGCTCGATTCCCATGCTGCCATGAGTTGCTACTACAATCCCAATCATTCTGACACCTCTTGTTTAGGCTGAAAGCAGGGTGATCAGTGATCGGTGATCGGAAAAGCAATATCCTATATTACCTGATCACCTGATCACCAATCCTACCTAACAGCCTATCCACCTGATTCCCTACGTTCCCATCTCCCACGAAGCCAGATACTCTGTTTGTTCCTGTGTCAGGGTATCTATCTTTATATCCATGGAGGCTAACTTTAATCGGGCTATCTCCTTATCCATATGTTCAGGAACAGAATAAACAGCCTTTTTCAAGTTACTACTTTCCCTTGCCATATATTCTGCAGACAGTGCCTGATTAGCAAAGCTCATATCCATAACACAGGCAGGATGTCCTTCAGCTGCAGCCAGGTTAATCAACCTCCCCTCTCCAAGCAGATATATCTTTCTGCCATCACTCAAAGCATATTCATCCGTAAAATCCCTTACCTGTCGTTTAGACACAGCCATAGCCTCTAAGGCATCAATATTTAGCTCAACATTGAAATGCCCTGAATTGGCAACAACCGCACCATCCATCATTGCCTTAAAATGATCTGCATCAATAACATGCTTATTCCCGGTCACGGTTACAAAGATATGACCAATTCTGGCAGCTTCACTGATAGGCATTACCTCAAACCCATCCATCGTTGCCTCAAGGGCAGCAAGAGGATTTATCTCAGTAACAACAACCCTTGCCCCCATTCCCTTTGCTCTCATTGCCAATCCCTTGCCGCACCAGCCATACCCGCAAACAACAAAGTTTTTACCAGCAAGCAGAATATTAGTTGCCCGCAAAACACCATCTATGGTGCTCTGACCAGTGCCATAGCGATTATCAAACAAATGTTTTGTCAGGGCATCATTTACGGCAACAATAGGATATTTTAGCACACCATCCTTTGCCATAGCCTTTAGTCTGATAACACCGGTTGTGGTCTCTTCTGTGCCGCCAACAATACCCTCTAAGAGATCCTGTCTTGTCGTATGGATAGCAGAGACCATATCTGCCCCATCATCCATAGTAATATGGGGTTTAATATCCAGGGCACTGTTGAGATGTTTGTAATACGTTTCATTATCCTCACCCTTAATAGCAAAGGTGGAAATATTAAAATGAGTAACTAAGCTTGCGGCAACATCATCCTGCGTAGAGAGTGGATTAGAGGCACAAAGTGCAACCTCTGCCCCGCCAGCCACCAATGTATCCATTAGATTGGCTGTCTCTGTGGTTACATGCAAACAGGCAGCCAGCCGCAGACCAGCCAGCGGCTTTTCCTTCAAAAATCTTTCCTTTATCAATTTCAGAACAGGCATCTGTCTACCTGCCCATTCAATCCTTAGCCTTCCCTTTTCAGCTAAGTTTATATCCTTAACATCAAAATTCATACTGCCTCCTCTTGATAATTTACCGCAGAGGACACAGAGTTCACAGAGGTTATAAGGAAATTCTTCAACTCCATCGATAGGTTTGCATCCTATTTTTCTCTGTGTTCTCTGTGCCCTCTGTGGTTATATATGATGATCCTTACTTCTTGCATTCCCTCAACAACTCAACCTTATCTGTATTTTCCCAGGCAAAACCTTCCTCTTCCCTGCCAAAGTGTCCAAAAGCTGCTGTTTGCTTATAGATTGGCTTTTGAAGCTGCAATGTCCTGACAATCCCTCTTGGGGTCAGGTCAAAGTGTTCCCGAACCAATTTTTCTATTTTTTCATCAGCCATCTTGCCTGTGCCATGGGTATCAACCATAACCGAGACAGGGGCAGCAACACCGATAGCATAAGAAAACTGTATCTCACATTCCTTTGCCAGCCCAGCAGCAACAATATTTTTAGCCACATACCTGGCCATATAAGCAGCAGAACGGTCTACCTTTGATGGGTCCTTGCCTGAAAAACATCCGCCACCATGTCTTGCCCAGCCGCCATAGGTATCAACAATAATCTTTCTTCCGGTAAGCCCTGTATCTGCCTGTGGCCCGCCAATAATAAACCTTCCTGTAGGATTGATGAAATATTTTGTATCCTTGAGCAGTTCTGCCGGGATAACATGCTTGATCACCTCTTCGATAACCCCTTCCCGAATGGTTTCTATGGTTACATCCTCATCATGCTGAGCAGAGATAACCACAGTATCTATCCTTGCTGGTTTGCCATCAACATACTCTACAGTTACCTGAGATTTGCCATCAGGTCTTACCCATGGTAATAGCATCCCTCTTCTGACATAAGAAAGGCGTCTGGCCAATTTGTGAGACAGCATGATTGGTAATGGCATTAATTCCTTGGTTTCATCCGTAGCATAACCAAACATCATCCCCTGATCACCAGCACCCTCTTTATCCACACCAAGGGCAATATCTGGAGACTGTTCATTGATAGAGGTAATTACCGAGCAATCCTGATAATCAAGCCCAAAGGCAGGATTGGTATAACCAGCATCCTTGATAGCAGCTCGGACAACCTTTGGCACATCAACATAACAACTGGTGGTTATCTCACCAGCCACAAACACCAGACCCATAGCAATAAGAGTCTCGCAGGCAACCCTTCCATCAGGGTCATTCTCCATAATAGCATCAAGCACCGCATCTGAGATCTGATCAGCCAGTTTATCTGGATGCCCTTCGGTCACTGATTCTGAGGTAAACAAAAAATTTTTCTTCATTTCCTTACAACTTCCTCCTTACTATTAAATATGATTTAACAATCATATTACATTATATCTCAATTTCAGAAATATGTCAAGACAAATTATTTCAGAATGCTGCGAAAACCAAAATGGTTTAATGTGTCATAAAGGCAAATAAGACACCATCTTTATCTTGAATTTTCCTTGACAAATCACAAAAAATAGTGTATCTTAATTCAAGGGATTCACTGTTTGACTACTCAAGTCACTAAACTCACAAGCGTTCAGCCATCAGCATAGACAATGCTGGACAGCTCTCTTTCTGACCGCTGAAAGCTGACCGTTTACTGAAGGTTAACCCATGCAAATCTCTTCCTTTCTTAAGCAAGGATTAGTAACCGTTCATCTGCAATCAACATCCATGGATGCTGTATTGGAAGAAATGGTTGCTATGCTCCATAAGCAAAAGCATCTCAAACACCCTGAGGCAATTGCAGCCTCAATCATTAATCGTGAACAGGTTGCCTCTACTGCAATTGGTAATGGTATAGCCATCCCTCACGCACGAATCGAGGGACTGGATGAGGTGCTCTTTTTTGTAGGTGTATCAAGCAAAGGGATTAATTCTAATGCCCCAGACAATAAGCCTGTGCATCTTTTTTTCCTCTTCATCACCCCACTCTCGGAAACAGGAACACATCTTAAGATATTATCCAGACTCAGCTTGCTTGCACGGAATAAGATATTGATAGATAGGATAATCTCAGCTGAAAGCGATGAGAAGTTATTGAGATTGCTTAAAGCTCAGCAGAAAGAACGGAAAGAACGGGAAGAGTTTTTGTCATTATCGCGTGAAGAGATCTATCAAGAGTTGGATACAGGGGATAATGGACTCTCTACCGATGATGCCAGAGAGAGGCTTGAAGACTATGGCCCAAATGAGATCAGTAAAAAGAAAAGGACACCACTCATATGCAAGTTTCTTTACAATTTCACCAACCTTCTGGCTCTCTTAATGTGGGCAGGAAGCATGCTTGCATTTTTTATTGGGATGAAAGAGGTAGGCTGGACAATTATTGTTGTCATTATATTGAACGCTATATTTAGTTTCTGGCAGGAATTCAAGGCAGAAAGGGCTATCGAGTCGCTTTCTGTGCTCATGCCGCGGCAAACCCGCATCCTTCGCGATGGCAAAGAACATATAATCTCAAGCAATGAGATTGTCCCTGGTGATATTGTTCTCTTTGAAGAGGGCGACAACATACCGGCTGATGCTCGTCTTATTGAATCGCATGAGCTTCGGGTTGACAACAGTATCTTCTCTGGTGAATCACGGCCAGGTTACAAAATGTCTGAAGTGTTTAATCTTATCGAAGAATTTGTCTGGACCGAGATACCCAACCTTGTGTTTGCTGGAACCAGTGTTGTTTCAGGGACAGGCAAAGCTGTGATCATTGCCACAGGTATGGCTACAGAGCTTGGCAAGATTGCCAGGCTAACACAATCAGTCAAGGAAGAGCCAAGCCCGCTTCAAAAAGAGATTGACCGCCTAACAAAAATCATCGCTGTCATTGCTGTCAGCCTTGGATTAATATTTTTTGTCCTGGGCACACTTGTTGCCAAGCTTTCCTTTACAGCAGCATCACTGTTTGCCATTGGCATTATCCTTGGCAATGTACCCGAAGGACTGATGCCAACCGTTACCCTGTCGCTTGCCGTGGCAGTCCAGAGAATGTCGCGAAGGCATGTCTTAGTCAAAAAACTCTCATCCATAGAAACACTCGGCTCAACAGATGTTATCTGCACAGACAAGACAGGAACTCTTACAACCAGTCAGGTCTGTGTAAAAAAGCTATGGCTTAATGGGAAAATCATAGAGGTATCAGGCAGCGGTTACGAACCATCAGGTAATTTTTCTTTAAATGGCAAAACAGTTTCTCCAAATGAATTTGATGCAGACAATCTGCATCTTTTTTCTACCATCGGTGTGCTGTGTAGCACTGCCAGATTACTTGCTCCAGAGAAAAAGGATAGAAAATACTGGAATGTGTTGGGCGATCCAACCGAAGGGGCATTGCTCAGTTTTGCTGTAAAAGCAGGTCTTGATATTGATAAGCTCAGAGAAATGTTTCCGTTAATCAAGCGATTTCCATTTGAGTCTGTCCGTAAACGAATGAGCTCTCTACACCAGATCAGCCCTGACAAGGTGCGTGTCTTTGTCAAGGGATCACCATGCGAGGTGCTTAACTTGTCAACATCCATTGTCCATGGAGACAAAATCATACCGCTCTCTGATGATGAACGTAATCAGATTATGTCATCACTAAATACGTTTGCTGAAGATGGCCTCCGTGTTCTTGCTCTGTCATATCGGAATTATGTCCATCTGGAAGCCATTGACGAAACCGCTGAACAGGTTGAATGCAATCTTACCTTTGTCGGGCTTGCAGCCATGCATGATCCACCACGTCCTGAGGTAGCAGATGCAATTGCACTCTGCAAGAAAGCTGGTATTCGGATAGTTATGATTACTGGCGATTATGAGATTACTGCCCTATCTATTGCTCGTCAGGTGGGCATTGTCCAATCTCAGGATGCTAAGGTTGTCAATGGCACAGCGTTGACAACCATGTCTGATGAAGAACTGCAGAGATTGCTCAAGGATGAGGTTGTTTTTGCTCGCATCAATCCTGAACATAAGTTCAGGATTGTCAATGCATTCAAAGAAATAGGGCATATCGTTGCTGTTACTGGTGATGGGGTCAATGATGCCCCAGCACTCAAACGGGCTGATATTGGCATAGCCATGGGTGTCCGCGGCACTGATGTGGCCAGAGATGCAGCTGATATGATCTTGACTGATGATAACTTTGCCAGTATTGTTGCTGGCATTGAAGAAGGACGAGCTGTATTTGATAATATCCGCAAGTTTATGATCTATATCTTTGCCCACCTTGTCCCTGAGATTATCCCATTTTGTCTATTCGCCGTATTCAAAATACCATTTCCAATTACAGCATTACAGATACTTGCCATTGACCTTGGCACTGAGACCCTGCCAGCGATTGCACTCGGGACTGAAAAAATAGAGGAAGGGCTGATGGATAAGCCACCAAGACCAAAAAACAAAGGGCTTGTTGATTCCTCAGTACTCTTTAGAGGATACTTCTTTCTTGGGACATTGAGCACGATCGCTGTTCTGGCTGCTTATTTCTGGGTACTGTTTAAGGGAGGATGGTCGCCAGGAATGCAACTTGAGCCAGATGATACATCGTTTACTAATCCATTACACCTGCATGCCATGACCATGATCTTTGCTGGCATTGTGGTAATGCAGATTGCTAATGTGTTTGCCTGCAGAACAGAGTTTAAGTCTGTATTTGCAAAAGGGTTGTTCAGTAATAAGCTCATTATCTGGGGTATTTCCTTTGAACTTGTATTTATCGCAGCATTGGTTTATATCCCTTTTTTCCAGAAGATATTCAATACTGTTCCACTCAGTCTTGCTGATTGGGGCATCTTGTTTGTCTTTATGATTGCTATCTTCTTTATTGAAGAGGGTAGAAAACGGCTTATAGCAAAAAAATAGCACACGGATAAATACGGATTGGACGAATTTTTACGGATTTTTTTTAATATATGTGTCCAGCTGTTTAGATTTTTCTTGACATAGCCGATATTATTACTGTATAATAAATAATGGGGTTGAAAAGGAGAACAAATCACTAAATGGAAACATTTGCAAAGGATTTTGTGACATTGCTTCAATATTTGTTGCCAGGTTTTGTAGCAGCTTGGGTCTTTTATAACTTCACCTCATTCCCCAAGCCATCTCAATTTGAGAGAGTTATACAAGCTCTTATTTTCACAATCTTTGTTCAGGTGTTTGTATATCTTATTAAAGTATTACTCTTTTTTATTGGAAGCAAGTGGTCTTTATTTAATTGGAACTTACAGTCTGACTTAATTTGGTCTATAATTTTGGCAATACTATTAGGCATAATTTTTTCATACTATGCCAATAATGACAAGGTTCATAAAAAACTGCGGGACTGGGGTATTACAAGAGAAACATCATACCCTTCTGAATGGTTTGGGATGTTTTTAGAAAATGTAACTTATGTTGTGTTACATTTAGATGGTGAAAGACGGCTTTATGGTTGGCCAAAAGAATGGCCATCTGATCCAGAAAAAGGGCATTTTGTCCTTGAGCAAGCTTCATGGCTTAGTGATGAAAAACAGATTCCACTAACTGGAGTCAGCTCAATAATGGTTGATGTTAAAGACGTTAAAATGGTCGAATTTATGGAAAAAATATAGGAGAAGAAAATGGGGAAAAAAGAATCTAATCCATCACCACCAAAACTGATACAAGAAGGTCGGAATGTTAATCCACCACCACCAACTAATATAATAATACCACCACCACCACCAAAGAGACAATAAATGGATTAACAATCCAATGTAGTATTTTTATGTTGTTGAGGAAGCAAAGCGATCTCGACAGGCTGTTACGGAATAAGAAGTTGGTGCGAGAGGCACACAATTAAAGTTGTAGGTTTTGAGTAGAGTGGACATTGCCTACCAATCTGTCTGTCATCTGGTGGACAATGCTAATCCTACTCCTAAGATTAAGAGTCATGCGATATTATGGATGTCTGGTCAATTAATATCATCAGTAATTGGCGAGTAACTTCAAGGGAAACAGGAATATGTCTAAACAATTAACCATCAATATTCTTGCAGGGATACTTATCTTCTACCCAACAATTTCATGGGGTGTGCTTTACCATACGGTAAGTGGGGATGAAACACTCTGGCGTATATCCAAAAAATATGGCATGTCTGTAGAAGAATTGCAGCAGATTAATGGATTGAATGGGAATCTTATCTGTAAGGGACAACAGCTGATTATATCGAAAAATACGGAATGCGGAATGCGGAATGCGGAGGATAGGAAGAAGAAGGTAGAGGGTAGAAGCAAGAAGCAAGAAGTCAGAAGCCAGAATGTGAAGGTTGAGAAGCAGGAGATAGGTATTGTTCAAGAGACAACCTCTACTTTGCAGAAAAGCTATGTTGTCAAAAAAGGCGATACGCTTTTTTCCATTGCCAGACGAAACAGTTGCACTGTCCATGAGCTAAAAAGGCTCAATCACCTATCGGATAATACGATAGAGGTAAATCAGGTGTTATCTCTCGACAACTCCATGCCTTGTCAGAGGGCAACGCCACAGGTGACTAATGGACAATCCCTTCCATCAGACGATGCCCATCTGCCAGATGTTTTTGCAGCAAGTGAGGGAGCCCCTCTGGCTGAGGAAGCTCCTTCGGCAGAGGAAGCCTCTCTATCAAAGGGTGCATCTCCTATGGTGGAGGCTTCTTCAAAGGTTAAAGAAAATTTGGATACCATAGATTCTGATACCATTGCAGATATCAGGTTTTCAGAGAATCCGAGTGCTATTGCCAGTCAGATAGTTGATACAGCAAAGAGGTATCTCTATCTTCCTTATAAATCCGGTGGTGAGATTGGGGATGAGGCTACAGATTGTTCAGGATTTGTGAAAAGAACATTTGGCTATTTTGGAATAAAACTTCCAAGGTCAGCAAGAGAGCAGTGGAAAGAGGGCTTTTCGGTAACAGAGCTGCATGAAGGAGATCTGGTATTTTTCGCTACCTATGCCTCTTATCCCTCTCATGTAGGCATCTATATTGGCGGTGATAGATTCATCCATTCATCATCATATCGCAGCGGAGGGGTGAGGATTGACTCCATGGATTCTCCTTATTATCACCAGAGATACCTTGGAGCAAGAAGGGTGGTAGCTCTGGAGTAGAGAGGCAAGATATATCATAGACATAGCCATTGATTTTTTGGTCTATAAACCCCAGGAAGCCAAGAAAACATCAAGTGTAGGATGATAGTAAAGAGAGGCAAAATGCCAGAGATTTGTAGATTTTATGGAATCATTGTTCGAATGTTTATTAATGATCATCCCCCTGCTCATTTTCATGCAGAATATCAGGATCAAGAAGCTCTGTTTGACATTCATACCCTTGAGATGATTAAAGGCAGTCTTCCAAAACGGGCTCGACTTCTGATCGTTGAATGGGCATTAGAACATCGACAGGAATTATTAGCCAATTGTGAGCAGGCGAAAAAACCTGCTTTATTGAAGAAGATTGATCCCTTAAAATAAGGAGTTCAGTTATGGTCAAGATTATTCAATTACATACATTAGAGAAGTATCACCTTTATTTAGTTTTTGATGACGGTGTAGAAAAAACCATAGATGGGATGCAGTTTATTGGAAATGATCCATTGACAAAACCGTTATCAGATCCAGAATATTTTCGACAGGTCAAAATATATGAAAATGGTCGAGGGATTTATTGGCCAAATGGATATGATATTTGTCCAGATAATTTACGATACTATATAGAGCGATTAGAAATTTGCAATAGTGAGGTATTGCGACAATCTTCGCAGGCTGCTTAAAGAAAAAAGACTGAGGATTGATGCAATTCTTTTAACTTTTAATTATATCAAGGAGGTTTTTAAGGCATGAGCAAATTGGTGTATTTTTTTGGCAATGGCAAGGCAGAAGGCACAGGAACAATGAAAGATACGTTAGGTGGCAAGGGTGCAGGATTGGCAGAGATGACCAATATCAATATCCCTGTTCCACCAGGGTTTACGATTATTACGGAGGCATGTATTTATTATTATAAAAATAATAAGCAATATCCAGAGGGGCTTCAGGAACAGATGGACCAAAACCTTGATGCTCTGGAAAAACTTATGGGTAAAAAGCTTGGTGATCACCATGATCCTCTCTTAGTTTCTGTACGTTCTGGGGCAAAGATTTCTATGCCCGGAATGATGGATACGGTTCTTAATCTTGGATTAAACAACGAAACAGTAAAGGGACTGGCTGCTAAGACAGGCAACGAAAGGTTTGCTTATGATGCCTATCGCAGGTTTATCCAGATGTTTTCCAATGTGGTTCTTGGAATAAAGCACAGTGATTTTGAGTTCATTCTTGATGAGGTAAAGCATGATGAAGGTGTGAAATTAGATAATGAGCTTTCAACAGAGGCATTGAGAAATGTGGTTGCCCGCTATCTTCGGATGCTTCGTGAGGTAGAACGGATTGATTTTCCACAAGATCCAAAACAACAGTTAAAGATGGCTATTGATGCGGTCTTTGAATCATGGGATAGCCCGCGAGCTGTAACCTATCGCAAGCTGTATGATATTCCGGATGATCTGGGGACAGCTGTTAATGTCCAGACCATGGTCTTTGGCAACATGGGCGATACCTGTGCCACAGGCGTTGCCTTTACCCGTAATCCCTCTACAGGTGAAAAGATATTTTACGGCGAATACCTGACCAATGCTCAGGGCGAGGATGTCGTGGCTGGTATCCGAACACCAAGACCAATTGCCTATCTTAAGGATGAGATGCCAGAGGCATATGCTCAATTGACAGATATCTATAATACCCTTGAAAAACACTATAAAGAGATGCAGGATATTGAGTTTACTATTGAGAATCAAAGGCTATACATGCTTCAGACTCGAACAGGAAAGAGAACAGCAGCAGCAGCCATAAAGGTAGCTGCTGATATGGTTGAAGAGGGATTAATTACCAGAGAACAGGCACTGTTAAGGGTAGACCCGGCTCAGCTTGACCAGCTTCTTCACCCGCATATTGATCCAAAGGCAAAGATAGAGGTAATGGCTACCGGGCTGAATGCCTCGCCAGGGGCAGTCTCAGGGGCAGTTGTCTTTTCTGCTGATGATGCCTGTAGCTGGGTAGAGCAGGGGAAAAAGGTTCTTCTGGTCAGGAAGGAAACATCACCAGATGATATCCATGGTATGGCTGTTGCTAAGGGGATATTAACTGCTCATGGCGGTATGACCTCTCATGCTGCGGTTGTAGCTCGGGGTATGGGTAAGTCCTGTGTAGCCGGATGTGAGGCAATAAAGGTGGATGAAGCCAATAAACGATTCACAGTTGGCGACCAGGTTATCTCTGAGGGAGATATTATCACCATTGATGGCTCAAGCGGCAAGGTTATCCTGGGTGAGGCACCAACCATTGAGGCTGAGATGACCCCAGAAGGGATAAAATTGCTTGGCTGGGCAGATGAGATTCGCAAGCTCAAGATCAGAGCAAACGCAGATGACCCTGCAGCCTCTAAAAAGGCACGGGAGTTTGGTGCTGAGGGGATAGGTTTATGCCGAACAGAACATATGTTCTTTGCTGAGGATAGATTGCCTATCATGCAGGAGATGATCCTGGCTGAAAATGAACAGGAAAGAAGAAAGGCTCTGGATAAGCTCCTGCCAATGCAACGAGGCGATTTCTATGAGATGCTGAAGGCTATGGAAGGATTACCGGTTACCATCAGACTGCTTGACCCGCCGCTTCATGAATTCTTGCCAAGCCATGAAGAGCTTTTGGTAGAGGTAACCAGGCTTGAGATAACTGGTGGAGATAAAAAAGAGATTGCTGATAAGAAAAAATTACTCCATAAGGTTGAAAACCTGCGGGAATTAAACCCTATGCTTGGCTTAAGAGGGTGCCGTCTGGGAATATCCTATCCTGAGATCACTGAGATGCAGGCAAGGGCAATCATCCAGGCTGCCTGTAACCTGACAAAGGAAGGAATTAAGGTATTCCCCGAGATAATGGTGCCATTGGTTAGCACCGTCGCAGAGCTTAAGGTGCAAAAGGAATTGATTCAAAAAACAGCCGAAGAGGTGTTTACAGAAAAAGGGATCAGGGTTGACTATCTGATAGGGACAATGATTGAGCTGCCAAGGGCAGCTGTTACTGCCGACAAGATAGCTCAGGAGGCACAATTCTTCTCCTTTGGCACAAATGATCTGACTCAGACTACCTTTGGCTTCTCCAGGGATGATGCTGAGGGCAAATTCCTTGACAGGTATGTAGAAACAGGTCTCTTAGAAAAGAACCCGTTCGAGGTTTTGGATAGAGACGGTGTTGGAGCATTAGTAAAGATGGGCACAGAAAAGGGACGATCAGTAAAGCCTGATCTCAAGGTAGGAATATGCGGCGAACATGGCGGCAACCCAAGCTCTATCGAGTTCTGCCATATGATTGGCTTGAACTATGTCAGCTGCTCTCCATATCGCGTGCCTATTGCCAGGCTTGCTGCAGCTCAGGCAGTACTGAAATCACAAGTTTAAATTACAAGTCTCTCTGGCAACTGCTTTGATTGCATAGCAATTAAAGCAGTTGCCAGATTTGACACTTTTCGATGTTCAAGGTTTTTTAACCTGTGATAGTCAGAATAGAACGGCTTAGCATATTTGTAGCTGCGGGAGGTAGCA